>CAYWCJ010000441.1:0-3701 GCA_964456595.1 uncultured Gemmatimonas sp. | reverse complement strand
GCCGTTGGCCTTCCTCTTCGCCAGCCGATACGGTGCCGTGGCCGTGGCACTGGTGTGGACGACGCTCTATCCGTTTCTCGTCGCTTTCCAGATCCATGAGGCGTCGCGCGACATCGAGCTGTCGCTGATGACGATCGCGCGCCGGTTATGGCCGATCACGTTCGCCACGCTGCTGATGTCGGGCGCGGTGTACGGCGTGCGACTGTGGCTGGCCGGAGATGCGATCGCGCCGGCGCTTCGTCTGGCGGTGTGCGTCGCCGTAGGCGCCGCCGCATACGCCGGCGCTATCGCCGTGCTGGCCATGGACCGTCTGCGCGCCGCGCTGGCCTTTGTCCGCGCGCGCGGGTAAGGCGACGGTCGATCGGGTATCGCTCGCAACCGTTGTTCAAGTCAACGCGAGCTATCCGATGCGCAACGCTGCGGGCTCGCGTGATCGCGGTGCCTTGAGCACTCCCATGTCCGCGTACGGGTCTGCGAGCGGTGCGTGGACTGCCGTGGTGTCGATCACGGCAAACTGCCGACTCGGACGTCCCCACTGCACCTCGCGACCGTCGGTCGCATCCCGAAAGCGGGCCGCCAACTCGCGCTCGGGTGCACGATGCACATCGTCGATGACAATCGTCGCGTTACCGGCCAGCAGCGGCACGACGTGCGCCAACGCACCAGAGCGACCACCGCGCGTCTCGCCACGCGGACCGTCGCAAACGAAGAGGTCCACACGGCTCAGGTCGGCGACCGCGGGAGCCGCATACCAGTCCGCCGCCGCTTGACGCTCGATCGGCGCGTGGCGGATGTCGACGTTGCGCAGGTTGAAGCGTTCGATGGTGCGCGACATCTGTGCATGCCACTCCGCGTCGGCTTCCAGTGACACGACCTGCGCGCCGGTGAACTCGGCGGCGATTCCCATGACGATCGTGCTCACGCCCGAGCCGCACTCGAGCACCGTGCGCGTCGCAGGGCGCAGCATGTGTGAGGCCAGCACGGAGAGCATGTCACTGGTGGCCGACCACTGCGGGTTCCCCCAGCCAAGCCACAGCTCGGCGATCGCCTGTTCGTCCACCTGACCGTTCGCCACGCTGAGCGTGAGGCGTCTGACGCCATCCGTCAACAACGCCCGTCGAGCCAGTCCCTTCACCCAATCTCTCATGACGGTCCCGGAGTGATGGCGCGTCGCAATGCGCTCGATCTGTCTTTGTGCAGGCCGAGGGAATGCACATTGCGAACCCTTGGGTGCACGCACTGTGCCGTGAATCACGAATTGCCAGAACACTCAAGTCACGGTCTGGTGACTGCGCGAAGACCTGCCGTCAGACATGCGCCAGTCCGATTCAGTGTCTGAGTGCCCCCGCCTACTGTCACAACGAGGCGCGCCAGATGGGATGGACGGTGAAAACTGCGCGTCTATCCGGGACTAAACGCTCGCGTTCACTGATTGTGCGATCTGCGACACAGATCAGCCGAGCTGCGCCGCCAGCTTAGCTGATGACAACTATTATCGTTGTCCCATGGCGAGGGCGATCCTGCAGATGCGACGTGCAGCCCGTCGACTGCACGCAATAAGCAATGTGTTCATTCACGCAACACGCTTTCGACGGAACTACTCCACCCGTACTATCGCGACGCGCAAAGACGTCGGCGGCACCGCCGCACCATTCTCGCCGCGAAGCTCGAGCAGTTGGCTGCCCAGCTGCTCGCCGTCGAAGCTGAAGTAGCTGCTGGAAAAGGCACGCAGTCGCGTCACGGGGAGTGCAAACGCTCCAAAACTCATCGCGCGGGCCTTGAGCGGGGCGGCGAGAAAACTCATCGGATACGTGCCCGCCAGCCCGCCCATCACATCGGCGACGTTCCAGCTGGGGAAGGTGAGCTGTGCGCGTTTGGGCGTGAATCCGGCGAGATCGTCGACCGCGTTGGCCAACGCCCAGTCGGCGAGCATCTCGACAGCGGGACGACCCGTGCGCTGGGCAAGATTGGCCAAACCGGTCAATGCGCCGCCGCGCACGAGCGCCTTGAGCCAAGCCGATTCGTCCGTGGCGTATTGATCGGCCGCCCAGCGCACGAGCGACCAACCGCTGGCGTAGTAGGTGAAGTCACCGCTGGCGGCCGCACCGATTGGCGTGAGCGTGTCCACACCACGCAGGTATTGCTGCAGCACCGAGAAGTGCTTCCACATCATGAGCGGGCGATCGTCGCACTGATACACCTCGCAGCGCACCGTCGTCGAAAAGCCGACATTCCCCTTCCACAGTCCGCCATTGCTGAACGTGCGCGAGTACAACTCCTCCGCGATACGGGCCGTGCTCTCCTCGAGCCAGGCTTCCTCGAGCGGCACGTCCTGCGCGAAGCGTTCGGCAAACGCTGCCAGGTGCTTGGCTTCGTGCATCACGGTGCTGCGCATCGTGCGTCGCCAGTCGGTCGGCGACTCCACGGCCGACGGAACGCGCGCGTAAAAGATTTCATCTTCGTTGCTGCCGGCGAAGATGCTTTTTGCGTAGAAATTGCAGGCCGTCACATAGCCCGCGATGCCTGGCAGCGAGTCGTTCACGAAACGCGTGAAGAGCATCGTGACGCGACCATCCCCGTCCATGGCGCTGTTCATCGCCAACGGATCGCCGATACGCGACTGCAGCAAGGGATACTGCACCCGATCGAACTCGTCACCGATCTGGCGATACTGCGCATCGAGCTGACCGGCGCGCGGCGACAGCACATCTTCGAGTACGAGTGAGCGCGTGCCCGAGTACACGACGCGTGCACGGATATCGCGCCCGGTGCTGCAGCTGCTGTACAGCGCCTTCATGGTCAGCGTGTCGCCAACCGCGACGGGCGCCCGCGCCGTCGATAGTCCACGCGCCGATCCTGGCGACGATCCACGCGCCGATCCTGACGACGATCGGAGCGCCGCGCGAGCGCGCCACGCGATCGACGGCTGGCCGGCAGCGCGGGCCAACGTTCGCTGTGCTTCGAGGAAGTCGTCGTGACGTCCTTCGGCGAGCCGTTCGGGTACGGTCGTGAGCGGCAACGCGGTGGCCGACGAGCCCATCGACGGGAGCGGCAGCGCCGACGCCGCAGGCTGCGCTGCGAGCGGTGCGCGCGAGACGGCGATCTGTCCGGCCAGCGCACCGGTACCGGCGCCCCGCAGTTCAAAACCCGACGTTGCCGCCGCAGTCACGCTCGTGTTGATGACGGCGACGACGTACTTCGCGCGCGTGCTGGCGGAGGACGATGCGGCCGAGGGTGCGACCAGTTCGGTGCAGCGCACGTCGTCTGCCGCGAGCATGTTGGCCGACTCACCACGCGCTTGCGAGATGCGCTTGGCGACGCGTAGTGGTGCGCTCCGCTGACTGCTGTTGGCAGCGATGCTGACTTTCACTGTGTGCATCCCCGCCGCCTGACAGGGCAGTGCACCAATCGGCAGAATGGCGTCGATCTGCGTGGGTGTGGCGCTGAGCACGGTCGCCTTCACGCCGGCGACGGTGACATCCAGACCATCGACCCCATACGTGAAATTCTCCCCGTCGATGCGAATCGTCGCGCCGGGAACAATCGTGTCCGGCGCAAGGCGCGCGATCGATGGGGTTGCCGGTTCCACGACGACTGTCAGTCGCGCCACCGCCGTATCGATCATCGCCCTCAACACGGCGGTGCCACGCGCGCGCGCCACCAGCGCGCGCGTTCGACGTGGCTCGTCGAGGACGAGCGTT
>CAYWCJ010000440.1:0-3715 GCA_964456595.1 uncultured Gemmatimonas sp. | reverse complement strand
TGTGCGGTCTGCGCGGCGGCAGTGTGCACCTCGCAGCCCAACGACAGAGTAGCGAACGCGAGGCGGAGCGTCTTCAGCGACGGGAAGCCAACGCCGAGGGACGGACGGGCGAAAATACGCATCACCAACGGTATCGCGCGCGTGCAGCTACTTCGCTGGTGCTGTACGCCGCTGACCGCTGACGCTGTACAGATATCCCGTGTACTGCATCTCTTCCCACGTCTGGTCGCCCCACTTCACGTCCTTGCTGGCGTCCGGATTGCTCTTGCTCGTGACCGAGTTATCGTACCAGGCCACCGACTTGAGCTTGGAACCGGCGGGCATCTCGAGCGGGGTGGCGAAGAAGTAATACGTCTGCCAATTGAAGTCGTAGCGCGGCACATCGAGCACGACTTGCGACGTCCCATCGGGCTTCTCGAGTGTGTACTTCCAGCGCGTACCGCGCAGGTGTGTGTGCGGCAGCAGACCCCAGATCTTCACGTTCTGTGTGGGCTCGAGCTCCGACGCCACGGCGACATCCTTGGCGCCGGCCGGCAGCGTAAAGCCGCCGTTGATGAACGCGCTCATGCGGATCTCTTCGTCCGGCGCGCTTGAGGCGAACTTGAAGCCGACGCTGGTGCGGTCGTGCATCTCGTGGCCGCGCGCCGTGTAATGCATTTGAAACGTGAGGATGGTGCCAGCGCGGATCTTGAGCGCGGTGCCCTCGGGGAAGCGCATCACGTTGGTGCCCGGCGCCGTGCCGCCGATGAGCACGCCCAGTCGGCGCGGCGGCCCATGGAGGGAATCCATGCGCGGCGGGTCGGGGGGCGTCTCGTATTCGGGCTTGTTGAGAAACAGTGGACGCGGCGCGGGTGTGCCGGCGGGCCGCGCCGCAGGTGGTGCCGCCGGCGCTGCTCCAGCAACCGCAGGCGGTGGTGGCACCTTGGCATACACCAGCACATGATGCACGACTTCCCGAGCGCCGGGCATGAACTCGATCGCCTGCACCCACTTGTCTTCGGTGAAGTTGGTGGGGATCTCGAAGTACTGATACTCGACCGTGCCTGACGCCGGCACGGTGAACTCCTCCTTCATGGTGACGACCGCGTCGGGCGAGCCCAACTCCCAGCTGCTCGGGTACACCGGCGCGGCGGGCATCGACTTCACGTCCCCCTTCTTTGCGCCAGCGTCGATCCAGCGGATGATCGTCCCCTTTTCCAGGTCGGAGAGGCGTCGATCGTTGAGGAACGTGCCGTGCGGCCCTTCCGCGTGCCACGGCGGCATGAAGCCGGTCTTCACCGCGTCCTTCATTTCCTTGATGTTCGCCTTCGCGCTGTCGTACTCCATCAGCGAGAAGGGCCCGAGTCCGCCGGGGCGATGGCAGGTCGTGCAGTTCTTGTAGAGAATGGGCGCGACATCTTTGGTGAAGACGGGTGCCGCGTCCTGCGCCACGAGCGGTTCGTCATGACGCAGCGCTGCCATGCCAACCAACGCGGCGCCGGCAATGGCGGCCAGTTGCTTGACGCGTGTTCTGCCCGAGCGCACGCCTTTCGGGACGGATCGTTGTTTGCCTGGTGCCGTCATACCTGAGTACCCCAATGGATCGATGGTGAGAGCGAGCGTCCCGGGCCCGAGCCGGAGAGCTGCGCGGGAAGTTCGTACACGCGCGTTTGCGATTCGGCGTTCACGGCATTCGGCCGTACTTGCGCAGTGCCTGCACCAGCGCGTCTGCCGACAGCCCCGTGGCGCGCAATCCATCGGCACCTATCATCGTCTCCGCCGCGAGCATCGCGTTCACGACCGCTTCTTCCGTCGCATCGATCGTCGCGCGGAAATACGCATTGAGCGCTTCGTTGGGCAGCATGGTCATCGACCGCACATCGCGGTCGTCCGCGGTGGAACGATTGGCCGTGGAAAACGCCAGAAAGAGATCGCCAGAGCTGTTGCCCGCGGCGCTGCCGAGCTTTCCAAGTCCCATGCCGGCGCGCTTGGCGATGCGTTCGAGTTGGTGTGGCAACATCGGCGCGTCGGTCGCAATGACGATGATGATTGAGCCGCGACCGGAGATGCTGTTGTCAGGGTCGTCGCGCGAAGGAGTTGCACTGCACTTTTGTACGCCACCCAACCAGGCTCGCGTGGGTGAGCCGCTGAGGGTGCTGCATATGCTGCCCAATGGGCCCAGCTCTCGGCCGACCGGCGCCCCAAGCACCGCGAGATCGCCACTGTAGTTGCACTGCACCAGCACGCCGAGCGTGTAGACACCGCCTTCACGCCTGGGAATCTGGCGAGACGACGTGCCGATGCCGCCTTTGAACCCATTGCACATCATGCCTGTACCGCCGCCCACGGAACCTTCTTGCACCAACCCTGACTGCGCCGCGTCCAAAGCCTCCCACGCATGCTCCGCCTTCACATGTCCGCCGTTGGCATCGTTGAGCGCGTCAAATGTCTCAGCCACCAACGGGTAGGTGAAGACGAACGTGCGCCCTTCCTTGATTTGCCATCCGATAGCGGCGTCGCGCACCGTCCCAACGCTGTGTGTGCCCGTGATGAGGATCGGGCCTTCCAGAAAGCCAGACTCCTTCACCCAGTTGACGCCCGTCATGTCGCCGTTGCCGTTCTGGTTGAACGTGGCGGCCATGACGAAATCCCAGTCGCCTTTGGCGCGCGGGAGAATCGCTGTGACGCCCGTGCGAACAGGTCCTTGACCTGAAACGACCGGACCAGCAGCACCTCGTATGATCGTTGCGTGTCCCACAGCCACACCGGGAACGTCGGTGATGGCGTTATTGGTGCCGGGTGTTCCGGGAAACGGGATGCCCAGCGCTCGCCCACGTGTCCGTGTCTGGGCGGACAGCAGCGTTGGCACCAGGAGCAGAAGACAGAACGCGCGCATGTGGTGGAGCAGGCGGAGAGAAATCAGCGGGGGCTGGCAGACGCTGCTCACGAGGCAGTGGTTTTTTCACGCCAGTTTGAACGACGGAGGGATTGACCCCTCTGCTGAAGTATCCACCACCAGCGGCAACTTCCGTAAGTCCGACCTTCAAGCGTGACCGCGTGTCGACCGATACTCAGGGTGATGCCACTGACCGTCGCTGGACACGTTGCCGACATCTGGTCGGGTCTGCAGGCGCGCCCCCGTCGTCGGGCACGCGTGGGACTGGTCGTGTCCGTGTTGCTGGGATCAATGCTGTTGTGGGCGACGGTGCGTGTACCCATCGAATGGAGCGCCGCGCGCCGGGACCACACCCAGCGACACGCGCTCCTCTCGATGGCGCTGGTTCGAACGCGCGCCGAAATCTCGGCGTTACGCACGCAGATCACGGATCGGTGTGACACCACCACGGTGCGCGCGCTGGTGAGTCACAGCCTGTCGGCACCGGATGCCCGACGCTTCTTCGTGCGCTTTCGTGGCCATGAAGCGGTGTGCGGCCCGATGGGTTCCGGCGCGTGGTTGCCCGCTTCGACGCGATCACTGCTGGTGCTATCGCTGGTGGTATCCGGGCCTGGCGACATCCGTTCGCTGCACGTGGTGCATCCGGCGGACGCGTACGACGTCATCGCAGAACTGGGCAGCGACGTTGCCAGCGTGCTGGACACACCCGTTCCGAACAGTCGGTTTCGATGGATGCACGAGATCGTGCCGGTGGCCGCGCCGTCCCGTGGGGGACGTCTGGGGATGCAGACGGCGCTTCCCGACGGGATGCGGTGGACGACGCGACTGGATGTCATGTCC
>CAYWCJ010000439.1:0-3719 GCA_964456595.1 uncultured Gemmatimonas sp. | reverse complement strand
GAACTATTCGCTGCTGCGTCATGTCGGAAAGATCGGCAAGCCGGTGTTGCTCAAGCGCGGCATGGCGGCCACGATCAACGATCTGTTGCTGAGCGCCGAGTACATTCTTGCGGAAGGCAATCCGCACGTGATTCTCTGCGAGCGCGGCGTGCGCACGTTCGATTCCGCGACGCGCAACCTGTTCGATCTCACGGCGATTCCGGTCGTACACAAGCTGTCGCACCTCCCGATCGTGGCTGATCCGAGTCACGGCACTGGCTTGCGCGACAAGGTCACGCCGATGGCGCGGGCGGCCGTCGCGGCGGGTGCCGATGGCATTCTCGTGGAAGTGCATCCGACGCCCGACCAGGCGTTGTCGGATGGCGCGCAGTCGTTGTACCCGGACCAGTTCACGGAGCTGGTGAAGCAGTTGCGACTCATTGCGGGGGCGATTGGACGGGAGATCGCGCCGACGCCCAAGCTCGCGACGGCCGTCACCGAGTGAAGGCACGCGACACCGCGCGCGGGGTAGCAACGAGGATGACTACGAGATCGGTTCTACAACTGCAACCACCAAGGGTCGGGCTTCGAGTTCGGGTGGTGGGTTTCGGGTGCGCGCACGTTGCTGCTTTGGTGCTGGGGCTCACCGTGCGCAGTGTCGGCGCGTCCGCACAGCCGGCGGCTGATGCTGCGTACGAGAGAGTGGCCAAGGCTTGGGCGGCGCAGAACACGCTCGAGGCACAGTTCGAGCAGAAGATCACCAACCCGATCCTTGGGCGGACGGCGTTGTCGCGCGGGCTGTTTCAGCAGCAGCGGCCAGGCAAGGTCTCGATCACCTTCACCGATCCGGTGGGCGATCGCATCGTTGGCGACGGGAAGTCGCTCTGGGTCTACCTGCCCAGCAGCACACCTGGACAGGTGCTCAAGTTGCCTGCGGACACCGATGGCGCCATCGTCGCCGATTTGCTCGGTCAGTTGCTGGAAGCGCCGCGCAAGTCATTCACGATCAGCGGTGGTGAAGCGGTGACCATCGATGGTCGCGCCACGCATCGCGTGCAACTGCTCCCCAGGACTGCTGGTAGCGTACCCTTTCAGAAAGCCACGCTGTGGCTCGACGACAATTACCCGCGCCCTATTCGCGTCCAGGTGATCGACCAACAGGGTGTCGATCGCACGATCACGCTGACCACGTGGTCACCCGACGCGACACTGCCGAAGAATGCGTTCCGCTTCACTCCACCCAAGGGCGTGAAGGTCGTGACGAAGCTGCCAGGCATGTAACCGGAAGCTCAAAACCCGAACCCACCACTGGAGACTCGGTAGTTGCTTGCGAGTTCCGGTCGGGTGGTGGGTTTGCGCCGCGCTGTTCTACGGCGACGCCGGCACCTCGATCGCCTTCTGCTGCTCGAGCCGCGCAAACACATCGCGCGGCGACCTCGACCCCTGCATGAGCGCCGCGGCCCGCTGCAGCACCACATCGTCCTGCGTACGGCGCAAGAACTCCGCGTCCGCGCCAAATGCGACCCGCGTCATCTCGTAACCAAGCGACCGCGCGATCCAGGGCGAGGCCGTATCGAAGACTTTGCGATCGGGTGCGACCTCGCGCGCCTGCAGGTCCGCGTAGAGCGCATTGAGCATCGCCGGGGTCACCGGATCCGCCGGCGACTTCATTGAGCGCTTGAGTAACGCAGCCTGTTTCGCGAGGGCGTCGCGGTACGAGCCAAGGTGCTTTCCCATCGCGCGCGCGAGCCCCTGCACCGGCATTGGCGTGGTCGTGTCACCGGCCATGACATCCGGCGTGATGCCACCACCACCAAGCACCGTGCGACCGGCATCGGTGCGGAATCGCGGTCGGATCGTATCGGCCGGCAGCGCGACGCCGGCGCTGTCGGCATCGTCGTCGTCGCGATTGCGTGGCGGCGGCTTGTTGATGCTTCGTCCGACCGGCGTGTACCAACGTGCCGTGGTCAGCCGCAGCGCGCCACCGGAGACGAGCGGATAAACGTTTTGTGCACTGCCTTTGCCGAATGACGTGGTGCCCAGCACCAGTGCGCGATCGTGGTCCTGCAACGCGCCGGCGACGATCTCCGAGGCGCTCGCGCTGCCACGATCTACCAGTACCGTGATCGGCAGCGTGGGCCAACGCTGTTGCTCGCGATCGGTGAACGTTTGCGCTGCACCGCCTGGCCGCGAGCGCAACTGCACGATGCTCTGTCCCGGGTCGAGGAAGAGTTCGGACACGGCCACGCCCTGCTCCAACAGTCCGCCGGGATTGCCGCGCAAGTCGAGCACGAGCGAACGCGCACCCTGCTTCACCAGCGAGTCCACGGCGGCCTGCAGTTCTGTCGTGGTCTGCGCGCCAAAGACCTTGATGTCCGCGTAGCCAACAGCGCCCGGTAGCATCGCCACGTGTGGTACCGCGCGCAAATGCACGGTATCGCGCTGCACCGAGATACTGAGTCGCTGGTCGCCACGTTCGATGCCCAGTGCCACGCGTGAACCTGGCGGCCCTCGCAGCGCGCGCGAGGCTTCACCCGTGGACCATCCTTTGGTGGCTTCGGTTCCCACCTTCACAATGCGGTCGCCCGCGAGAATGCCAGCGCGATGCGACGGGCCGCCGGGAATCGCTTCAATCACCGTCGGCCACTGGTCGCGGACATCCATCTGCAGCCCCACGCCAGCGTACGTGCCGCTGATCTGCTCGTTGAACCGTTTCAGACGATCCTCGGCGAGGAACATCGTGTACGGGTCGTTCAGCTCACGCAGCATTCCGACGACCGCCTTGTCGTACAGCGCCGTCGCATCGAGCGAATCCACGTAATTGCGCGTCACGGCGGCCACCACCTGATCGAACAGGTGCGCACCACCCACCGTGGATCGCGGCCTGGCCACACCCTTGGTGAGATCGCGACCGGCCCACCATCCGCCGAGCGACAGCAATCCGACGAACAGCGTCGCGGCGACCACCCCGCGCGAGCGTCGACTGGTCGGGCGTGGTGCGTCGGGGAGTTCGTCAGCCATGCGCCACCTCCGCGACCGCGACGTCCGTCCCGTGCAGGTGATGCTGACCATGACCATGACCATGACCATCACCATGACCATCACCATGACCATCACCATGACCATCACCATGACCATGACCATCGGTAGCGGCCGGTGTCGCCAGCGTGCCAAAGCGATCGGGCCACCGCTCGATCAAGCGCTCCACGCACCGCGCCGTCACGGACGCCGGATCACCAGTGGCGTCGACCGTCACGACGGTGCCGATTTCGGGATACCGGGCCTGCCAAGCGGGATCGGTGGCGGCAACAAACGCCTCAGCGACACGCGCATGAAACGCGAGTGACTCGCGCTCCATGCGATCGGGCGAGCCGCGCGAATGCATTCTGGCCAACGCGTCGTCGAGTGACATGGAGAGCAGCAGGGTGAGGTCGGGCGCGAGTCCACCAGTCGCCAATTGATTGGACGCGCGAAGGGCGTCCAAGGATAGCCCACGACCGGCACCCTGATACGCATAGGTGGAGAGCAGGAACCGATCCACCAGCACGACGGCCCCTCGTGACAGTGCGGGACGAATCACCAGGCCCACCAACTGCGCCCGCGACGCGGCAAAGAGCAGCGCTTCGGTCTCGGGGGTGAGCGTGGCTTCCGGATCGAGCAACACGGCGCGCAGCACATCACCGGCGGGGGTGCCGCCGGGCTCGCGCAGCGCCACGACTTCGTCACCGGCGTGCTCGAGC
>CAYWCJ010000438.1:0-3735 GCA_964456595.1 uncultured Gemmatimonas sp. | reverse complement strand
GAGGGGAAGCGGCTGCGCGCGATTCTGCTGCTGGAGGCGTATCGCGCCTGCGGCGGCACGGGGGACGCGCGTGAGCTTGCGGCGTCAGTCGAAGTTGTCCACGCGTACTCGCTCGTCCACGACGACCTGCCGTGCATGGACGACGATGACGTGCGTCGGGGGCGACCGACGGTGCATCGCGTGTACGGCGTGCCGGTGGCGACGGCCGCCGGCTTGGTGATGGTGCCGCTCGCTGCTCGCAGTGCCTGGCATGCGTCCAAGGCGCTCGGGTTGCCCGATGACGTGGCCGGTGCGATCGTGCGCGACCTGATGGAGGCGTCGGGTGGCGGCGGCATGATCGGTGGGCAATTGCTCGACCTGGAAGCGGAAGGCCTGCATCTCTCGCTCCACGCGCTGGAGCGTGTACATCGCCTCAAGACTGGCGCCTTGATCACTGCGTCGGTGTCTCTTGGGGCGCGGGCGGCGTTGGCCACCGAGGCCAGGCGAGCGGCGCTTGCCTGCTACGGCGAAGCGATTGGTCTTGCCTTCCAGATCGCCGATGATGTACTCGATGTGACGGCGACGACCGATCAGCTTGGCAAGACGGCTGGTCGCGATCTGGCGCTGCACAAGAGTACCTATCCCGCGCTCCTTGGTGTCGAGGGAGCCATCGAGCGCGCGGTAGCGTTAGTGGAGGAAGGGTGCGCGGCGCTCGCGGACGAAGGGTTGCTCACCCCGACGCTCGAGCAGCTGGCGCGATTCATCGTCGAACGCCGCTCCTGATCCGCACCGCGTCACGACTGATTTCGTTGGTCTGCACTGTTGTCTCACCTGCACGGTCGATCGACCGCGTCGCCACATCCGACACATCCATGGCCATTCTCGAAGGCATCCAGTCCCCGGCCGATCTCAAGGGCCTCACGCGCGACGAACTGCGACAGCTCGCGGACGAGGTGCGTGCGCGTCTCATCGACGTGTGCTCGCGCACGGGCGGACACATCGGAGCCGGGCTCGGCGTCGTTGAACTCACCATCGCGATGCACGCGGTGTTCGATACGCCGAGGGATCAGATCGTGTGGGATGTGGGTCATCAGGCGTATCCGCACAAGCTGCTCACCGGTCGCAACGATCGACTGGAGTCGCTGCGTCAGGAGCAGGGGCTGTCAGGCTTTCTCAAGCGCACCGAGAGCCCCTACGACACGTTTGGTGCCGGGCACGCAGCAACCGCCATCTCCGCCGCGCTGGGTATGGCGGCGGGACGCGATGTCATGGGCGAACATTTCAAGGTCGCGGCCATTCTTGGTGACGGCGCACTCTCGTGCGGACTGGCCTACGAGGGCTTGAACAACGCCGGACACTCCGAGCGCGACATGATCGTCGTGCTCAATGACAACGAAATGTCGATCGCGCCAAACGTGGGCGCGATGCACAAGTACCTCACGTCCATCCAGCGCAACCCGCTGTACAACCGTCTGCGTTCGAAAATCGGCGAGATCGCCGACAACGCACCGGGCCCGTTCAAGGGCGCGAGCACGTTGCTCAGAAAGTGGGAAGAGAGTGTGAAGACGTTCCTCACGCCGGGCGTGCTCTTCGAGGAGCTCGGCTTCCGCTACTTCGGTCCGATCGACGGCCACGACATCGACGCCTTGATCGAAACGTTCACCGCGGTGCGCGCCATGAACACGCCGCGACTGGTGCACGTCATCACCCAGAAGGGAAAAGGGTTTCCGGCCGGCGAGAGTGGCGAGAAGTGGCATGCGCTACCGCCTGGGCACGATCCGGCCACCGGCAAACAGCTCAAAGCGTCGACGGCGAATCCGGGCTACACCGCCGTCTTCGGCAAAGGGCTCGCCGACCTCGGCGCAGAACGGAAGGATATGGTGGTGATCACGGCCGCGATGCCCAGTGGGACCGGCACGGGCGCGTTCGGCAAGGCGTTTCCCGAACGGTTCTTCGACGTGGGAATCGCGGAAGGACACGCCGTGACATTCGCCGCCGGAATGGCCACCCGCGGTCTGCGTCCGGTCGTCACGATCTACTCGACGTTCCTGCAGCGCGGGTACGATAACATCATTCACGATTGCGCCCTCCAGCATCTGCCCGTCGTCTTCGCAATGGATCGCGCCGGACTCGTTGGAGAGGATGGCGAGACGCACATGGGCATGTACGACATCGCGTACCTGCTGGCGGTGCCCGGCATGGTCGTCACCGCGCCGAAGGACTCGACCGAGATGCTTGGCCTCCTGCGCGCCGGTGTCGAGCACACCGCTGGTCCGTTCTCGCTGCGCTATCCGCGCGATGCCGCACCCGACAGCGCCCCCGAGATCTCGAAGATTCCCGCCACCCCGTTCGGCACGTGGGACGTACTGCGCCGCGGTCGCGAAGTCGCCATTCTCGCCGTCGGCACCATGGTGAATACGTCGCTGGCCGCGGCCGAGTCGTTGGCGGCGGAAGGGTTGGACGTGACCGTGGTCAACTGTCGCTACCTGAAACCGTACGATGAGGTCACGCTCAACGCGGTCTTGTCGGATCACACGCACGTGCTGACGATCGAAGAGGGAACCGTCGTCAACGGATTCGGTGCGTACATGTCGGCGATCATCAACCGCCTTGCGCCCACGGTGCGCGTCGCCACGCACGGCGTGCCCGATCGCATCGTGTACGCCGCCTCCCGCGCCAAACAGTTGGCCTCGCTCGGACTCGACGCCGCCGGCATCGCGGATCGGGTGCGCGCGCTGCACGAATCAGAAGCGATGGCCGGTTGATGCGAGTCGGCGTCGTCGGACATCGCGGATACGTCGGGCTGCCGACAATCCTTGGAACGTTGCTCGATATCGCTCCGGAACTCGGACTCCAACTCGCCTTCGAAGAAGAACTCTGGGAGATCGCGGAAGAAGGCGATCGGCTCGAACATCCGGAGCAGGTCGACGCACTGCTCACGCTCGGCGGAGACGGCACGTTGCTTCGCGGCGCACGATTTCTGAACGGCTACGAAGTTCCCATTCTCGGCATCAACCTCGGACGACTCGGCTTTCTCACCAGTTGCAGCGGCGAAGACTTCGAGGAAGGCGTGCGCCGATTCGCGCGCGGCGAATTCGAACCCGAGGCGCGCATGGCGCTCAGCTCCTCCACGCTGGATCGCAATGGCGTGGAGCGCGCACAGTGGCTCTCGCTCAACGATGTCGTGCTCCACAAGGGCGGCTTCGCGCGCGTCGTACGTTTCTCGGTCTATGTGGACGGTGAGCCGATCGGCTCATATTCCGCCGATGGTCTGGTCATCTCCACGCCCACCGGCTCGACCGGCTACTCGCTCTCCGCCGGCGGCCCGATCGTTGTGCCGACCGTCGAGAGCATCGTCCTGACGCCGGTGTCGCCGCACACGCTGGCCATGCGGCCACTCGTGCTGCCGCCGTCGGTCGAAGTGATGGTGCGTGCGGATGATGGCCCGGCCGAACTTTTGGTAACGATCGACGGACAGGTCGGCACTACCTTCACGAGTGGTGAAGCCCTCGTCGTTCGTCGTGCGGCGTCTCCGGTTCGCATCGTCCGCTTTCCGGGCACAACATTCTTCACGCGACTTCGCCGCAAGTTGGGTTGGGGCGGTCTCTCCGAGCGCGACGGCGAGACGGCCTGATTCCTCACGCACTCGGCGTCACACATGCTCGTTGAACTCCGCATCCGAAACGTCGCCGTCATCGATGCGGTCACCCTGCCGCTGGCGGCAGGACTCAATGTCCTCACCGGCGAGACGGGGGC
>CAYWCJ010000437.1:0-3748 GCA_964456595.1 uncultured Gemmatimonas sp. | reverse complement strand
GCTCCGTCATTCGGAGCGAAGCTGGAAGCCAAGCAAACGTTCAAGATCTATCACGATTGGGTCTTCTTCTCCTGGTGCAGCTCGGATGCCTGCTCTCTGCCCGGCCCCGACACTTGCTGCATTCAGCCGTAACCGTGGTGTCGCTCGCACCGCGGTGACTCAGGACAGCGAACCTGGGAAGCGGCGAAGCGGTGAGCAGGGACGGTCCTCGCGATTCTCGACGCGTCGCGAGGACCTCCCGCTCATATGTCGGTGGACAATCCGAGCCCGCGCATTGGCTTTGACTTGAATTGGTACATCAGCGCGACAATTGTACATCCGCCGTCGGCGGTGCCAAGCACCTATACCGAAATCCAAACTCCTCAGCGAGCAAGCTTCCTCATGATCGCACGGACATTGACAAGTTCGCTCGCAACGCTGGCACTTGTTTCAGCTGCGAGAGCGCAGACAAAGCCAGAAGTCCACACCAGAAAGCTACCAGCCGTTTTTTCAGAACACGCAGATGCGTTCACTAGCCCGGGGTCTGTCGTGCCACTTCTCGACGGGAGTGTGATCGTCAGCGACATCATGGATGGGGTGGTCAAGCGTATCGACTTCACTCGTCCAGACGCGATCGCACTCGGGCGGACCGGATCTGGTCCGGGGGAGTATCGATTCCCCGCCGCAGTCTTTCAGGTACCGGGAGACAGCGTTTGGATTTTGGACATGGGGAACTTCCGTTGGTTGCCGATGCACGTGCACGGACGTTTTGGCGCGCCGGTCAGCCTGAGCAGAGCACCTCGCGTACTCACCAACGGATCTGTCCTCGGAACAGATTCACGCGGTAGGCTGTATGCCAGAGTCGAGGATGCGGCAGCCGCAACAAAGGGGAGCGGGTCGACGGGACAGTCGACCGTCATCAGAGCCGACCGCACGAGCTGGCGAATTGATACCATCGGCAGGCTGATGGAGCCCAAGGGTCGCATCGTCATAACCAAGTCCGAAGGTGCGGGCTACACACGCACGGTCGACAATCGGCCCTTGTGGGCGGAAGACGCAGTCGCAGTGCTGCCAACTGGTGACGTGGCTCTTGTACGGAGCGCTGATTATCACATTGATTGGGTGCGATCGAACGGTCAGCGAGAGAGCTCACGTCCCTTTGCCTTTGTACGGAGTCGCGTGGACGAGGCGGAGAAGCAGGCCTATCTGACGAGCACGATCCGGCCGGGCGGGATTCTTGTGGTGCGGGACGGCAGCGCTCCCAAACCGAATCGTCAGGAACGGCGTCCACCCCCAGTTGCCATGACTGCCGCTGACGCATCCAAGTACACCTGGCCGCCATATCTGCCACCATTTACGAGAAGCACGATCGTATCACCGATGGGAAGGATCTGGATCGAACGGAGGCTCCCGCAGAGCGTAGCCGTTCGCAGCTACGACGTGGTCGACAGCAGCGGCGAGCTCATTGAACGCGTGGAGATGCCCAAGTCGCTTCGTGTGGCCGCAGTCGGCCGCGAAGCAGTCTACGTTATTCGCGCAGATGAGGACGACCTGCAGTTCGTTCGTCGATACGAATGGAGGGAGATGACGCCCACACCGGTGAGTCGTGCGCGAAAAGAATGATCGTACTGCAACGCTAGCCCATTCCGGGAGTTCCCAGCCTGATCGCACTGTCGTCGATCGCGCTGCCTGTGCAATCGCGCTAGGACTCTCCGCGCTGTGTGCATCGTGCACGCCAGCCTCGGAGACTTCGGGTCACGATCGTTCAGTTGTTGTCGTTCAGCAGCTCGTCACGAACCGTGAAGGTGACGCTGATCTCATTGGCGAAATCATCGCTGAGGAGATCGGAGTACACATTGCGCGCATTGAACGAACAGGCGTACGCATTCAGCAGGAGACCTCACGTGCGTCGGAGCAGACGATACCTTCGACGAGGTCGGGATCGGCGCCGCCCACGGACGAGAGGTTTCTGTATCAGTTGCGGTTGAGCGTCTCAGCCGTTGCCTCCGGCGACACATTGTCATCCAGGTTCTCAGGCGGTGCCGTCGAGCGGGCGAAGGACCCTCTCCGCTTCACTTCGCAGTCACCGCGGTTTCGGGTATTTTCGGCACTGAGAACCGGGAGCTCGCGCACCGTTGCGTGGACCGATTCCGTCGAAACGACACTCGAGCAACTCGCCGAAGTGCACGCACGCATTGCGTCAAAAGTATTCGACTCGATCCGAGCGATTGAACAAGTGTCGATCGCGGCCGTGCCTTCCTCCGCAAACACTCCCGACTCGTCGTGGACCTACATTCTCGCCGGTTCGCGCGAGATGCGTGTGGGCACACGCGCAAACATTGAACTTGCCACGCAACAGTTCAGTCGCGCGGCGAAGTTCAATCCGAATTCTGCGCGCGCGTACCACGCACTCGCCTGGGCGAGCGAGGCATTCTCCGAAGCCACGACCACTGACGGTCTGTCCGGCGCGGCGGGAACAGTCGCCGAGCAATCCGCACAGCGGGCGATCGAACTGGATTCAGCGCGCGCGCAGCCCTACGTGACGCTGGCGACGCTGCAGCTGAGACAGGGCGCATTCGAGTCGGCGTTGCGACTGGCCGATACCGCCACACGACTGCAGCCGGTGTCGGTGCTGGCGAAAACACTTCGCGGAGAGATTGCGATTGTCTGGGGCGGAGTCTCGGGTGCCGAGGCGACACTGCGGTCGGCTTCGGAACTCGATCCTCATCATGCGGCCCCCTTCGCGGCCCTGTCGATCCTGGGGATGTCCACTGGTGACACGGCTGCTTCGCAGCGCTCCGCCTACCAAGCACGCCGACTCGAACCTAAAAACACGCACTGGCTCGGCATCGAAATGTTGTCGCTTCTGCATTCGTTGCGATTCGATCAAGCCAAGTCGGCGTGCGTGGCGTTCGCCGGTTCTAAAGCGGCATGCGCCGAACTGTGGAGCGAGGGCACCAGCCCGGCCGAGCGTCGACGCTTGCTGCGATCGATCTGGACGGAAAGCCGAGGCGCCTCGGAAAGCGCGCTCGCTCTGCCGCTGCTTGATGCCGTGCTTACCGGAGACGAGAGTCTGAACGCGGAGTTGCTGACTGCGGGTTCGCAGGGACCGGCACCGAACGCGCTAACCATGGAGCTCAGGGACCGACACTGGGTGGCCGCCCTCCGTCCAAGCCGTGCGTGGATGCAGTCGTTGGGCGCATCGAGCGCGGTTCGGTAGCCAGCGTGCCGCTCGGATTGGCGCTCGATTCATACAGTTCGCATTGTTCTGGTACCGATGCCTGCCCGCCACGCTGATAGGATGCTCTCATGTCCCCAACGCTGATGACGACCTCCCTGCGTAGCGACGTGCGGCGACGTGTCGCGCAGTTGCGGACGTTGATGCTCCTGCTCGCGGCGTTGGGCGCGATGGCGTGCAACAAGACCGGCGCCGCCGAGAGTACCAGCACCTCTGCCGATTCGACGGTCGCGGCGGCCTTCGCGGATAGCGCGCCGTCGTCGACGCTGGCACTTCCCGTGGTGGCGGAGCCGGTTCGCGACGCCGACCTCATTCTACGCGTCACCACCACCGGCCAGGTCCGCTCCGACGCCGCGGTGAAGCTGCGCGCCGACGTCGCCGGTCGCGTCGCTACGGTGCGCGTACGCCCCGGCATGCGCGTTGCCAAAGGTGACGTGCTGCTGACGCTCGATCCGTATCCGTTCGAACTTGCCGTCCGCGAAGCGAAAGCCACCGCCGACGAAGCGGAGCAGCGCTTTCTCGAGAGCTACG
>CAYWCJ010000436.1:0-3781 GCA_964456595.1 uncultured Gemmatimonas sp. | reverse complement strand
GTACGGCAGCGCGCAATCGGGGCCGCCAACGAGCACCCGCGCGTCGGCGGGATCGACATGCACGGGCGCGAGCGAGTGATTGATCCACTCGTAGCCGGTCGCATACACGTCACGTTGCGTGCCGAAGGGGAGCGTGTCCACCTCGCCCTTGGCCCGCTGGTAAATGACGGAGCGATCGTTGCGACTGAACGGTTTACCGTCGCTATTCGACTCGATGAAATACTGGTTGATCTCGGGGCGGATCAGCTCGAGCAGATAGCGCATGTGCCCCACAACCGGAAAATTCCGTCGAATGGCCTGTTTCGTTTGCAGTATGTCGGCCACACCGCGCGCGAAGACTGGCACGATGATCGCCAGCGACCAGAGAATCGGCGGCCAGACGCGGGCGACGAGGGCCACCGTTATGACGAGGGCCAGGGAGAGAGCCCAAAAGAGGTTGCGCATGGTGACATGACGCGACGGGTGTCACAAAAGTCACCGGTGGCGTCACGGCGACGGTGGATCCTTCATGCGCGTTTTGGCGACGCCCGTGAGGATGCCGATGCCAACCATGACCAGGCACGCGATCACGATGTAGCGCGTGGAGACGCCGGCGGTGGCCAGTCCCCAGGCGATGCCGCCGACCACGAAGAGCGCGCCCAACAGGTAGATCGGAAATGACATGAGAGGCTCGGCGAGAGACGATTCGACTCTGAGTCATGATGCAATGGCAAGGAGCGTGCCCGTGCCGACTGGAACGTCGGCTGACACAACGCGAACGACCTCGGCGTCTCCGAAGAGAGGCCGAGGTCGTTGGAAATTCCGCGACAGGCGTTCGAGTCTCGCAGTGCCCGGGACGGGGGTCGAACCCGTATGAAGTTGCCTTCGACGGATTTTGAGTCCGTTGCGTCTGCCAGTTCCGCCACCCAGGCGCGCCAACCGCGCGTGCAGCAAGTGTAAACGCCCCTCGCGTGCGACGCCACCGCGGAATGCACCCTCCGACAGCATGCCCGAGTGGGTGACGTTGCTCTGCGGCGACCCTCCACCTGCGTGAGGCTATCGACCATCCCCGGGCGGACGTCCACGCCCCATCGGGCGGCGAGGCAGCATTCCCGTGCTGTCCGGCGGTCCATCGAGCCCGATTCGACGACGCTGCATCTCCTGCATGTTGCGACGCAGCTCGTCCTGCAGCGCGAAATAGCGCGCGCGTTGCGAGGGTGTCAGAAACTTTGCGAGCTCCCGCTGTTCCGCTTCGATCAACTCCACGCGACGACGTTCGAGCTTGGGCAACCTGTCCAGCAGTTCGCCAACGCGAGCCTCATTCACGCGATCGCCGGCCAGCAGCTCCTGTCGTAGCGCAAAGCGGGTGGTCAACTCTTCGTTGCGCACGGCACGTCGTTCGTCCTCCACCCGGCCGGATACGTCACGCAGCTTGACCACCTGCTCATCGTCGAGTTCCAACCGCTGGCGGATGACCTCGTTGATGCGCTCCTGCACACGACGCTCCATCTCAGCGCGCTTCGGTGCCGACAGTCGCGGAGACTGACCAGTCTCACCAGCCTGCACGCCGCTCTGGCGTGCACGGCCACCTACGTGCACCGGCTGCGCGTACGACTCGGTCGCCATCATCGCCGATCCGAGCATCGACGCGGTTGTCGCGACGAGCACCAGGCGCACGATCCGCGTCGGTGCGACGTTCTGTCCTCCGGACTGCCTGACGGCGCCGTTCACGAGCGCACTCATCGTTCCGATCCTCCCGATGGCACAGGCACGATCGGCAAGGTCGGCATCACCTCGCTCGACGTCGCGCCATCCCACTTGTCGATCCGATCGAACATGCGCTGCAACTCGGCATCGGTGTAATCGCTCAGGTCACCCACCGACACCAGCGTGGCGCGTGATGCCGTCGCGCGTGTGGTCGCATCGGCGACGCTGTTCACCGCGAGAGGCGCCGCCGTGCCGTTGGACGTACCGGCCAGTGGAGGTGCGCTGTCGCCCGTGGGACCTCGCATCGGTTCGGCCGCGGCGACGCTGCGCACCGAATCGGCGCGACCGCCATTCAGCAAACCGAATGCGCCGCGCTCCGCGACGACCACCGACAATCCACCGACGGCCACGACACCGAGCACGGCGGCCATCTGCCACATCGGACGACGTGCGCGTGATGACCGAAGCGCCGGAGCCAGCGAAACGACGGGTGGCGCACTGCCTCCACGATTGTCCGTGGTGGCGCTGTGGCGCGCACCCGAACGCTCCAAGCGAAGCGGTGACGGTGTCTGCGTCGCTGTCGGTTGACCCGGCTTGCCGATGAGCGCGACGATCGCGGCGACATCGATGTGCACCGCCTGCGGACGGGCCGCGCGCGCCACACGCAGCAGCGCGACTTCCTGCTGGCACGGCGTGCACTCGCTCAGGTGCATCGTGACGCGAGACAGGTCGGACGCGCTCAGCATCTCCGCGACATAGTCGGGGAGCAAGTCACGAATCTCGGCGTTGTCGCACTCAGTCATCGAGGAACTCCTTCACGGCCCGCATGGCGTTGTGATAATGCACTCGCGCAGCACCTTCGGAGGTATCGAGAATCTCCGCGATCTCCTTGTAGCTGCGTCCCTCCTGCACGCGCAGTGTGAAGACCTCACGCTGCATGCGCGTCAACGACTTGATGGCCAACATCATCCGCTGCGACGACTCATCGGCCACCAGCACATCCAAGGCATCGTACCCCGTCGCGGAGTGCGTCTCGTCCATCTCCACTTCCTTCCCTCGTCGCGCACCTGCACGGCGTCGATCGATCACCAATCGTCGCTCGATCGCGAACAGCCACGTGCGCAGCGAGCTGTCCGAGCGAAACCCGTCCAGTGCCGAGAACGCGCGCACGAACGTATCCTGCACCACCTCATCCACCTCGTCCGTCATGCCAAGTCGCACCGCGAAACGGGCAAGCGCTTGCGCGTGCCGTTGCACAATGGCCGTTGCGGCGCGCTCGTCGCCCTCACGCCATCGTTCGATCAGCGTCCGATCGAGCGACGCATCGTCCTCCCGTTCAGCCTCGATCATACGCTCTGGTGCATTGGACGACGCTCGTCTCCATACGTTAACCTGCCGGCATGCTTGAGATCATCGCGCATCGCGGAGCCTCCCGCGAGTGCCTGGAAAACACCCTGCCCGCTTTCGATCGTGCGCTGGCGCAGGGTGCGGACGGCATTGAGCTGGACGTTCACGCCACCCGCGATGGCAAGATCGTCGTACACCACGACCCGGTGGTCCGGCGACGTACCCACACGAAGGGGCCGGCGTCAGTCGCTATCGCCGAGATCGATTTCGAAGCCCTGCACTCCCATCGGCTGCGCGACGGGCAGCTGATTCCTTCCCTGGACGCAGTCCTGGACCTCGTGGGCACACGCGCCACGGTCTACATCGAGGTCAAAGGCCTCGGTATCGAAGATGCCGTCGTCGCCTGCCTCGAACGCCACCCGACCTCCACGGTCGCCGTCCACTCCTTCGATCACCGAATTCCCGTGGCGGTACGCGCACGGCGACCGGGCACGGCAATCGGGCTCCTCAGCGCGAGTTATCCGCTCGACATCGGTGCCATCATTCGTCCGGCCGCCGCCGAGGCGCTCTGGCAGCAGGCGCACCTCATTGACACCGCGCTCATTCGTGAGGCGCACGCGTGCGGGGCGATCGTCATTGCGTGGACGGAGAACGATCCCGCCCACGCCCGAATGCTGCGCGACCTGGGTGTCGATGCGCTGTGCACGGACACCCCGGGTGCCTTACGGGCCGCCCTGTCCGTCTGACA
>CAYWCJ010000435.1:0-3783 GCA_964456595.1 uncultured Gemmatimonas sp. | reverse complement strand
ATCGCGGCGTCGAAAAGGCGACGGCGTTGCGTCGACAGGCGGCGGCAGTCGGCATCGACTCGTTTTCGAACGCGCGCACCGCAGCGGCAATCGACGCCGGGGAGGCTTCGGCGAAAAACCGTCCGGTGCGCGCGGGCCCTTGATCGATCACCGTCTCCAACGCGCCCCCTCGACCGAGTGCGATCACCGGCGTTCCGCAGGCCTGCGCTTCGAGCGGAAGAATCCCAAAGTCCTCTTCGGCGGCAAAGATGAACGCACGCGCCCGTCGTAGCTCGTGCCGCAGTGCCGCTCGGTCCAGTCGCCCCAGCAACACCACATTGCTCTCCGCAGCAGCTGCGACGCGCGCGCGATCAGGCCCATCACCGATCACCACCAGTCGACGATTCGGCAACTCGCGAAACGCAGCGACGATTTCCGGGATCCGCTTGTACGCCACAAACCGTGAGGCGGCGACATAGTGGTCCTCGCGCGCCACCGACTCGTCGATGTCGTAGAACTCGACGTCCACCGGCGGATAGACGACGGTGCTCGTGCGGCCGTACGCCCGCTGGATTCGCTCGGCGATGAACTCGGAGATGGCCACGAATTCGTTGACGCCTTCTGAGGCGCGCAGGTCCCATCGGCGCAATCGCTCGAGCATCTGCCGCGCAAGCCAGCCACGCACGCCGCGATCGAGTCCGGCATCGGTGAGGTACTGCTCACGCAGATCCCAGGCGTAGCGCATCGGAGAGCAGCAATGGCAGAGATGCATCGTGTCGGGGCGCGTCTTGACGCCCTTCGCGACCGCGTGCGAATTCGAGATCACGATGTCGTACGCGCGCAGATCGAGAGACTCGATCGCCGTCGGCATGATCGGCAACAGACTCCGATAGTAACCGTCGACGCCCGGGAGGAATTGCAGGAAGGAGGTACGCGGACGACCTACGGCCAGATCAGCCCGATCCGCATCCGAGAGGCCGTCGATGAGGCAAAACAGATCAGCCTGCGGAAAGAGCGAGACGAACTCCCGAAGGACTTGTTCGGAGCCGGCTGGCACCACGAGCCACTCATGCACAATCGCGACTCGCAAGCCGTGGAGTGTCTCGGTCATAGTCGCGAACGCATGGAGTGCATGGTCGGCAGCCTATGTATTGCGCGTCACCGGGTCAAGTTTACCCCCCATCCACTGTCGTGGTATATTCCGTGCAATGAGAGTTGTCGTGTCGTGCGGCTGACTCCCCCTTGACCGAAAAACATACGCGTGATCTTTGACGAATTGGCCGGTCGCACGGTGCAGGAGCAGTTACCGCATCTTGCCACGCTCGTTCCGCCCGCCTTTGCAGCAGAGACACAAGGGGCCGTACTGTTTCGGGCCGTGGTGGTCGGGAATCTGCACGAGATTCCCTACGCACTTCAGCATCCGGCGATCGTCACTCGAGATCGCTTCGACGTAGTTGGCGTCGTCCATCTGGACGGGCATTACGCGGGCATTCCAGCATCCGACATCTCCGAGCAGGTGCGGATGAACGACGCCGACACGATTCTCGTGGCCGGCGCCGTTGGCAGAGTGGCCATGGATGCGCTCGGTGAGCTTGCCATCACGCTTGGCTGTCGGCTGTTGGCGCTTCTACCAACCACACTTTCGGCGCAACTTGATCCGGTGATCATCTGGGAGGGCGAGCATCCGCTCATTCAGATGGCGATCTCGCGAGACCATCAGCTGCGCACGTCGGTCAAGCGGACGATGGATATCGCGCTCGCGCTGCTGGGCTTGGTTGTCGCCGTCCCGGTGCTGCTTCTGGCGGCCCTGGCGATTCGTCTCGAAAGCCGCGGTTCGCCACTCTTCGGCCATGTACGCATCGGACGAGGCGGACGCCGTTTCCGGTGTTGGAAGCTGCGCACGATGACTGCGGATGCCGAGCTCCGGCTGCAGCAGGACGCCGCACTGTTCGAGGCGTATCAGCGGAACGACTTCAAGCTTCCTGAAGACAGCGACCCTCGTGTGACGCGGGTAGGCCGCTTGCTGAGGCAGAGCAGCATCGACGAGCTGCCCCAACTGTGGAATGTGCTGGTGGGAGACATGTCGCTTGTCGGCCCGCGTCCGTTGGTCGCCGACGAGCTGCGGCATTACGCAGGCGAGGTACTCACACTCCTGTCGGTGCGCCCGGGTTTGACTGGAGCGTGGGCAGTCAGCGGCCGACATCATCTTGCCTATCCACGCCGCGCGGAGATCGAGCTTGCGTACGTCCGCAAGCACTCGCTTGGTCGCGACCTTCGCATTCTGCTTCGCACCGCCTCAGCGGTATTCGATCCGGGCATCGATCCGCTGCCGACTACGCAGCGGTAGCCGGAACGCACGATCAGGCGCCGCGGTACTGCGGCAACCGCAACGGATCGATCATCGCCAGACGCGGGGCATCTTCATCGCGTGGCGAAAGTAACGGCGACGATAGTGGCCATTCGATGCCGATATCGGGATCATTCCACGCAATCGCAATCTCGGCCGCAGGCACGTACGGCGACGTGATTTTGTAGTGCAGGACGGCGGTCTCGCTCATCACTGCAAAGCCGTGCGCAAAGCCCGGCGGAATCCACAGCTGGCGGTGGTTGCTCTCCGAAAGCTGCGCGCTGGCCCATCGGCCAAATGTCGGTGATCCCCGACGCACGTCTACGGCGACATCGAACACGTCGCCGACCGGCACCGTGACCAGTTTGCCCTGTCCTTCGGGCCACTGCAGGTGCAGTCCTCGCAGGACCGACCGCCGTGAGAACGACAAGTTGTCTTGCACAAAGGGTCCGCACACGCCGACGGCCGCGTGACGCGCGTCGTTCCACACCTCGTGGAAGTATCCGCGGACATCAGCGTGCACGACCGGTTCCAGTACCAGCACACCGGGAAGACCGGTTTCGATGACGTTCACGTTCAGTGTCCCAGTCGCTTCTGTTCCGCGCGCTGCGCATCCGAGCGCGCAACCGCCACGAACCCCACCAGCGCCACCGTTGCAAACGCAAACCACTGAAAGGCGTACGACTTGTGCGCCCCCTCGCTGAGCGAGGGCGGCGGCACCCGCGCCGGCTTGACGACGTCGCGCGGTACCGTGTCCCCCAACGCCAGCAGCACGAACGGCGCGAGTGGCTTGCCCATGATCTGCTGCAACGTATCGCGGTCCACAAATCGCACAGCGCGCGTCGTGCTCGGCATGCGCACCGCGCCATCCCGCGTCGGTGAGTACTCCATGACGAGTGCATCCACTGTCAGCGTGTCACTCTCGCGGGCCTGCGCCCAATCGATCGTGCGTCCGTCAGCGGAGTACAGGTAGCCGCGCAAGACGAGCACCGACGTGTCGCCCCACGTGCCGTCGAGCGGTCGGACGGGCGTGAGCAGATGCACCCCTGGCGCGCCCGCTTGCGAGCGACTCGCGTGCACGACTTCGGCCCCGTAGTCCGCGACGCCGCGTAACGTGACATGACGCCAGTGAATCGCGCTCGTATCCTGATTGCGGAGCTCACTGATCGAGACCGGCGTCGTCGAACGTTGCGCCGCCACCAAGGCGTTCTTCTCCCGACGCTGCGCGAGTCGATCGAGCTGCCAAAGTCCGAGCCGCACACAGACGCCCGCCGACAGGACCGCCACTACGCCGAACAGAATCGTCCGGAGGGGCATGCGACTCACGCCGTGCCCTCATCTGACGGGCGGGGCTTCGCACGCGACGGACGACGTCTTGGCGCAGGCTTGGATGCGGACGGCGTATCGCTGACCACCGAGGTACCGGTCGTCTCGCTATCGGACTGCTTGCTGCGCGG
>CAYWCJ010000434.1:0-3802 GCA_964456595.1 uncultured Gemmatimonas sp. | reverse complement strand
AGCACCGCTTTGGCGTGAAGCACAAGGAACGGCTCAAGCAGATGCGGCTGGAGACGGACGTGCTCACGTTGACCGCGACGCCGATTCCGCGCACGCTGCACCAGTCGCTCGCCGGCCTGCGCGACCTCACCATCATGGCCACGCCGCCGCGCGATCGGTCGCCGGTGCTCACGTTCGTGGAGCCATGGGATGATGGACTGATCGAGGAAGGCATTTCGCGCGAACTCGATCGCGGTGGCCAGGTCTTCTTCGTCCACAATCGCATCGAGACGATCATCGCCATCGCCGATCACCTGCAGCGTCTCGTGCCGCGCGCGCGTATCGCGGTCGGACACGGTCAGATGAAGGAGCGCGAGCTCGAATCGGTCATGCGCCGGTTTGTCGAGGGAGAGGTGGACATTCTGGTTTCTACGCTGATCGTCGAAAGCGGGCTCGATGTGCCCAACGCCAACACGATGTTCGTCAATCGCGCCGATCACCTCGGGCTCGCGCAGCTCTACCAGCTGCGGGGACGCGTCGGCCGCTCGCACCGTCGCGCGTACTGCTACCTGCTCGTGCCCGATCGCATCGACGATGACGCCGAGCGTCGCCTCGCCGTACTCGAACATCACACCGAACTTGGGTCCGGCTATCGCATCGCCCTCAAGGATCTCGAAATGCGCGGCGCGGGTAATCTGCTGGGGCCGGAGCAGTCCGGCTTCGTGCACGCCGTGGGTTTCGATCTGTACCTGCGCCTGCTGGACGAAACCGTCACGCAGCTCAGCAAGGGCGATGGGCAGAAGTCGTGGATTCCGGCCGATGTCTCACTCGACTACCCGGCCTATCTCCCCGACGACTTCATCACGGCGCAGGAAGCGAAGCTCGATGTGTATCGTCGCCTCACGGCGATGCGGGACCCGGGGCACATCGAAGCGCTGCAGGCTGAGGTCCGCGATCGCTTTGGTCCGTTGCCTCCGGCCGCGCAGGCTCTCTTCGGCAGTGCCCTGCTGCGAGTACTTGGGGCGGCCCTTGGTGTCGAGGGGGTGCTTGTGCGGGCATCCGAAGCCCGTGTTAGTTTCAGGGCTGATGCAGTTCCGCGCCTCAAGGGGCTTTCGGCGGCGTTCCACGGCGTGCAGTTCCAGGTGGACGTCCGTCGTACACAGCCCCTTGCCCTCAAGCTCACCAGGCTCGGGGGCGCAGAAATGCTCGAGGGACTGGTGCGCGCGTTGCGTGCCCTCGCTCTGTAAGGCAACCAGCTCGGTGCCTTGCGGGTCCTACCTACACACCTTCACTCCGGTACCGGAGTCCTGACTCGATGAAATCATACCGCTTGCCCGCGTTCGCCGCCGTTGCCTTTGCCATCGCCTGTGGTGCCTCATCCAGCCCGGATGTGGCTGCCAGCGCTGGTAAGCAGCAGCTCTCGGTGACGCGGTTGGCCGAGATCCTCGGCACTTCCCAGGCGCCGCTCGAGAAGGATGTCGCGCGCTCCATCGCCGAACTGTGGGTCAATTACCAGTTGGTCGGTCTCGCCGGCGCCAAGGGCGATTCGCTCAGCGACAAGAAGACCATGGACTACGCGCTGTGGTCGAACATCGACAACATCCGCGTCAAGAAGTTCTATGACAACGTGTCGAAGGGGTGGGATTCCATCTCCCCCGGACCGGACGAGACGCGCTACAACAACGGCGAAGCCCTCGCCGCGCGCCACATCCTGATCAAGATCGATGCCGGCGCCACGCCGGAGCAGAAGGCCGTCGCCATGAAGAAGGCGGAGGCCATTCGCGCCGAAGCCACGCCGGCCAACTTCGCCAAGCTGGCCGCCAAGAGCGATGAGCCGGGTGCCGCCGAACGTGGCGGTGACCTTGGACTGTTCGCCAAGGGGATGATGGTCCCGGAATTCGAGAAGTGCGTCAACGAGATCAAGCCGGGCGAAATCTCCAAGGTCTGCCCGACCTCGTTCGGCTACCACGTCATCTACCGCTCGCCGTACGCCGAGGTCGCCGAGAAGTTCGCTCCGATCGCCAAGCAGCGGAACGTCGCCATCGCCGAGAGCACCTATCTGGCGAAGGTCGAGTCGGCGAATGAGGTGAAGATCGAAAGCGGCATCGCGATCAAGGCCAAGGCCATCGCGCGTAACCCGCTCGGTTACGCCAAGGACAACGACAAGCTCGCGACCTACAAAGGTGGCGAACTGAAGTCGTCCGAGTTCGCTGATTGGCTCGCCGCGTATCCGCCGCAGTCGCAGATCCGCCCGCAGCTCATTCAGGCGCCCGACTCGCTGGTGGAGAAGTTCGTCAAGCAGATCGTACGCAACGAATTGGTGCTCCGTCAGGCGGACAGCGCAAAGGCCGTGATCGATACCGCCGAGCTGTCCAATCTGTACCTGAACTACAAGAACGCGTTGACGCAGACGTGGGCCTCACTCGGCGTCGACCCGACCAAGCTTGCCGACAGCGCGAAGGCGCCGGCCGGTGGCGACAAGGAAAAGATCGCCGCGTTCCGCGTCGAGTCGTTCTTCAACAAGCTCATCAAGAGTGAAGTGCAGTTCGTGGACGTCGCGTATCCGCTCGCGCGCAGCCTCCAGTCGAAGTACGATTTCAGCGTGAACGACGCCGGACTCGACAAGGTGGTGGAGCGTGCGAAGGCCGTCCGCGCGACGGCCGACAGTACGCGTGCGCAGCAGGCGCCGAAGCCGGGTGCACCAGCCCCTGGCGTTGCGCCGGCACCGAAGAAGGATTCGACGCCGCCCCAGCCGTAACCTTTTCGTTCATGCTGCGGTATCTGCGGGGGGCCACCAGCTGGTGGTCCTCCGCTTCCCGTTTCCGGCCTGATTCATGTTCATGTCATACGCTCGTTCGTTGGCCCTTGGCGCCGCGTTGGCCCTCTTGCCCTCCTGGTCGGTTCAGGCGCAGGCCGTGGCCGCCGCGAGTGACAAGCCGGTCGACCCGAAGCTCGCTCAGGACACCTTAGCCAAGGGGCTGCCGGTGGACGGAGTGGCGGCGATCGTCGGCGATCAGGTCATCCTGGTCTCCGAGGTGCTGGCCGAGGTGAACCGGCGTCGCGCGGCCGGCGCGAAGGTGACGTCGCAAGCCGAGCAGATCGCGCTGGAGCAGGGAGTGATTGACCAGCTCGTCGAAGCCGAGTTGCTGGTGCAGAAGGCCAAGGCGGAGAAGGTCGAAGTCAACGAGGCCGACGCGGAACGCACGCTCGAGGACAACGAGAAGCGCATTCGTTCGCAGTTCAAAACCGAAGCGGAGTTTCGCGCCGCGCTCAAGGAGGCGGGATTCGGCACGCTCGAAGAGTGGCGCAAGATGCAGGGCGATCTGGTGAGGCGCGACAATATGCAGCGCGACGTCATGCAGAAGCTCCGTCGCGACGGCAAGATGACCGCGATCAACGTGACCGAAGCCGAAGTCACCGAAGCCTTCGAATCCAACAAGGACAAGTTGCCCAAGAAGGAAGCGCGCGTTGGTCTGCGGCAGATCGTGATCGCCACGCGGCCCTCGGAGGCGTCACGACTGCGTGCGCGTGTTCGTGCGGACTCGATTCGAGCGGAGCTGGAGTTGCACCCGAACGATTTTGAGACGGTCGCCAAGCGTGAGTCGATGGACCCGAGCTCCAGGGAGCTTGGTGGAGACCTCGGCTGGAATCGTCGCGGCAAGATGGTGCCCGAGTTTGATCGCGTGATGTTCGCGCTCAATCCCGGCGCCCTCAGCCCGGTGGTCGAGACGACCTTCGGTTTTCATGTCATTCGGGTCGATCGCGTGCAGCCCGCCGAGGTGAAGGCGCGTCATATCCTCATTCGTCCGACGCTCGATTCCGC
>CAYWCJ010000433.1:3239-3827 GCA_964456595.1 uncultured Gemmatimonas sp. | reverse complement strand
CTGGCCGGCGGCTCCTGCGGATTTCATGTCGATCGCCATTGTGACGGCAACGCAATGCGAGGGCATGATCCTCATGCACGAGAAGATGTTCGAGTCGCGCATGTTCTTCGTCGACAAACTCGTGTCGATGGGCGCACGCATCGTATTGTGCGACCCGCATCGCGCCATCGTCTCCGGTCCCACGCGCCTTCGTGGAGGCAAGGTCGAGTCGCCGGACATTCGCGCCGGAATGGCGATGCTGTTGGCGGCGCTCTGTGCCGATGGTACCAGCACCATCAACAACGCGCAGCAGATCGAACGCGGCTACGAACGCGTGGAACAGCGTCTCGGCGCGCTCGGCGCGCGCATCAAGCGCGTTGAGTTGAGCGCGCGGTGACCGCATCAAGGGCGGGCACGCCGCTCGATCGCGCGACCGTCGTCGGCGGGCTTCCGACGGGCGTTCGCGCATGGACGACTGGACGAGAGGCTGGCTCGTTTGGACTAGGCTCGGACGAGTCGGTCGGCGTCGTGATGGATCGGTGGACGGCGCTCCTCGAGGCCCTTGCCGCACACGGCATCGATCGCCTGGCATCGGCCACGCAGGTGCAC
>CAYWCJ010000433.1:0-3229 GCA_964456595.1 uncultured Gemmatimonas sp. | reverse complement strand
CGGCCACATCACGACGACGCGCGGAACGGCACTGGCTGTTACCGTGGCCGATTGCACGCCCGTATTCATCGCGCATCCGGCCGGCGCCGTCGCCGCGTTGCACGCGGGGTGGCGAGGCACGGCCGCCGGCATCTTGGATGTCGGTCTCGACGCATTGAAGGCTGCGGGCTATCCGGCCGACGAATGTGTGGTGCATCTCGGCCCCGCGATCTGCGGCGCTTGCTACGAGGTCGGCCCCGAGGTGCTGTGCGCGGTGACCGGGACGCCGACGAACGCTCACGGATTGCTCGATGTGCGCGCCGTGCTCGCCGAGCAGGCGACGCGCCGCCACGTGCAGGAACTCACGGTGAGCGTGGCGTGTTCGCGCTGTCAGAACGACCGCTTTTTCAGTCATCGCGCGGGCGATGCGGGCCGTCAATTGGGGATCATCGCAGTTGGTGCATGCGAATGAGTCATCTTGACCTTCATATGACCTGGCCCTAGGTTCCTGTTCTAACGTTGTAACTCCTTCGTGACTTCGCCCGCTTCGCGCGGGCGGCGGAAGTGTGGGGATGGTCCCCACACTTTTTTGTTCTTGAGTGGTTTTTTCGCGGGTGAGGCAGGCAGATGCGCGAAGTCGTGGAACCTGTTGTCGCGCAAGAGCTTGACACGCTTGGTTTCGATCTCGTCGAGCTCCGGCGCGGAGGGTCGAAGTCGCGGCCGGTCCTGGAGGTTCGGATCGACCGTCGCGATGGCACGAAGGTCACCATCGAGGATTGTGCTCGCGTTTCCCGTGCTGTCGAAGCACGGTTGGAATCGGACGCGCTGGTGAGCGAACAGTATGTGCTGGAGGTCTCCTCGCCCGGAGCAGACCGACCGTTGCGATCGCCTGCCGACTGGCGCCGCTTCGTCGGCCGCCGCGCGACGGTGACCTCCGGGGTGTTGGCAGGCGGGAAACAGGAAATTGAGATCCTTGCGCTGGAAGGCGAGGAAGGCGCTGAGGTTGCAGTCGTGCGTGATCCAAAGGGACGGGACCATCAGGTTCCGCTCTCGGCGGTTACGCAGGCTCGACTGGCGTTTCACTGGAAACGATAGGGGATAGCGGATGGTCGGGTCGGCGGAGATTCTCGCAGCGTTCCGCGAACTGTCCAATTCGAAGCAGCTTGATCGGACGGAACTGCATGGGCTCCTGCAGGACGGCATTCATGCCGCTCTGGCAAAGAAGCATGGAGTCAACGTGCAGGCCGAGATCGAGATTGACGAGGACAAGGGTGCCATCCGCATCGTGCTACTCAAGACGGTGGTCGAGGAGGTGTCCGACCCCTCCAATCAAGCGCTGCTTGAAGAGGCAAGGTTCGTAGATCCTGAGTTCCAGATCGGTGATGTGATGGAAATCCCGGTGGATTTCGCTGAGTTCGGCCGCACGGCCGTGCAGGCAGCGAAGCAGCGGATCATCCAGCGCGTCCGTGAAGGGGAGCGCACGCGTATTCGCGACGAATTCTCCGGAAAAGTTGGAGAACTCCAGTCCGGCGAAGTCCAGCAGATTGAGCGCGGCAAGCTGGTCGTCATGCTCAACAAGTTTCGTGAAGCCGAAGCGATCATTCCGTACCGCGAGCAGAACCATCGCGAGCACTATCATCAGGGCGAGCCGGTGCGCGCCGTGCTCAAGCGCGTCGAAGATACGCCCAAGGGACCGCGCCTCATTCTGAGTCGCGCCGATGCGCTGTTCGTGCAGGCGTTGTTCAAGCTCGAAGTGCCGGAAATCCAGCAGGGAATCGTCGAGATCAAGGCCGCCGCGCGCGAAGTGGGCAGCCGCACCAAGATCGCCGTCACGTCGCGCGACGATGCCGTCGATCCGGTCGGTGCTTGCGTGGGTCTCAAGGGCTCGCGCGTTCAGGCGGTGGTCAACGAGTTGGGTGGCGAACGAATCGATATCGTACCGTGGTCGCCCGATCCCGAGCGCTTCGCCAAGCTGGCATTGGCTCCGGCGCGGGTCGCGCGCGTGTTCAGCGATGCGTTGACGCGAACCATCCAAGCCGTCGTTGATGAAGATCAGTTGTCGCTCGCGATCGGCCGTAACGGCCAGAACGTGCGCCTCGCGTCCGAGTTGACTGGCTGGAAGATTGACCTGTACTCGAGCCGCGAGTGGATGGAGAAGGGCGGAGAAGCGCCACTCTTTGCGCCCCTCCCCGAGGAGGCCGATGTCGAAGCCGATGTGCCGTTGAACGAAATCGAAGGGTTGGAGGTGTCCACGGTCGCCATCCTGGCCGAAGCGGGCTATCGCACGCTCAACGACATCCTCGACCTCGATCGCGATGATCTCGTGCGCCTACCCGGCATCGCGCCGGAAGAGGCGGACCGGATCATGGCGATCATCGATGAACTGACCACCGAAGACGAATCGGGCGGCGGGAACGGGTGACCGGGATGGACGGCCCACTCCCTACGCTCGACGATGCGGCGCGCCGAAAGGTGCTCGGATTGCTCGGACTCGGGATGCGCGGTCGGTTGCTGGTTGTGGGAGTGGAGCAGGTTCGTCTCGCGGCGACCAAGGGCACACTGCAGTTGGCCCTCGTCGCGACGGATGTCTCGCGACACTCCCTGGACAAGGTCATGCCGGTGCTTCGCGCCAAGCGCGTCGACGTGCTGGAGTGGGAAAGTGGAATCGAGTTGGGCGGTGCCGTAGGACGTGAGACGACGGCAGCGGTTGGAATCGTAGATCAGGCGCTGGCGCGCGGTATCCGTGGCGCCGTAGCCGGGGCAGCCCCGGCAGGCGACGCGACGCGCGTTTCGCGGTAGGAGGACGGGTTGAGCAAGCTTCGTGTGCATGACATGGCGGGCGAGTTCGGGATCTCGGCAGACGAGGTCTTGGCGTTGCTGCGCCAGATGGACGTTCCGGTTCGTAGTCATCTGTCGCTCCTGACGGACGACCAGGTTTCGCGTATCCGTGCGCGCTGGGAGCGGGAGAAGCGGGTGCGCGCCGAAAAGGCCGCTCCAGCACCCGCCAAGTCGAGCCGTCGGCGCAGCGGTGCTGCGGCGCCTGAAGTTGCGGTCGTTGCACCGGAGCCGGAGACCGCCGCGCCTGCGGTGCGTCGCCGTCGTCGTCCGGAAGAAGAGGCGGGTGCTGAAGAGGTGCACGAGCCGGCTCCGATCACGGCCGTCGCGCCTGCGGTCGAGGCGCCGCTTGTTCCCGTGGCTGCCGCAACGCCGGTGGTCGTCGAAGCGCCCGCTGCTGTGGCCACTCCAGCAC
>CAYWCJ010000432.1:0-3868 GCA_964456595.1 uncultured Gemmatimonas sp. | reverse complement strand
CGCAGCCGCCTCTACTTCCACACGTAGGTCGTCACCGTCCTCGCGCGCGCGGAATTGGACACGGCCCTCTCGCCGAGCACTCCGCTCATATCCATCGTCATCTCTGCAGTCGAGACCAACGGACGCGAAGTCGCAGCATCGAAGACCAATGTCGTCGTCGTCGTGGTGCGCGGCACCGGCATCTGTGCCGTAGCCCCCGGATCATCGATTCCCATCTCACGCAACGTCGCCACGACCGCGGCACGGAGGCTGTTCATGTCCATGCTGGTGCTCGACTCGAACTGCCAACAGCGCTTGACGCCCGAATTCGCAGGGCATTGGACGACACCGACATGGCGAATCACCTGCGTCGTGACGACCTCCGCACCCGCGAAACCTGGCACCGGTTGCGTCCACCGGCGTTGCGCCGTGTCGCCGGGAGTCCAGTTCCTTCCGAAGAGCATACCCGAGATCTGCTGCCACGCTTGCTCCCCGTTCTCGTTCAAGCGCTCGAGCGTGGTCATCTTGGCGATCGCCGCCGCCGCGGCCGGCGATACAGACCGTAGACGCTCGGTCATCGGCGCCATCGCCGCCTCCATGCTCCGCTTCGTGGCCTCGACATCTTCGAGGCCCGAGAAGCGACCGTCGGCCCGCACCACATAGCGGACGACGTGCTTCATCAACGCGTCAAGCGAGCCGGTGGCGTCCGGCGCGGACAGATTGGACATGCCAGTCGTCGGGCCCGAAATGATGAGCCGTCCGTACGGGTGAGCGCGACCCTCCAGTTTCGACTCGCCGACCGTCATTGTCGAATCACGCTTGCCGTTGCTTTCGCGCACCGAAAAGCCGGTGATCCGCAGCTCGGCGACACTGTTCGCCGGCCACGCGAACTTGGGGGTGATGGACTGCCCAGGAAGCGGATCTGCACAGACCACGCCGACGACGACGCACAGCGAACTCACCACACGACCGATCGATTGCATCTGGCCTACGGGTTCAGGGGACGGGTCGCCAATCGTACGCGAGAATCTCAGCACTTGACCATATTGGGCGCGCTGCATTACACTCAACGTACAATCTAGCGCCGTGGTCATTTGCCGCCTCTTGCCGCCACGTAAAACAAAGAGCTAAAACGCGAACGCCCGGCGGCTTCTGTCGCCGGGCTTTTTCGTGCATGGTCGGCGTTACCGCTGCCGGAGTTTGTCATGTCCCGACGCCCCATCGCGATCTATCACGAGCACCCCGACTGGTTCCGTCCGCTGTTCGCCGAACTCGAAAAGCGGGGCATTCCATTCGAGCGGCTCGATGCCGCCGCCCACAGCTTCGATCCCTCGGCCACGACCTCGCCGTGGTCGCTCGTCTTCAATCGGGCCAGCCCGTCCGCGTACCTGCGCGGTCATGCACAGACGACCTTTCACACGCTGCACTGGTTGCGTCACCTCGAGCGGATCGGTGTGCCGGTGGTGAATGGCGCCGACGCGTACACGTTCGAACTCTCGAAGGCCACGCAACTCGATCTGCTGCGTCAGCTCGGTCTCCCGTTCCCGCGTGCGCGGGTCATCAACAACCCCACGCGCGCGGTGAGTGCCGCCGAAGGCTTCCGCTTCCCGGTGCTGGTCAAGGCGAACGTAGGCGGCAGCGGTGCGGGCATCGTGCGCTACGACACTCGCGAGGCCCTGGCCGACGCCGTCGCGGCGGGTACGGTCGATCTGGGCGTCGATGGCACGGCCCTCGTGCAGGAAGCGGCGCCACTCCGCGATGGACATATCACGCGCGTGGAGACGCTCGGCGGTCGCTATCTGTACGCGATCAATGTCCACCCGCCGCAGAACTCCTTCGACCTCTGCCCAGCCGACGCGTGTCAGACGACGAGCGGCACGGAGCTCGTGCGCGGTGCCTGCGCTATCGATGCGCCCAAGTCGGGCATGCGCGTGGAAGCGACGACGCCCCCCGCGGAAATCATCGCTCAGGTGGAGCGCATTTCGCGCGCCGCCCGCATCGATGTGGGTGGCATCGAGTACCTCATCGACGATCGCGACGGCAAGCACTACTTCTACGATATCAACGCGCTGTCGAACTTCGTGGCCGACGCGCCCAACGTCATCGGCTTCGATCCGTTCGCGAAGCTGGTGGACTATCTCGAAGCGCGGACGGCCGAAGCCGTGGTGCGCGAGACGGCGCGGGTGGCCTGATGCGATTCGGCTATTGGCTTCCGGTGTTCGGCGGCTGGCTGCGCAACGTGCCTGACGAAGGCATGGACGCGACCTGGCCCTACGTGCAACGACTCGCACGTCGCAGCGAAGAGATCGGCTTCGATCTCACGCTCATCGCTGAATTGTTTCTGAACGACATCAAGGGCATCAATGCGCCCGCGCTCGACGCCTGGAGCACGGCGGCCGCACTCGCGGCTGTCACCACGCGTCTCGAGTTGATGGTGGCCGTGCGACCGACCTTTCACCATCCCGCGGCGTTGGCCAAGCAGGCGGCCAATATCGATCACATCAGCAACGGTCGTTTGTCGCTGAACGTGGTGTCCTCGTGGTGGAAGGACGAAGCACGTCGGTACGGCACCGCGTTCGACAAACACGACGATCGCTATGCGCGCACCGCCGAATGGCTCGACGTGCTGCACGGTGCGTGGCGCGACCCGTCGCTGACGTACAAAGGCAAGTACTATCAGGTGGATGAGCTCATCGTCGAGCCGAAGCCGATGGCGAGCTGGTCGCGGCCGCATCCGGTGCTGTACGCCGGCGGCGAATCGGAGGCGGGCAAGTCGCTGATTGCGTCGCAGTGCGACGCGTACGTGATGCATGGAGATCCGGCGGAGCGTGTCGCACCCAAAATTGCGGACATGCGGGCGCGTCGTGAGCGGGCAGGGCTGCGCCCGATGCAGTTTGGCGTTGCGGCGTACGCCATCGTGCGCGATACCGAAGCCGAGGCGCAGCGCGAACTCGAGCGCATCACGAACGTGCAGCCTGGTTCACCGGGCTATGCCAACTACCGTGACTGGATCAGCAACACACAGCTCGATCAGCAGGTGTCGCTGCACGACTACTCGGTCTCCAATCGCGGTCTGCGCGCCAACCTCGTTGGCACGCCCGAGCAGGTGGCCGATCGGGTGCGCGAGCTCGAAGCGGCAGGGGTGGGGCTGCTGCTGCTGCAGTGCAGTCCGCAGCTCGAGGAGATGGAGCGGTTTGCGGAACAGGTCATGCCGCTGGTAGGCCGCAGGGCCGCTGCGGCCTGAGCATTGGCATTTCATGTGGATTTGGTCTTCGCGTGCGGCGTCGCATATTGGAGCTATGACCGCACTCGTCCGCACCCTTGGTCTCGCGCTGCTTGGCAGTGTGACCATCAGTACCGTCGCGCCCCTGCACGCGCTCGCGGCACAGCGCGCGCCAGCTCCATCCGCCGCGGCGCGCGCGGCGACCTTTCGCGTCGAGGAGACGACGATCGCGGACGTGCACGAGGCCTTCCGTGCGCGCACGCTGACCTGTCGCGCGCTGGTGCAACGCTATCTCGATCGCATCGCGGCGTACGACAGGCGTGGACCGGCGGTGAACGCCCTCGTGATCGTCAATCCGGCCGCACTGTCCATCGCCGACTCGCTCGATGTGCGATTCACCACGTCAGGACCGGTGGGCGCACTCCACTGCATCCCGATCATCGTCAAGGACAACTTCGAAACGCGCGACCTGCAGACGACCGCAGGATCACTGGCGCTCGAAGGTTGGACGCCGATGCAGGACGCGACCATGGTAGCGCGCGTCAAGCAGGCGGGGGCTATCGTCCTCGCGAAATCGAATCTCGCCGAGTGGGCATTCACGCCGTACGAGACGGTGAGTTCGATCCTGCCCGGCTACACGCGCAATCCGTACGCGCTCGATCGCGT
>CAYWCJ010000431.1:0-3903 GCA_964456595.1 uncultured Gemmatimonas sp. | reverse complement strand
TGAGCGGCAAGGTGGCTGACTTCCGCGCGGAATTTCGCGTCATGCGGCCGGGTGATGAGCCGCGCTGGATTTTGAGCATCGGCAAGGCGGAGTTCGATGACGCGGGCGAGGCGGTACGAATGATCGGCATCAACCTCGATATCCAGGACCGTAAGCGGATTGAAGCGGCTCTTCAGGACGAGGATCGGCGCAAGGACGAGTTCCTGGCCACGCTCTCCCACGAACTGCGGAACCCGCTCTCGCCGCTGACCACTGGGATCGAAGTGCTGAAACTCGCACCGGCGGGGGCGGCTTCGGCGGCGTCCACCCTGAGTATGCTGGAACGTCAGGTCAGGCATCTGACGCGGCTGGTCGACGACCTGATGGATGTCTCCCGCATTCGCAGCGGCAAGATCGCGCTGACGTTCGCGGAGGTATCGATCGGTGACATCGTGCAGCAGGCGGTTCAAGCCTGCCAACCGCTGATCGACAGGGCCCAGCATCGGCTCACCGTCGTGGTGGAGCCGACGCAGATCGCGGTCAAGGGCGACGAGGTTCGCCTCACGCAGGTGCTGACCAACGTGCTCAACAACGCCGCGAAGTACACTCCGCACGGCGGCCATATCGATATCCAGGCGGGGATCGAAGACGGTCAGGCGGTGCTGCGTGTCATCGATGACGGCGCCGGCATCGCGCCCGCAGAGCTGGCCGTGGTGTTTGATCTCTTCACGCAGGCGGACGACACGCTGCTTCGCCGGGACGGTGGCCTTGGCATCGGTCTGTCGCTGGTGCGAAAGATCGTGGAACTCCATGGCGGGTCGGTGCGCTGCGACAGCCGCGGCTTGGGTTTTGGCGCCACGTTCGAGATCCGCCTGCCGCTGTTGCGCGTGGCCGACGTCGACGTCACCCGCGACGCCGCCCGCCCGCCGGACGTGCGGCCACTGGCACGCGAGGGCAGCACGTCCGGCGATGCACCGGGCCGTGTCTTGCTGATCGACGACAACGTCGACGGCACCGAAGCGATGGCGTCTTTGCTTCGCTTGCGCGGGTATCAGGTCTGGACCGCGTTTGACGGCGGCGCTGGGCTGGAGACAGCGATGGCGATTCGCCCGGCGATCATGCTGGTGGACATCGGCTTGCCAACCATCGACGGCTATGAAGTGGCGCGTCGCGTGCGCGCCGAGCCCAGCCTGCGCGACGTGCGGCTGATCGCGCTCACCGGTTGGGGCAGCGCGCGCGATCAAGACCTCGCACTGCGGTCGGGTTTCGACGTCCACTGCACCAAGCCGATCGATATGAATGCACTGGCAAGCCTCATGGCAACGCCGGGACCTGCGGCAAGCGACGAGTCGCCGATCCGGTCCGAGTGATCGTGCCAGGACGCGGCGGGGTGCTTCCGAAGGACGCTCAGGCGCCCTTGTAAAACCACGACCGACGTCACCCCCACAACATCGCCGACGGCGGCTGCATGACGCCATCAACACAAACCAGCGCGTGCGGCCGATCGAGCTTCTGCAACAGCGGACCATCAAGATCGACATACCCACACCGCTGCCCCACCAGAAACGCCGGCGCCATGCCAAGGGAGGTCCCGCACATATTGCCGACCATCAGTTTCAGGCCGAGCAACTGCGCCAGATCCGTCATCGCCAGTGCTTCGGTGAGGCCACCGCACTTGTCGAGTTTGATGTTGATGTACTGGTAGCGCCCCGCGATCTCGGCGAGCGATGTGCGATCGGTCACTGATTCATCGGCCGCGAGCGGCAGCGGCGACACGAGTCCGTCAAGCTGCGCATCTTCGTGTCGCTTGACCGGCTGCTCGACCATCTCCACACCAAGCGTGACCAACTGCGGCATCACGCGCTCAAGCAGGTCGCGCGACCACGCCTGATTCGCGTCAACGGCAATGCGCGCCTGCGGGTGTTCTTCCCGCACCCAACGCACAACATCGACATGCCGTTCTCCATCGCACTTGAGTTTCAGCAACGGAAAGTGTCGTGCGTCGCGCGCTTTGCGACGTGTGTCGTCTTCGCTGCCCAGGCCCAGCGTGTAGACGGTGGTGAGCGCGTGCATGGGTGACAGATCAGCGCGCTGCCACGCCGGAATGCCACTCTGTTTTGCCCGCAGGTCCCAGAGCGCGCAGTCGAGTGCGTTGCGCGCGCCACCGGATGGCAACAGCGATTGCAGCTTCGCCAGCACATCGGCATCGACCAGTTCGCTCTTCATCTCCCCACGCACTGTTGGCATGACCGCGTCGATCTGTGCAGCGATACTGCTCGGCGTTTCACCATCATAGTTGACGCCCGCCGCTTCGGCGCGACCAACGTGTCCGGCGCCGTCGGTGAGCGTTGCGACAATCACCGGCAGCGCATTGATCGTTCCGCGTGCGATCTCGAACGGTTCAAGCAACTCCCATCGTTCGACTTCTATTCGGCAGGTGATCATGATTCACTCACGACGTCAGCAGCGACTGCGCGATGGCATCCACGCCACCACGCATGGGATCGCACACGGGTACGCCTAACTCGCGCGATACACGTTCGGCGTACTCGCTCCACGCGGCGTCCGAGAGCGTCGACGAATTGATACTCACACCAACGCAACGGATCGCACGATTGGTGACGCGGCCAGCAACGACATACTGCGCGATCGCATCACGCAATTCCGGCAACGGAAAGTCCGGGTAGTACTCGATCGTTGTGCGCGACGGGTCATGACAGAGCACAAACGCATCGGGTTGCGAGCCGTGCAACAGTCCCAGCGTCACGCCCGCGTACGCCGGATGAAACAACGAGCCTTGGCCCTCAATCACATCCCAGTGGTCGGGCGCGTTGTCGGGTGACAGTGTCTCTGCCGCACCGGCGATGAAATCAGCGACCACGGCATCGATCGCAATCCCTTCGCCGGCAATCATGATGCCCGTTTGGCCAGTTGCACGAAACGTGGCCTTCGCACCGCGCGCCTCGAGCGCACGCGTGAGTGCCAGCGCCGTGTACTTCTTTCCCAACGCGCAATCGGTACCCACCGTCGCCACGCGCAGACCGCTTCGCTTGCGCCCTGTTCCCGCAGGGAACGCCATGTCGGTGTGCCGCACATCGCGCAGATGCACGCCACGCTCTTCAGCGCCACGCACCAACGACGGAAACGACGTCAGTCGCGTGTGCATGCCGCTCACCAGGTCGAGCCCACTCGCGATTGCGTCTTCGAGATCGGGCAACCATTCGGTCGGCAACTTGCCGCCCACCGACGCGATGCCGATCACCATACTCCCCGCGCCGCGCGCTGCCGCCTCGGTCGGCGACAGGCGCGGTACGCCTACACTCACGGTCGCCGTCGGCAGACTCCACTCACCAATGACGTCGTCGCGACACCAGTCACGCAGACCGCAGGCGGTCTTTGCATCGGTGGGATGATGCGCATCACCGAGATACAGCAGATAGGGCTTCTTCAGTTGATTCATGCGCGTTATTGCAACGCCTTCGTGCCGAGAGTGTAGCGCGCGATCCACTCGTACTCGCGCTTCATGCGATCCATCTGGTGATAGTACTCCGCGAAACCGTGTCCTTCGCGCGGGTAAAACACCAGTTCCGTCGTTTTACCGCGGTCTTTCAGCGCGCGATAGAACTCCATCGGCTGGCCGATCGGCACGCGCTCGTCGTTGCCGCCGTGCAGGATGAGCAGCGGCGTCGTCACCTTGTCGCTGTAACTGATGGCTGAACGCTCGAGATAGAACCTGATGGACGGATTGATGATCGATCCATCGTACTGCGGCGTGCCACTGAAGAAGGTGTTGATGTAGCCGGGAATGTCCGTGGTGCCGGCCATCGACAGCAGGGACGGCAATCCCGCACCCATCATCGCCGCCTTGAAGCGACCGGTCTGCGACACCACCCACGACGTCATGTAGCCGCCGTAGCTCCACCC
>CAYWCJ010000430.1:0-3906 GCA_964456595.1 uncultured Gemmatimonas sp. | reverse complement strand
GGGCAGGAGGGGCTGTTGGTGGCGGATCTGGACCTCAGTGTCGCCACCGGACTGCTTGCCGCGCGGTGCCGGACGTCCCGTCCTGCAGCATATCCGTTGCATCCGCGCCGCGTGGCGACGAGGCAGCTCTGAGTCTCGCATGCGCTTACACGACAGATGCGCGAACTGCGCTCCTTCCGTTTTGCAGCGCGAGGCGTCAGAAACTCCCCGTCGACGCCGCGCACGAGCTACTCTTTCTCCATGAATCGCAACGATCCGTGTCACTGCGGCAGTGGCCGCAAATTCAAGAAGTGTCACGGCGTGCCCTCCGCCACTGGCGCTGACCTGGGCACGCTCTCCATCGTGCGTCGGTCCGAACTCGCGCGCGCCTCCGCCTGCAAGACGCTCGACGTCCAGCTGCACGACGAAATGCTTGCATGGGCCGCGCGACACCTCGGCCCCGCATGGATCCAGAACGCGGCCAAGACATTCTCGTGGCACGACGTACCCGAGGTCGAGCAGGACGAAACGATGCTGCTCGGGACGTGGATGCTCTATCACATGCCGATCAGCGATACCGACCCCATGCCACTCGCGTGGCGCTATCGTGAGGCCGCGCGATTGCATCGCGAACCCGCGAAAGAACGTCTCGTCAACGCACAGCTCGAGGCCACGATCGGCGTCTGGGAAGTACAGTCCGTCGAGCGGGGTGTCGGCTCGCAGGTGAAGGATCTGCTGACGGGCGCAGAGCGGTTCATCTACGACGCGTCGTCGACCAAAACACTCGAGCCGTGGCTCGCCCTCCTCGGCTACGTTGTCGACTGCGACGGCATCAGTTTCTTTGGCGGCCTGCACTATCAGCCACTGACGCCGATCGACGTCGAAGAGATTGTCCGCGCCACGCGCAAAGACGCGCATGTACGCACCCGACCCGTATCCCGCGACTTCCTCCTGAACTGTGACCGTCAGCTCGACCTGATCGATCAGTGGCGCAACGCGATCGATGGGATGCACGACGCGATCGACCAACGCGTCCTGCACAACACCGATGGCGAAGAAATCAGCATGCAGGCCGACCGTTTCGACGTATCCGTCTCGCGTGCGGAGATCCTGCGACGTCTGGCGACGATTCCCGGCGCCGAGCCACCGGATCGCGAGGGCAAAGAGGACATCATCGCGGTGCTGCGCGAGGCGTCGAATCCCTCGGCCATGCTTGGCCTCACCGTCGTCGGTCGCATGGTGCTGAGCGGCAAGTCGCTCACCGCCGAGACCAACTCCCTCGCGCGCGCCGACGCACTCAAGGCCGCGATCGAGCAGGCGGCCGGCGACGCCGTACAGTATCGCATCCGCAAATCAGAGAGCATGGAATCGTTGCTCGAAAGCCACGCGACGACGACGCCGTCGCCGAACGTCTTCACCAGCGAATCTGAAAACATGCCGCCCGAAGTGCGCGAGGCGATGCGTCAGCTGATGGCGAAGTACGACGCGCAGTGGCCCGACACCCCAATCCCCGCACTCGGCAACATTACACCGCGCGCCGCGGCGCGCGATGCGAAACGTCGGCCCGTGCTCGAGCGATTGCTCAAGGACATGGAATCGCGCGGCGGACCGCGCGGCGTGGGGATGGGGATGGATATCGCGGCGATCCGGCGGGAACTGGGGGTTTAGGGGCGGGCCTTCCGCATCTTGCGATGGTGGCCATGCGCATCAAGCAAGAGGCATTGGCCCGGGTCGACGAGCGTCCGTCGACGCTCACGCGATTCGAGCTCGCGCTGCTCAGTCAAACAGCGACGCGAGCGGAAGAGTGAATCCGGGCAACACGCCTTCGCCGTCGAGCGCGTTTGTGGCGCCCAGCAACGCGATCGATCCGTCTGGCCGATACACCTGCGCCGTTCGACTGACGGGGTCGACGACCCAGACGAGTGCGGCGCCGACATCAAGCCAGTCGGCAACCTTGGCGAGCAACGGGCCCGTGCGATCGCTTGGCGACCGAACCTCGACCGCCAGATCTGGAGGAAGCGATAGAACGATACGATCGGCCACGAGCGCCCGAAACGACAAACGCCCCCACGCAGTGCGAGGGAGCGCTTTCGGTGCTGCGATTTGATCCCGTGGTTTTTAATAGCTGGGGCGGGACTCGAACCCGCGACCCCGGCATTATGAGTCGTGAAAAGCAGGCTATCGCTGGCGTTCATCCGGTTTCACGAGCGTTATGCATATTTGCGCTATCTCCTTGCCCAATAGCTACTTAGGGTGCTATTGTGTGTCATGAGCGTTCACGGGCGTTCACGCCTAGCCTGACACAATGGCGCCCCCATGGCGCCCCCTACGTGGCGCCCCCAGTGGCGCCCCCAGTGATGAGGCCGCTATGCCGCGCGTCGAACTGACCACGAAATTGCTTGAAAGTCTCACGGCCCCGAAGGCCGGGCGCTTGGAACTGGCCGACGCGAAATGCACCGGGCTGGAGTACCGCATCACGGCGGCTGGGGTGCGTTCATGGTGCCTGCGGTACCGCATGACGGGATCGCGCACGATGCAGCGATACACGCTGAAACCGGACGACAAGGGAGAACTGCTGCCCCTTGCCGCCGCTCGAGTCCGAGGGGAAGCGCTGCGAGCTTTGATCCGCGACGGGCGCGACCCGGCATTAGCCGTCCAGCAAGAAAAGGCCGATGTTGCACTGAAGCTGGCCGCGACGCGCGCCGAAACGGCTCGCCTGACGGCAGCTGACGACGCGCTGCCGACGCTCGATGCGCTGACGAAGCGTTGGCTACGCCACGTCGAAGCAACCCGCGCCCCATCGACGGCCGACGGTTACCGTCGGAGCATGGCGTTGCACGTATTGCCGACACTCGGCGCAACAAAGGTGTGCGATCTCGAGCGCAAGCACGTCGCGGCTTTGCACGAGGCGATGACGGCGAAACCGATCGGCGCCAACAAGATGTTGGCCGCACTGTCGGTGCTGATGTCATGGGCAGAGCAAGACGGCGCACGCCCGACGAACACCAACCCGTGCTTTGGCGTGCATCGCTTCGCCGAGGTGAAGCGGCAACGGTTCCTGACGCACGAAGAATTACAGCGGGTTGGCGCGGCGCTCGTGACCGCCGAGACCATCGGCTTACCCGTGTCCGACGTGATGGCGAAGAAACCACGGGGCATGTCGAAGAAAAGGCGGGCAGCGCTCACCGGCCGGACGCGTGGCGCCGACAAGAAGCCACCGCAACCCAAGCAGCGACTCGTCAAGGCCGACACGTTCGCTGTCGCCGCCATCAGGCTGATGCTGTTCAGCGGCTGGCGTCTGCACGAGGTGGTGACCACCCGGTGGAGCGATGTGAACCTCACGTTGCGCGTGGTGCATCACCGCACCACCAAGACCGGCGCCACGTCGCGGCCGGTCAGTCTCCCCGCGGTCGAGCTGCTGAAGGCGTTGCCACGCATCGACGGCTCACCCTGGGTATTCCCCGCCAGCCGAGACCCGAAGCAGCACATCGGTAAGCCGCGCCGGTTGTGGGACGCGGTACGGCAAGCGGCCGGGCTGATGTCCGCAGACAAGGCCGATCGCGTCGTGCCCCATGACCTCCGCCATACCGTCGGCGCGATGGGCGCAACGGCGGGACTGAGCTTGCCGGTGATCGCGAGTATGTTGGGACACAAGCAGGTGAGCACGACCGAGCGATACAGCCATCTGCACCGGGACGCCCGTCATGATGCCGCGGATCTGGTCGCCGAAGAAATCGCCGCCGCGATGCGTGGCACGAAGACCGCTGTCACGCCGATCGACCGGAAGAAGAAAGCGTAGAGGTGTACGTGTCGCCGTCACAGCGGGCCATGTTCGCGGCTCACATTGCGACGGCGAAGAAGGCCGAGGGACCCGCGCGGCGCATCGCGAAGGGCAATCAAGATGTACTAATTAGTACATCTTCTCCA
>CAYWCJ010000429.1:0-3909 GCA_964456595.1 uncultured Gemmatimonas sp. | reverse complement strand
CCTCGAGCCGAGCCACGATGATGGGGCGCGCAATTCGACACCCGGGACCGGTCGGCGTTCAGCGCGCTCGATACGGCGTACCGCGGTGCGGCCGTCGCGCTTGGCGCGCTGCGCGAGGGCGTGTGGTCAGCATCCGACGTGCTCTGCTGGCCGCATCACTTCGACATCGCCACGCTTGTGACCTTCGCGTCCGACCGCAGTTCGTCGGTCGGGCTCTCCCCCGGCGACGGCTCCTACGACGAGCCGTACTACTATGTGAACGTGCACCCGCAGCCCGACCCGGCGCAGCTCACGGATCGCCTCAAGGGAGAGGGGCGATGACACACCGACGGATGGATCGGTGCCGTGCTGCCGGCCTCCCATTGGGCCGTCGACGCGCGCGCGCAGGGGGCGCAGGCGGCCGCCTTCCTCGACTCCGCGGTCGCTGCGGCGCGCCGCCTGCTGACGACCTAGTCGGTCCCGAGTTCCTTCACCACGAGGCGGTGCGCCTTCCGACCGCCGCGGGAGAGTGCGTGCGGTGAGCCGATGTGGTCGAGGAGCAGCTGCGCGTGATCGACCGCGCGCGCGGCGAGGCTCCGCGCGGCCTCACGCAGCTCCTCGCTCCGCTGGACCACCTCGATGTTCCGCTCCATGTCCTCGGCGCTCCACCCGCGGGAGTGCGCGATGTACGGGAACTGCGGAAACTGGCACCCGATCTCGGCAAAGAAGCCCAGCAGCTGTCCCGCCACCGCCTGAACGTTGTCCTGACCGCCGGTGATGATGAATCCGGCGACCTTGTTCCGCATAAGCACACGGTTCGCGATCGTCACCTGATTCTGCACGCAGTTGAGACGTTCCACCATCCGGTAGTACAGCGACCCCGAGTTCCCCCAGCGGATCGGGGTCGCGAGGAGGATCACATCGGCCCAGTGGACGAAGGCCTCGTACACCCGTTCCATCTGGTCCTCAGGGTCCATCTGCGTGATCGAGCAGGGCCACGTGCAGGCGCGCGCACTCTTGGAGTAATATCCCTCGCAGGGGCGGAACTTGAGCTCCGCCAGCCGGATCGTCTGCGTCTCGGCCCCCAGCGCAACGGCGGCCCCGATCGCTTCTGCGAGCAGCGCATCGCTGGTCGAGAAGCGCGGGTTCGCGAGGTCCATGTTCGTCGTCGAGATCCCGACCACGCGCACCGGTCCCGGCGCGCGCTCCACCTTCCGCGCGAGCGGATGCGGGGGATGATCGCCGCGCGACCGCTTGGTGGCCGGTTCGCTGCTGGCAAACAGGTGACCGTCTTCGACCTTCACGTCGTAGCGCGGCACCGCGTCCACCTCGTAGCCCGGTTCCCCCTGCCCCGTGCGGCAATGGTACTTCCAGTTGTGCCAGGGACAGACCACGTACTCGCCGTCGAGCCGCCCCTCGGCGAGCGGGCCGCCGGCGTGGTTGCAGACGCCGGAAAGCACGCCGAAAGCGCCCGCCTGATGCGTGACCACCACCTTGAGTGTGCCGATGGTCGCCGCCGTCAGGGCCTGCCGCGTGAAGTGTTCGATCGGGCCGAGGTCGTGCCACATGGGATGTACCGGTTTGGGTGGGGCCAACGTCATCGACGCCTGATTTCCAGTTTCGACCTGCTCGCAAACTGGGCCGACGTCAGTTCCCCGCAGTCGATCACATCACGTCGGCCACCATGTTGGCACCGTCACCGTAGCACACGACGCAGTATTCGACACCTGCGAACTTCGATGCACGGAGCGCTCCTCGACGCGCCGAGGACTACATGAGCCTGCATCCGTACGATCTACCTGAGACGCACACCAACGCGCGACGGCTTCCGTCGGTGCGCGGGCTCGCTGTCCAAGCCGCGACACTGGCGATGTTGCTGGTCGGCTCGCGCACGGTAGTTGCACAGACCCCGCACGGCTCGACGTTTACATTGCCGGCGCCTTCGGGTCCGTTCGCGGTCGGAACGACGGAGTGGCAGCTCACCGATCGCGGGCGTGTCGAGACGGTTGCCGCCGGTGACCGCGTCATCGGCGTGGTGGCGTGGTACCCTGCCGCTTCGGGAAGCGGCACGGCTGGCAATCGCGCGCGCTATCTTCGCGCGAGTGTGGCGGAAGTCCAGGCGTTCGGGGCGCTGATCGGCAAACCGGGCGCCTACGATGCGCTCGCCGGCGTTGCCACGCACGCGATCCACAACGCGCCGCCACTCCTGACCAGAGAGCGGTTGCCGGTGCTGCTCTTCTCGCACGGTTACACCGGCGTGGCGAGCGCGTAAACGTCGTTGCTCGAGGATCTGGCGAGTCACGGCTACGTGGTGTTGAGCGTGGTGCACCCATTCGAGGTCGCGGCGGCCCGTGTCGCCAATGACTCCGTCGTCACGTTTCTGGATGCGAGCGGATCGATGCGAGTGGCCGCGCGCGCCGTGCAGGCAGAGTGGGCCGATGAAGACCGGATCATGACACGCGTGACGTCTGCGGTCGGAGAGGAGGCGCAGCGTGCGATACTGCGCACGTATCTCAGCGGACTGCCACAGTCGGATGCTGCCCTCACGCGGTGGGTGGCCGATACACGTCTGGTTCTCGATCGACTGACTTCGCTCCCGCGCGGCACCGTCGCGCAGCGACTCGCGGCGCGCGTGGACCGCAGGCGAGTTGGCGCGTTCGGTCATTCGATGGGCGGAGTGACCTCGGCTGAGTTCTGTCTCGTGGACACCCGAGGTGGAGCTGGGCTGAATCTCGACGGCAGTCCGCAGTACGGACGGTTGATCGACGCGACGATGTCGCGACCATTCCTCATGGTGTACTCGGAACGACCCGGTCGACTCGGCGCGAGCGATGCGATCTACCGACGTGCAGCCGCGCGCTACTACCGAATCGATATCGTTGGGACTCGACATCTCGATTTCGGCGACATGAACTACTGGGGTGGACCGTTGCGCGTGACGATGCTGCTGGTGCTCTCGGCGCTCGGCTGGGCGATGATCGCGCTCGCGACGCTCGTGCGCCTGCCGGTCACCTGGGCGGCGACGATCGGCGCCGTGTTGATCGCGACGCACAACCGCCTCGACGGCGTGACGCTGCCGCCGATACTGGCGGTGCTCCACACGCCGGCCTTTGTCGTGTCCTCGCCGACGTTTACGGTGTTTTCCGCCTATCCGCTCATTCCGTGGCTCGGCGTGACCGCACTCGGGTTCGCGCTCGGACCAGTGTACGGCTGGGAGCCGGAACGACGCCGCGCCTTTCTGCTGCGGCTTGGACTCGGACTGTGCGCGGCATTCGTCGCGCTGCGGCTTCTCAACGCGTACGGCGACCCGGTGCCGTGGGCGACGCAGACACGTGGTCCGATGACGCTCGTGTCGTTCCTCAACCTCACCAAGTACCCGCCGTCGCTACTCTTTCTGCTGATGACGCTCGGTCCCGCGATGCTCGTGCTGCGCGCGGTCGACGGGCGCACACCGTCGTGGTTGCAGCCCGCGCGCAGCATGGGCCGGGTGCCATTCTTCTACCATGTGCTGCACTTCGCACTCATCCACCTCGTCGCCGTCGTCGTCGCTTATGTACGACATGGCACTGCGCACTGGATGTTCGAATCGCCGGACCTTGGTCATTATCCATTCACGCCGCCGCCGGAGTGGGGATTCTCGCTCCTGCGCGGCTATGTGGTGTGGCTATGCGTCGTGCTCATGATGTACCCGCTCTGCCGCTGGTTCGCGGGCGTGAAGCAACGGCGCAACGATGCCTGGCTCAGCTATATCTGAGTGATGGAACCTCGAATTTTGCGCGTAGCGCCGCCCCTTGCCGGCGTTCGCGGGCTCATCGCTTCTTCCCCCCGAAGCCGGGGATGGCCGTGGCTTGTTTCATCCAGGACGCGGCCTGGCGTTCGTTGAGGTCGTCCACCGATTCGAGGTCCACGCCCCGCGAGTCCTTGCCCATC
>CAYWCJ010000428.1:0-3939 GCA_964456595.1 uncultured Gemmatimonas sp. | reverse complement strand
CAGTGTAGACGCGGGCGTTGGTGACGATGAGATCGGCGGGCGCCGCGGATGGTTGTGCGAGCGCCGAACTGGCCACGAATGAAACGAAGGCGGCGGCGAGGAAGGCGCGCGGGAAGCAGGCGGACATGGGCGGGGATTGAGGCAGGGAGCTCAGGCAACACCAACACCAACAAATAAACAGCGGGCCGCAAACAATCGCGAAAACAAAACCGCCCCCGCCGAGTGGTCGGCGGGGGCGGTTCGAACGACTGCTCTGGAACGATTACTTCTTGGCGGGCGGCAGGATCACCGCGTCGATGACATGAATGACGCCGTTCTTGGCGACGATGTCTGTCTTCACGACGTTGGCCTGGTTCACCATGACCTTGTCGCCCATGACCATGATCTTGACGTCATCGCCTTCGGCGGTCTTGGCGCTCTTGCCGTTCATCTTGAGCGCATCCGCGGCCATCACCTTGCCACCGACGACGTGATACAGGAGCACGTTCTTGAGTGCAGCCTTGTCCTTGCCGAGCGCGGCAAGCGTCGCCGCCGGCACCTTGGCGAACGCTTCATCGGTCGGGGCGAACACGGTAAACGGGCCCGGTCCCTTCAACGTCTCGATCAGTCCGGCATCCGTCAGCAGCTTGGCAAGCGTCTTGAAAGAGCCAGCCGCGACGGCCGTCTCGACAATGTCCTTTTCCTGCGCCTGCGCCGCACGGGGGGCGGCAAGGGCGATCACGGCAGCACCAGCAACCAGCATCGACAGCTTACGCATCAGAGAGCTCCGAATGGCAAAGTTCGCAAGTAGGATCGTTCGATCCGTACGCTGAGTGAACACTACGCGACCATATCCGTTCCTGTCTCTGGCAGTCCGAGCAGAAGAGTTACGTTCCGGACTGGACGGTCCGAACAGTGGAAATCCGGTGGAATGTGACGGCGACTACAGAGGCGGGCGTTCTTCTCGCGACCCGCCGTTCAAAGCGCGGACAAAATCATACGCTCCAGAAACTGCAGCCCGAAGTACGCCACGAGCACCGTGATATCGATCATGCCGATCGTCGGAATCACTCTCCGCAACGGCGCCAGGATCGGCTCGGTGATCACGTACGACCAGCGCCACCACTTGGAGTACGGCGAACCGCCCACCCACGACGAAATCACTCTGGCGAACAGCGCGATTCGCAGGATGCCGAAGGTCCAGCGCACGAACATGATCAGCAAACCGCCAGCGCCCGCCGAAGAGGCGTAGGCCAACATCGCAAGCTGATCGCGCAAAAATCCGACGGCGGAGAGCAGCACCAGTCCGCCAAGCACGACGGCGGCCAACGCCCACCATGGGGCGGAGTAGGGCGTGCCGCCGGCGCGCAGCAGTCGGCGCTCCATCGGCGCGATGAGAATCGGGTCGACTTTTTCGCGCATGACCCGCGCGAACGCCGAAAACGGTGAGATCCGACGGGTACGCACACCGTACGAGGCCAATGCAGCGACGGCCGTGAGCGCGCCTGCGGTGAATACCACCGGGCGCAGCACCATCATGAGCAGGTCAAGAAATCCGACGATTGGTTCGAGCATGTTGGAAAGATACCCCGACCGCGATGCATCGGTCATGCATACGCGCTTACAGTGGTCGGGACGGGAAGAGCACCAGCCGCACGGTGCCTGCGAGACCACTGATCCGCTCGCGCCAGGACGCGCCGTGCGTGAGACGAAGATACGCGTCGATGCGTGACGCGCCGTCCTCGTCGTAGCCAAACCACCATGCCTGTCGCCACACGGGGAGCAGGTCGTCGATCACCGTGCGCGTGCGGACGCATTCCAGCAGCCCTTCGACCCCGTGAATGCGGCCGATACCGCTGGCCCGCACGCCGCCGTGTGGGACCTCGGCCAGTCCGGCCGAAATCACCGAGTCGTTGAGCACCACGGCGCCGCACACCAGTTGCGACCCAACACGGTTGGCGCGCGCCCGATCGCGCGACCACACCGATGCACCCAAGCCGTAACGCGTGTCGTTCGCCAGTCTGATCGCCTCTCCCTCGGTGCGTGCGCGCACCACCACCAGCAACGGTCCGAATGTCTCCTCGTGCCACACGCGCATGTCGGGCGTGACGTCGGTGAGCACCACCAAAGGAGCCCCGCGATCGCGCCACGATGGACTGGTGACTGCCGGGTCGCGCCGCGCCGACACCGTTGCGCCCCGGGCAATCGCGTCATCGAGCTGCGACATCAACACCGTTCGCTGTGCGGTCGAAATCAACGGGCCGACGTCGAACGGTGCCTTCGAATTCGATGGCGCGTCTGCCGATGCAGGCGATCGTGTACCCGCGCCTGCATCCAAGGCGAGCGACTGGACGCCACGCACCAGCGCACTCACCAACTCGTCGTGAATGGCGTCCATCACCACCACGCGTTTGACGGCTGCGCACGTCTGTCCGGCGTTGGTGAATCGACCCCACAGAATGCCACTCGCCGTGAACGCCACCGGCGCATCGTCGAGCACGACCGCCGCGTCGCTGCCGCCCAACTCGAGCGAGACCGGCACGAACCGCGGCGCACACTGCGCGGCGATCAACGCGCCAGTGCGCCCGCTGCCGGTGAAGAACAGCTTGTCGAGATCACTGGCCACGAGTGCCGCACCCACGCCGCCAGCGCCCTGCAGCAATGTGAACACGCCCTCGGGCACGCCCGCCCGCGCCAGCAATCGCGCAAGGTGATCGGCACTGCGGGGCGTGTACTCCGACGGCTTGAGCAACACCACGTTGCCTGCCACCAGCGCGGTCATGGCGTGCATGGCCGGAAAGAAAAACGGATAGTTCCACGGGCTCACGATCCCGACCACGCCCAAGGGATCGTGATGCACGGTGATGATCTTGCGCCAGGCGGCGAGCGTGCGGGACCGCATACGCCTCGACGCCAGGGTCCGTCGGGCCACCCGCGAAAGAAAGCGAGCGCCTTCGAGTGCCATTGACACGTCGGCGATCAACGCCTCGACCAGTGGCTTCCCGGTTTCTTCCGATATCGTCCGTGCAATCGCGTCGCGCTCGGCAAACACCAGCGCCCGAAATCGCTCCAGTACGGCCACGCGGTCGCGCACGGCGCGCGCGGCCCACGCTGGTGCCGCCGCACGCGCAGCAGCCACGGCGAGCGTTACGCGGTCATGCACATCTTCGCGCTCATCCGCCTGCACATGTTCGGGCGGCTGCTCCGGCGCGCGCTCCCGTTCCTGTTCGCTCGTACGCGCGAGCGCCGCAGCAGACACGTCGTGCGGGGCGATGGCGTTCGGCTCAATCGGCACCGACGGCGACGGACGGATGGTGTGTGGCATGTTGCGTGTACCGGGAAAACAGGACACCTGTCAGAGCGCCCGCGAAGAGAGCAGCCCACTGCCACCACGGGAGCAGCGCGATCCCCAAAAGCCACGGCGCGACCGCGCACGCCAGCGCGAGCGCGAGCACGACCGCCAACGTAGCCACGGCGCCTCTGCGCGAGCGCCAACTCCAGAAGCAGGCAGGTGCCATCATCAGCAGCAGCCAGCAGACGGTCGCCAATTGTTGCGCCCACACGCGGTCGACCGGCGCCGCCAGCACAAGCATCCACCCGAGGGCGGGCGTCATCAAGAGGCGGACACTGTCGATGCGCGCAGGATGAACAAACGCCGAGTGCACCGCGAGCGACAGCTCGGCGCGCGATACGATGGCGCGAACGTGAAGCCGCGGATCGGTCGGAGCGCCGAATTCGATACCATGCGCATCGGCCAATCCGTCGAACGCGCGCGAAATCACCGCCAGTGGCATGCGCACGCCCGCACCATCGCCGCGCCGCGCGGTCTGCATCACGAGATCACGGTCGCGCTGCGCAATCATGGCCGCAAAGGTGCGCCGGCCGGGCTCGTGGATGAAGAGAAGTGGATAAATGCCGCCCAGCGGATTGCGACCGCGCACGGTCAGCATCAGCTCGTTC
>CAYWCJ010000427.1:0-3948 GCA_964456595.1 uncultured Gemmatimonas sp. | reverse complement strand
GAATGGCCATCCAGGCGCGGCTACGCGACGACGGCGCGCGCTGACTCGCGGTGAGCGGCGGCAGTGCATCGAGTTCGGCGAGGAGTGCGTGCGCCGACGCAGGACGCTTGTTGGCGTCCTTTTCGAGGCAGTGCATGATCACGTGCGAGAGCGACTCCGGAACGGCCGCCAGCGCCGTGTGCGGGGCCGGCGGGGTCACCGTGAGCTGCGCGGCCAGCGTCGCCTGCGGCGAGCTGCCGGTGAACGGCGAGGTTCCCGTCAGCAGCTCGTAACCCAACAGACCGACCGCATACAGGTCCACGCGATGGTCGGCGGCGGGATCGGCCGCCAACTGCTCGGGCGCCATGTATGCGGGGGTGCCGATCGCCATCCCCGTTGTCGTGCCGCCCGCCGATGGGATCGAGGCGCTGAGCGCCTTCGCGACACCGAAGTCGGTGACGAGCGCGTGCATCCCCGACGTGAGGATGTTGTCCGGCTTGATGTCGCGATGCACGATGCCGCGCAGGTGCGCGTAGGCCAGGGCGTCGACCACGTCATGCAGGATGCGCACGACATCGCGAACCGGCAGTCGCGTGTGTTTCTTGAGCGTGCCGCGCAGCGACTCGCCCTCGATGTACGGCATCGTGTACCAGAGCAATCCGTCGTCGTCGCCTGCGGCAAGCACGGGAACGATGTGCGGATGCTGGAGCTGCGCCGCGAGCTGGATCTCCCGACGGAAGCGCTCGACGTTGACGCCGGCCGCCAGCTCGGGGGGCAGGACCTTGATCACCACTCGGCGCTGCAGTGCGCGCTCGGTGGCGAGGAATACGCGCGACATGCCGCCGCCGCCGATCTCCCGATCGAGCAGGAAACCGGAGTCGAGTGCGCTCTGAAGGCGGTCTTTGAAGTCGCTCACGGCAGTCGTTGCATCGGATACGCAAAGTACAGCGACGTTGGCGCGGCGGTGAGCGCGAACGGGATTGAACAGCAGGTTCTCATCTTCGTACGTCGGGAGTGGCATACATGTTCGACACCCTGATGGACGGAGGGGATGCAAATTCCGTTAGGGGAACCTCCATGTGTCGAGCTTCGCGTCCAGGTACGGGTCCAAGTCCGGGTCCGGGTGCGGGTGGCGGGTGGTGCCCGTCGTCTGCTTGCCGCGCGCTGGCACTCACAACCCGAAACCCGAACTCAGCGCCCGACACTTGGTGGTTCCGTCGTTCCAGCTTGCCCCCTCCCTCATCCTCGACTAAGCTTAGGATTCTGTTCCGTGCCGCTTCCGGCAGTTCCCGCGTTCGCGCGCTGTTCGCGTTCGGGTCGGGCGATGTGATGGCTCTGGAGCCGAGAGCCATCGCCGGTGCGATTCACGTAGATGTCGGTTTCCGAACACTCACAGTCGAATGCCAACGATCAATCAGCTGGTCCGGCGCGCCCGAAAGGACGTCGTCGAGAAGTCGAAAGCGCCCGCGCTCAAGAGCAATCCCTTCAAGCGTGGCGTTTGCACCCGCGTCTACACCACGACGCCGAAAAAGCCCAACTCCGCGCTCCGTAAGGTCGCCCGCGTGCGCCTCACGAACCAGCTCGAAGTCACCGCGTACATCCCCGGTGAAGGGCACAACCTGCAGGAGCACTCGATCGTGCTCGTGCGCGGCGGCCGTGTGAAGGACTTGCCGGGTGTGCGTTACCACATCGTCCGCGGTACGCTCGACGCCTCGGGCGTGAACGGCCGCAATCAGAGCCGTTCCAAGTACGGTACCAAGCGTCCCAAGAAGGGCGCCGCGGCTGCCGCAGCCGCGAAGGGAGGTAAGAAGAAATGAGCCGCCGCAAGAGCGCCGTAAAGCGCACCGTTCTGCCTGATGCGCGTTACGACAGCCAGACCGTCTCGAAGTTCATCAACTCCCTGATGATCCAGGGCAAGAAGTCCACCGCCGAAGGCATCTTCTACGGCGCAATGGATATCGTCGAGGCCAAGACCAGCCAGCCGGGCGTGGGCGTGTTCAAGCAGGCGTTGAACAACCTCAAGCCAGTGGTCGAAGTGAAGAGCCGCCGCGTTGGTGGTGCCACGTATCAGGTGCCGGTCGAAGTGCGCCAGGATCGTCGTACCGCGCTGGCCATGCGTTGGCTCATCGGGTATTCGCGCGACCGCAACGAAAAGTCGATGCGGGAAAAGCTGGCCGCCGAAGTGTTGGCCGCCAGCCGTGGCGAAGGCAATGCGATCAAGAAGAAAGAAGACACGCATCGCATGGCCGAAGCCAACAAGGCGTTCGCGCATTATCGCTGGTAAATCGTCACCGACGGTTGCACGAAACAGGAAGCGCCCCGGATCTCACGATCCGGGGCGCTTTCGTTATCGACTGCTTACGCCCTGTTTCGGCGACGACGAACCGCCGTCAACGTCGCCAGCAGGCCAGCCGCGACCAGCGCAATCGATCCCGGCTCCGGCACAGTCGAGACGTTGGACGCAAAATCGATCGCGATCAACGCATCGTTGAAATCGCCGTCGCTCCACCCCTGGCTGTCCTCGAAGCCGAGCAGGGCGTCCACGCCGTCGTAATAGCCGTTGGCGGGGCTCCACACACCCGTCCACGCCGCCGGCGGAGCAGCACGCAGGAAATTGTTGCTGGGGACACCGTCGCTCGCAGGCGCGACACCGTTCAGGAACAGGTTTGAGTACATGGGCGTGAACGCCGGTCCGCCGGGCTGCGAGTTCCGACCGAGTGGGTTGCGATCATAGCCGTACGCACCGTATCCGCTGAAGAACCAGCGATCGGTCGGACCGTCACCCCGCACTCGAATACCAAACACCAGCTCCTGTGCCGCGCTGATGGTGCCGGGAAGCGCAATCCAACCCGGACCGCCCGGCGGGTAGATGACGCTCTGGTCGTACGGCTTTCCGCCGATCAGCGTGTAGTCCCCCATGCGGGCGAGGGGATCGGTCGCGAGGAACCCGTTCGCGAAGAAGCCTTGAAAGAAATAGACGTCACTCTGGAAGAGCGCGATGCCACCGAGGTACCGTGCGGCCACGGAGATCGGCGAACCACCGCCGAATCCGACGCCCGCCGGCGAGGCAGCCGATTGCGCCGGAGTAGGATCGATGAAGCACGTCTGCGCCGCTGCATCGACCGGATTGCACTGCTGTGCGCCGGCGACCGCTGGCACCGAAACGACGGCCGCGGCGAGCGAAAACAGGACACGAGTGCGAAGGGACATGGCAGGTACCGAGAAACGAGAGAGGGCAAGCAGCGAGAATCCGCGCTGTCGGCCTGAGGACGTACTGACCACGAACCTAGTTCCAGCAAGCCCCGTGCCGAGCTCGGCCATAGGACAAATCTGAGGAACTACCGTCTAAATGCAACTGGACTCATCACCTACGTCATCTTCACCAACCTGGATCTGCGCCGCCGCACGCCATGCGCAGCGCGGACGCTACACCATGATCAGTGAGCTGTTGGAAGAGCGCAACGTGCAATTCACGTCACAAAGTGATCGTGGTCACAACTGCTGACGGCGCGTGTCCTTTCACCAACCAGTGTATGATGCGTCAATTCTGGCACATACTAAACCGCGGCGATCTCCCGTGACGAACAGCTGGTGGTCGAGACTCCGATCGGATCGCCAGCACGGCTGGCGCGCACTGCAGCCGATTCGCTCGGACGAGTGGTGGCTGCTGCTTGCCATTGTCGTCGTGGCGGCGTGGATTCGGCTGCACGATCTCGACTACAACACCGTCTACCTCGACGAAGCGGACAACATCTCGATTGCGCGTCGCGTGCTGGCCGGGCAGCTCTCGCCGAGTCCCATCGGCTATCACCTCGGCTGGTACCTGTTTCCGCTCATGGCCTGGTGGGCCGATCAACTTGGCGGGGCGGCCGGGATGCGGGCGATGACCGGCGTGCTCGGCATCGGCACGCTTCTCGCCGTGATGCACACCACGCGGCGTCTGTCCGGTACCGCCGATGCACTCGCCGC
>CAYWCJ010000426.1:0-3972 GCA_964456595.1 uncultured Gemmatimonas sp. | reverse complement strand
ATGATGGCGCCGGAGTGGTTTGCGGGAATCTTCACGACCGATCCCGCGGTGGTGGCAGAGGCTGCACGCTATCTCCGCATCGCTGCCTTCTCGCAACTGTTCCTCGGCGCCGAGGTGGTGCTCGAGAGCGCGATGGGTGGGGCGGGGTGGACACTGCCGCCCATGCTCTCGTCGACCGCGATCACGGCGCTGCGCATTCCACTCGGGGCTTGGGCGGCGGCGCACTACGGTACCAGCGGATTGTGGTGGACACTCGCACTCACCGCTGCAGCGCGCGGCATCGTGATGTCGGTGCTCTGGGGGAGTGGGCGGTGGAGACGGGTTCGGGTGTAGTGGCGTAGCGTGGCGCGAGGTGGTTGAACCGATTTGGTACTGCCGATTGAGCGGATCGAGCGGAAAAAGCACGGATACTGCAAAAAACGAAGGTAAAGGTTCGTGTGGTTTCCGCGTTGTTTCCGCTCAATCCGCTCAATCGGCAGTACCAAGTCTGCTCGCAGTTGTAACCCAATCAACCACACCAAGTCTGTTCGGCAGTTGCCGAGCACTGTACACCCGTTCCATCTCGGAAGTACGTTTGGCTCATGTCCGCCCCCGCCATCACGCTGCTAACCGATTTCGGCACCGCGGACGGATATGTCGCCGAGGTGAAGGGCGTGCTGACGACGCTCGCGCCGGGCGTGCCGATTCTCGACATGTCGCATGACGTGCCGAACCACGACATCGAGTTCGCGCGACTGACGTTGGCGCGGTACTGGAAGCGGTTCCCGGTCGGCACGGTGCATCTCGTTGTGGTCGATCCTGGCGTTGGTTCGTCGCGGCTCGGGATTGCCGTGGAAAGCGAGGGGCGTTTTCTCGTCGGTCCCGACATCGGCGTGTTGTCACCGTCGTTGTTCGCGCTCGATGCACGCGTGGTCACCTTGCCCGTCGACGCCAGCGCATCACCAACATTTCACGGGCGCGATGTCTTTGCGCCGGTGAGTGCACGGTTAGCGACGGGCGAGTCGATTTTCGCGATGGGCGAGCCCACCATCGATCCTGTGCGCCGTCGCACACCGCAGCCCAAACGCAACGCCGATGGCGCGATGGAAGGCGAAGTGCTCACGATCGATCGCTTCGGCAACGCGATTACCAATCTTCTGGCGCGCGATGTGAGCACGGTGTTCGTGGCCAATCACGCCGTGCGCGTGGTGCGCACGTATTCGGATGCGCTGGATGGTGAGCTGATTGCCCTCACCGGTTCCAGCGGGTTGCTGGAGATTGCCGTGCGCGACGGGCATGCGGCGTCGCGGCTGCGGATGGCGCGGGGGCAGAAGGTGATGCTGATGCAGAGCGCCTCGCGGCTCGCCTAGTGGAACGTCTCGAGGATCTGCTGGGACGGAATTGCTTGGTAATCTGCTTGCGGGCGGCATTGCGCTGCTGACACGTTGTGTCAATGACAACATCGGTGGAACGAGCAACTTGCGCCTTTTGCGCGCGGCACAGTTGTGGCGTGGACGTACATGAGTAGCCGTCGACGGCGCGCGGTGGTGGCGCTAGTGAGGCTCGTGATTCTGGGTTGCGCCGGGTTCGGAGCTACTCGTAGCATCTCCGCCCAGGACGTGGGAGCCCGAGTCGACGGGACGGTACGGTTGCGAGTCTCACGAGCACCCGTCGCGGAAGCGACAGTCGCGATCGAAGGGAGTGGCATTGTCACGCGCACCGATTCCCTCGGTCGCTTCGTGCTCGTTCGCGTGCCTGCGGGGCCGCAGAGTGCTTGTCGCGCGGCGGCTGGGTTACGCGGTCTCGCGCATACCGATCACGGTTCCAACCGACGGCGTTCGCTCTGTCGACATCGTGATGTCCACGAGCGCACTCCAGCTCGATCAACTGACCGTCACCGCCGATCGCACCGGCAGAGCACGCGGGGAGTTGGGCACGGCCAGCGTTATAGATCGTGATGCCATCGCCAATCAGATCGCATCCAGTCTGCAGGGGGTGCTCGAACTTGTGCCCGGTGTGCCACTGCAGCCCCCGGGACTCGATGCGGCTGCACAGTTCTCGCTCCGGGCGTTGGCCACCAGTCCAACGGCGGGCGTCGGAGGACTTGCAGGGCCAGGCGCGGCAGACATCGGCGCAGCAGGAACGCTCATCGTGCTCGATGGCATTCCGCTCTCCAACAACGCGAATCTCCAAACGGTCGGCGCGCGCGGTGAAACCGTGCCGACGGCATCCACCGCAGGCGGTGGCATTGACCTCAGGCGCATCCCGGCGAGCACGCTCGAACGCGTCGAGGTGATTCGCGGCATTCCGTCGGCACGGTGGGGCGACTTGACGCAGGGCGCCATCATCGTCGATACGCGCGCCGCTGTCACGCCGCCTGAGTTCGCGGCGCGGTTCGATCCGCGCACGTCCGAAGGGAATTTGGTAGGCGGACGCGGTTTCAGCAGCGACCGGCAGCTTTTGACCATCACCGGCAACATCGCACAGACCGCATCAGCGCGCACACTCAGCAGCGCCACCACCGTACGAGGCGCGAGCCAGATTGCACATCGCGTGAGATTCGGTGTGGCTCCCGGAAATCGCCTCTCCGTCGACGGGCGCTCGCCGCAGCCACGACTTGTGCTGGACACACGGCTTGACTGGTGGCAGCTCAAGTACCGTTCTCCGGAGCGACCCGATGTCCAAGTGGGGCGAAACTCGTTCCAGGACGACCGTGGACTCAGAATCGGCGAGCGTGCGCGGCTGGCCCTTGGCGGTGGCCAACTGGAATGGACGGCAGCCTTCGATGCGCAGATGCAGGAGACGAGCGAAACACGCATCATCGGTCGGCCCACGACGCCGTTCACCGATCGGCTCACGGAAGGACGCAACATCGGGACGTACGTGGAGGGTACGTACAACGGCGCGTATCAACTGCTCGGCGCACCTCGAATGCTTTACTCGCGTCTCGAGTGGGAGCGAGGAACGAGCATTCGGCGCGCGGGGCTCGCGCAGCTTCGGTTTGGCGGTGAGCTGCGACGAGAGTGGAACGCGGGCGAGGGATATTTGTTCGACATCAGCAAGCCGCCGCAAACCAGCATCTTCAACGGAACCGCCGGCTACGATCGCCCCAGACGTTTCAGTGAGACACCGGCTCTCGCGACGAGCGCGCTGTACGCAGACACCCGGTTCGCGTGGAAGCAGGGTCAGATGTCTGCGGAGATTCAACCGGGCGTACGCGTGGAAACCCTGCACGAGGGACAGTGGTGGTCGTCGGAGGCACGGACGGCGATGGCACAGCCCCGACTCACGGCGCACCTCTCTCCGTGGCCGTGGCTGCGATTTCGCGGCGGCGCTGGCGTGGTGAGCAAAGCGCCGTCAATCGCACAGCTCTCACCAGCACGGCAATATTACGATCTCGTCAACGTCAATCGTTTCACGCCAGATCCGCGCGAACGGCTCGCCGTCGTTACGACGTTCATTCGCGACCCGACCAACCCCGACCTCGGCTTGTCACGCGCCACCAAGCGCGAAGCCGGCATTGAACTCGACGGCGGCCAGCGTCGTGGTTCCATGAGCGTCACGTGGTTCGACGACCGTATCGCGGGAGCGGTTACGCTTCGTCGGGAGCCCGCTCCGTTGCAACGCGCGCGTTATGCGCTAGCCGACACGGGACGTGGCACCGGCCAGCCTGGTCGCATCGTTGACCCGCCGATCGGATTCGATCCCGTGCCCGTGTTTCTCGACCGCTACGTGAATGGGGGCGCACTCGACAGTCGCGGTGTCGAGTTCGTGGTCAGCTTTCCGGTGATTCCAGCGCTCAGAACCCGCGTAGAAGCGAGCGGTGCGGCCATCACCACGCACTTCGCCACCAATGATCGGGACTATGGTGCAATCTCGCGCCTCAACGACTTTCAGGTTGACACAGCCATCAAGCGGGTGGCGTACTTCGACGGCGCAGCCACCCGCTCGAAGCGCGCCATTCTCACGTGGCGCGTGGTACACCAGCAGCCG
>CAYWCJ010000425.1:0-3984 GCA_964456595.1 uncultured Gemmatimonas sp. | reverse complement strand
CATTCACAATCACCCGCGTGCCGGGGTAGCGCGCGGCGAGCCACGGCAACGCGTCAGCGCGCACGGCATCGAGTCCGGGGTTGGCCAAGCCAATTGCGTTGATCATGCCACCGGCGAACTCGCTGACGCGCAGTGGTTTGGCGCCGTGTCGTGGCTCGACGCTGACCGCTTTGGTCGCAATACCGCCGAGCGCCGAGAGATCGAGCACGTCGTCGACCTCGCGTCCGTAGCCGGCCGTTCCTGCCGCGAGGACAATGCGATTGCGAAACGAAAGTCCCGCGATGGTAGCCGTTGTGCGCAGTGGCGACGACATGCGTGCAGTGAAAGTGTGAGCTACTTCCGGACGTTCGTGTTGGCGCGCTGCGGTGCGCGCAACTTGCGCACCGAGTCTGCCCACACGCGCGCCGCTTCGGTCCAGCTGAAGCGCAACAACTCCGGCGAGCTGACGAAATCCGGTCTGCTCGCCGGATCGTCACCGCGCAGAAACGCCGCGACGGACGAATTGGGAAATTCTGTTCGCACCCGCTCCACCCAGTACTGTGCGCTGTCGGGGGAAAGCAGCGACGCGGCGTAGTAGGCGTTCGGCACGAGCGGGGACGCGATCACCTCGCGCGCCACGCGCAGGAACAACGTTTCCGCAAGCCGACGTGCGCGCAACGAGTCACGGGCCACTTCGGCGGCGAGATAGAGTGACGCGCCCGTCGGATCGCTGCGCTGTTCCAGCAGGTTTACGAGCAGGTAGTGTTCCTGCACCCGACGCGCGTAGAACGTCGCGCGTGTCGCGCTGTCGAGGCGTGCAAAAATCGAATCGGCCTCGCGCGTGGTCCGAGCGACGCCGAGTCCGAGCAGGATCAGACGGGCGTTCGATTCGCGCCGGACGACCGAATCGCGTCCGGCCAGGACTGTCGCCTGCAGCAGGTGGCGGCGCGCCACGCTATCGCGGCCGGCGCGCGTATTCAGTTCGCCGATCCCGTAGTGCATCGCCGCACGCTGCTCGTCGCGCGCCCTCGAGCCGTCGTATCGCCGCAGAATGTCCTCCACCTGCGCGATCCGACCGGCGACCCACAGCTCGCGTAACGCGCGCGTGACATCATCCCGATAGTCACCACGGCCCGCCTGCACCACCAACAGGGATTCGACCCGCGCGTATTCGTTTGCCGCAAGCGAGGAAGACATCAGCTCCCACTGCAGCGTGCGCGCGTCGAGGTCGCCCAGATACTGCGGCACGGCGTTGCGATCGCCGCTGGCCAGAGCCGCACGGGCTGCCCATACGCGCGCCTGCCGCGCCGTTTCGCGATCGGGCACATCCACCAGGGAATCCAGCCGCGTGCGTGCGGCAGGGATCTTCGTGGTGCGAAACTCGCACGACGCAAGCGCCACGCGCGCACGATCCCGATCGTCGGCCGTGCTTCCCGCGAGGGCCAGGAACTCGCTCAGTGCCGCAATGGCGCGCTCGCACTGCCCGCTGTACGCCGCGCCGCGTCCTGCCAGATACAGCGCACGCGTTCGCCACGGCGACGTCGGGTGCCGAACGAGCACGGATTCCGCACGCGCCGCGGACAGCTGGAATTGTGTATTGGCTTCCGATTCGGCCTCGCGACGCAGCAGCGCATCGCCGTTGCGCGCCGCTTCCTTCGCGTTGTAGATGCCGTTGTAGTACACACAGCCGCTGCCAAGCATCCAGCACAATAGCACCCACGCACACGTGCGCAGCCCCCGATCACGCGCCGCCGATGCGCGTGCGGTCACGGCGTGCCGCCCACCTTGCGTTCGTACTGATCGAGATATGACACGGCGGCATCGGCGAGCGTCGAGGCGAGGGCGCGTTGCCGATCGGGGTCCGTCATGAAGTCGGAGTCGCCTCGATTGGAGCCGAAACCGATTTCGACCAGCACGGCGGGCATGAACGCCGTCACGAGCACCCGAAAGCCAGCCTGCTTCACCCCGCGATCCGTTCCCGGGTGCACCTTCCGCAAGCCAAGCTGCATCAGCTCAGCAAGGCGCGCCGACTCTCGCAGATGTTCATTCTGCGCCATGTCGCGAATGATGAAACCGAGTGGATCGTCGCGCGTGGCGTCGGCGGATGTTTCGAAACGGATGGCTTCGTTTTCCATCGCTTCGACCCGCTTCTCGTCTTCCGTCTTCGCTTCGGCGAGGAAATACGTCTCGTAGCCGCGCGCCGCACCGGGATCGCGCCAGCGTGGGTTGGCGGCGTTCACATGCACCGAGAGAAACAGATCACCTTTCGCATGGTTGGCAATCTTGCCGCGGTCCGACAGTGCGATGAGCGTGTCCTTCGTGCGCGTCATGATGACGGTGATGCCGCGTTGCTCGAGCGCGGCCTTGAGCGCGCGCGCCACCTCCAGCGTGATATCCTTCTCGCGCACCTTGCGCTGCGCGCCGATGGGTCCGGACATGCCGTTGTCCGGCCCACCGTGACCAGCGTCCACCACGACGATCCGTCGACGCGCCGCGCCGGCAGACGCCGCGTTCTCCGACGTGGCACGGCCGCTGGACGCGTTGACTGCCGGTGTCGTTGCGCTCGCGCCCCTGGGCCGTTCGACGGCCGCGGCGTGCAGCTCACGAGCCGTCGCATCGTAGCGCAACTTCGACGACAATCGGGGCAGCAGTTGTGTGGCGAAGGACACAGGCAGAAACAACAGACCATCAATGCGCGACGTGGCCGACGACATGCTCAGCGTATCGCGGCCGCTGACCACGACGGCCACGCCTTCCAGCAGCTCGACTCGCAGATCGCGCCACACCAGTTCCACACGACGATCACCGTGATCGGCGTAGAGTCCACCGAGCGCCGCCATGAGCTGATCGGCGCGCAAGGCCCGCACACCCGCACGCGTGGTGACCGTACCGACATTCCGCACGCGTTCGCCAACGCGCACCGCCAGCGGCGGCGAAGGAGTGGTCGCCGCCGCGAGTTGCAGCGCGAAGGCGAGGAGCGACAGCACGGCGATCAGCGCGTCCGCAGCGCACGCGCGATCTCGCGCTGTGCGTCCTTCTTCTTGAGGTCTTCACGCTTGTCGTGCTGCTGCTTGCCTTTCACCAGCGCGAGCGTCGCTTTCACCTTGCCGCTCTTGAAGTACAGGTCCAGTGGCACGAGGGTGAGCCCCTGTCGTTCAACGGCGCCGATCATACGTCGAATTTCTCGCCGATGCATGAGCAGTTTGCGTGTACGCGTAGGCTCGTGATTGAACGAATTGCCCAAGCCATAGGCGCCGATATGCAGGTTCAACAGGAACACCTCGCCATCCTTGACGATGCCGAAGGCGTCGGTGAGATTCGCCCGTCCCTCGCGCAACGCCTTCACCTCCGTCCCGGTGAGCACGATGCCCGTCTCCCACGTGTCGATAATTGCGTAGTCGTGTCGCGCCCGCTTGTTCCGCGCGATCACTTCGGTCGATTCGTCGCTGTCGTCGTTGGCCATGCGATGCGGAAGTTAGCGCCAGGACGCGTCTTCGCGCAGTCCGTGCGTTGACTTCTCCATGGCGCATCCCCTATTCTTCCCGACCCTGAGAGGAACGGCCGCGCGGCGCTTGCGCCAAACGGTTTGCCGGAGTGGTGGAATTGGTAGACGCGCTGCGTTCAGGGCGCAGTGGGCGATAGCCCGTGCGAGTTCGAGTCTCGCCTCTGGCACTACCTGACAAGAGCCTGAGTCGGTCACGAATGGTTGCGACACCGGTGCTTTGGCATCAGGATCGCCCGATCGTTTCCGGCTCAGGCTTTGTCGTTCCGGTCATTCGACAAACCGCCGTCCCGCCGTCCCGCACAGATGCGTCACCGCGCCGACCGTGGACGAGTGACGCGGCCTAGTGCCGAATGGCAGAGGGGCGCACATCGTCCGGGAGCGACGCCACACCAAAAACCGCGCGCAGTGCCTCGTTGGCCTTGCCTCGCATGCCGTGAATGCACTGAGTCGCGCGCGCCACCTGTTCGCCAGTTGGCGCCGAAAGGCCCGCACCGGCCAGC
>CAYWCJ010000424.1:0-4022 GCA_964456595.1 uncultured Gemmatimonas sp. | reverse complement strand
GTATCATCGCGATGGGGGCACCGGCGTGTCGTTGGTGACCGGCGGCAGCGCGCCAAGTCTCAGCAGCGACGGCAAGTATTTGTACTATCAGGTGACGATGGCCAACGTCACGGATGGTGAACCGCTCGCCGGCTCGATGCAGTTGCGTCGCTTCGAATTCAAGGGTGGAGAGATACTCGACATCACCAACGGCGAGAGTGTCGGTGCAGCCGCGGGTCGCTTCTCGAGCGGCGGCGGTGCGATGCCCGAGATTTCACCCAACGGCCGCTGGCTCGCCTTTGCGCGACAGATTCCGGACGGCCTGATGGAGTTCAAGGGGCACAGGTACGGACCGCGCACCGCGCTCTGGTTGCGCGATTTGAGCAATGGATCGGAGCGTCTGCTCATGGATCCGCTCGATCCGATGGTCGCGAGCGGCGGTGGCAAGACGCTGGGCGTGCTGCCGCGCTACAAGTGGGCGTCCGATGGGAAGAGCATCGTGCTGGCGCAAGGTGGCAAGCTTCGACGCGTCGACGTGGCGTCCGGTGCGGTGACGACCATCCCGTTCTCGGCCACGGTGCATCGCACGATCTCCGAGATGGCGCGGCGCGAATTCCGCATCAGCGATGGTGACGTGCAGGCGCAGTTCGTCCGGTGGCCCAGTGCGAATGTGGATGGCTCGCAGATCGCGTTTCAGGCGTTGGGGCACGTGTACGTACAGAACGGTGCCACCGGGACACCGCGCCGCGTCACGCCAGCGTCATTCCAGGCGCTGGAGTACGCACCGACGTGGAGTCCCGATGGCAAGTCACTCGCGTTCGTCACGTTCGATGATGCGGCACGCGGCCATTTGTGGACGGTGGCCGCGAGCGGTGGCATGCCGACGCGATTGAGCCGGACGGAAGCGGATTTCGTGGACCCGGTGTTCAGCCCCGACGGACGATCGGTGGTCGTCGCACGCGGTGAAGGCGCGACGGCGCGTGGTCGCACGATCACGCACAACGCGTGGTACGATCTCGTACGCTACGCGTCGACGGGCAACGATACCGGTGTGGTGATCACGACCGTGACACGTCCCACTGGGACCTCGGTTGGTGGAGACGCACGTCGGCAGTTGCTGCGTCCGAGCTTTGGTCCGGAGGGGCGTCTGTTCTACCCGGAGCAGCGTGCCGGTACGCCGGCGGTTGGCGGTGCACCGGGCGGACGCGGTGGCACCGCGCTGGTGAGCGTCGCCGCAGACGGTCGCGACAAGCAGACGCATGTCAGCTTTCCGTCGGCGGATGAGATGGTGCCGAGTCCGGACGGTCAGTACGTGGCGTTCCAGGAGGGTGATAACGTGTACGTTACGTCGCTGGCGTGGGGTGGACTGGGCGCGAATCCACTCTCGGTCGAGAAACGACGCGGTGCGTTCCCCGTCACGCAGCTCTCGCGCGACGGCGGCATCTTCCCGCGGTGGCGCGATGCGAAGACGCTCGAGTGGGGGAGCGGCAACCGCTTCTTCGCGCATCACATGGACAGCAAGCGCACCGATACGGTGACCCTGCGCGTGAGCGCGCCACGGGCGGTGCCAGTGGGCACCATTGCGCTCACCAACGCGCGACTCATCACGCTGAACAACCGGCAAGTCATCAACAGCGGCACGATTCTCGTGAAGGGCAGTCGCATCACCTGCGTGGGACGTTGCTCCACCGCCGGTGCAGACCGTGTCATCGATGCCAGCGGCAAGACGATCATTCCCGGCTGGGTGGACATGCATTCGCATCACTATCGCGAATGGCGTGGCATGCGACCTCCGCACGACTTCGAGCAGGCGATCTATCTCGCGTATGGCGTCACCACCACGATGGACAACAGTACGTGGAGTCAGAACGTCTTTCCGACCGCCGAGCTCATCGAAGCAGGCGAGATGATCGGCCCGCGCACCTTCAGTACAGGCGACAACGCCAGCGCTGGCGATGGTCCGCGCACGAATGACATCACCAACCTCGCGGGCGCGCAGGCACTCGTCCGGCGCATGAACGAATGGGGTGCCACGCAGATCAAGCAGTACGCACAGCCGCGTCGTGATCAGCGGCAATGGATCGCGGAAGCGAGTCGTCAGGTGGGACTCAACGTCACGTCGGAGGGGAGCTTCTTCTTTGAAGATCTCGCCATGATCATGGATGGCCAGACCGGTTGGGAGCACCCGTTCAGCGAAGTGCCGATGTACAGCGACGGCGCAAAGTTTCTGGGCCAGGCCAAGGCCACCTATTCACCAACACTCGTCGTCGCCGGTCCGCAAGCGTGGAACATCGAGTACTGGTTCCAGAGCGGCGATTGGTGGAAGGACCCCAAACAGCGCCGGTGGTTTCCGTGGCGCGCGCTCACACCGCAGCTGCGTGTGCGCATGTTGCGCCCGGTCACCGACTACAGCTTCCCGCTGCTCGCGCAGTCGATGGCCGACATCATCGAGGAAGGCGGCTACGGCGCGCTCGGCTCACATGGGGAACAACACGGCATCGCCCCGCACTGGGAGGTGTGGATGGGTGCCAGTGCACTCGGCAACATGGGCGCGCTCGAAGTCGCCTCGATGCACGGTGCGAAGTTCCTCGGTGCGGACAAGGACCTCGGATCGATCGAAGTGGGCAAGCTCGCGGACCTCATGATCCTCAACACCAATCCGCTCGACAACATCAAGAACACCACGGACATGCAGTGGGTGATGAAGGGCGGCACGTTGTACGACGCGATGAGTCTCGATCAGGTATGGCCCAAGCAGGTGCCGTTCGGTCCGTACTACTGGGTGAACAACGACGCGTTGCAGGACAACGTGAAGGCGAGCACGACGCATGATGGGGTGAAGCGGCCGTAGAATGAGCCCCCACCACACGTTCGCCCGCTTCACGCGCGCCATCGTCCGCCCACCAGCCCACACCTTTGCGCAGGGACTCACCACGGCGAGTCTTGGCGCACCCGACCACGCACGCACGCTCGAGCAGCACGCAGCGTACTGCCGTGCGCTCGTGCGAAGTGGTTGCGGCGTCGTGGAGCTTCCCGCAGACGATCGTTACCCTGACTCCACCTTTGTCGAGGATATCGCGTTCGTGCTCCCAGGTCAGGGCGCGATCCTCACACGTCCCGGCGCATCGAGTCGTCAAGGCGAAGTGGAGATGATGCGCGATGCCATCCACGCGTTCTTTCCGGAGGCGGCACAAATGGTGGCTCCTGGAACGCTCGACGCCGGCGATGTGTGCGAAGTCGGCACGCATGTGTTCATCGGCATTTCACAGCGCACCAACGAGCACGGCGCACAGCAACTGGTTGACTGGCTCGCCGGCCATCGTTGTACCGCCAGCACCGTGGATATTCGCGACACGCCGGGAATCCTCCATCTCAAGAGTGGCGTGTGCGCACTCGACACACGTCGCCTCGTCGCCATCGACGCGCTGGCCGAGCATGACGCCTTTCTCGAGTACGACGTAGTGCGCGTGCCGGAGCACGAAGCGTACGCCGCCAACTGTGTGCGCGTGAACGATGTGGTCTTCGTTGCCGCCGGTTTTCCGATCACGCACGCGCGGCTGCGCGAACTTGGCTACAGCCTCGAGGTGCTCGACATGAGCGAGTTCGAACGCATGGATGGTGGATTGAGCTGTCTCTCGGTCCGCTGCTGAGCGCATCCGGCATCGCCGCTCCCTCATCCGCGTTTGGCATCACTGCACCGCGGCGATCCGCTGGCGCACGGCGGCCAGGAAGCGGATCAGCTTCCCGTGGTCGAGCTGGCCGTCGGTGCGAACCCCGCTGCAGAGGTCGAGTCCGAATGGTGCCACGGTCGCGAGCGCATCGCCTACGTTGCCGTCGTGGAGTCCGCCCGCCAGAAACACCGGCACGGTGGACTGATCCCGTATGCGGCGACTGAGCGTCCAGTCGTGCGTGCGACCAGTGCCGCCCAGCTCCTGCACGGCGAGCTGCTGAGTCCCCGAGTCGAGGAGCAAGGCGTCCACCAGCGGCGCGACCTGCAGCGCTTCGGCCACCGACGCTTCATCCATCACGTGGATGACCTGCAC
>CAYWCJ010000423.1:0-4023 GCA_964456595.1 uncultured Gemmatimonas sp. | reverse complement strand
CTTTCATGTACTGCATGGCCGGGCTGTAGCGAAAGGTGAAGCCGAGTTTCGTCTTCACGCCCTTCGCTTTCGCCAACGCCGCCGCCCGACGCGTCTCCTTGAAGTCGTACGCCACCGGTTTCTCGCAGAGCACATGCTTGCCCGCCTCGAGCGCCGCCCAGCTCAACTCGAAGTGCGTCGCGCTTGGCGTACACACATCGATCAGGTCGATATCCTCTCGCGCGATCAACTCGGCGTGCGAACCATACACCTGTGGGATGCCGAACTTGTCGGCGAACGCCTGCGCCCGCTCGATGATCGGATCGGCAATGGCAACGAGATCGCACCGCGGATCGCGCTTGTAGCCGGGACAGTGCGCGAACTCGGCCCACGCGCCCGCGCCGAGCACGCCGACCTTAACCTTGCCCGGCACCTTGGTGGTGCGTCGCACGTCCGCCATCAGTGGATGATCTCCGATTTGTCGCCCGGGAGCAGCAGTTGACGATGCGCCCAGATGGGGGCGATGCCATTGGTCATCACACGCTCGTGAAACGCGCGCAGATTGAACGTCTTTCCCTGCTTCGCGGTGTAGTCCGCGCGCAGCTTGAGGATGCCGCGCTTGCCAAGGAAGTAGCCGCCGTACGTGGGGTCGTAGGTGGCGCGTTCTGCTTCGCGCCTGGCGGCGGGAGCGGCAACGTACGCCTGCTCCTCGAAACAACGCTGCGCGTCGGCGAGTGTCCACACGCTGGTGTGCACCTTGATCCCCGACAGCAGTCGGCAAATGCGCGTGAGCGCATCACTCACCTGCGCCATTCGCTGTTTCGGACCGCCGTTGCCGAAGCCTTCGTCGAGCACCATCTGTTCGGCATAGTGCGCCCATCCATCCTGCCCCGACGACGGCTGCGGAAACGGATTCAGCCCGATCCAGATCCGTCGTACTTTTCCAGGTGTCTTCCGCATGTATGTCGAGTGCAGCCAATGACCCGGCATCGCTTCGTGCGCGGCGGTGTTGCTCAGCGAGGCGTAGTTGTACCGCTCGAGCCACGCATCGCGGTCCGCCGGCGCGAGGTCAGCGCGCGCATCGGTGATGTAGAAGATGCTGCGCACCGGCGTCTTCTCCAGTGGCGGCGACGCATGCATGGATGCGAAGCCCAGATCGAATGGCTGCGCCGGTTCGACGATCACGCGCTCGGTGGGTGGCAACGAGGCGAGGCCCTTTCGCGCCACGAATGCAGTCAGTGAATCGACAACGACCTTCGTCGCGGCGACGACGCCGCCCATCGGCGGATGCTGCTTGCGCACTGCGCGCCACGTTTCGAGTGGATCCTTGCCGGGCGCGAGCCTGTGTGCTGCCGCGCGAAACTCGCGCTGCGAATTCCTGAGTTCGCGCTCGCCGATGGCGACCATGCGATCGAGCGGTGTGTCGATGAGCTCCTCTGCGAGGTAGCGGCGCGCGATGCTGAGCGCCCCGATTCGAAAGTCCCCGTCCGCCTTCGGAATGACCTCCCGCTCGAGATACGTCGTGTAGGCGTCGATGAGCGGCTTGGCCTGGTCGGCAGCGCGGCGCAACGAGTCGCGCAGCGGTGCGCTTGGAACGCTTGCGAAGGCGAGATCGAGATCTTTGCCCAGCATGTCGCTCGCACCGTGCATCATCGCGGCACCGCGTTCGGCAAAAAGCTTTGGCGGATTGGTGATGTTCGTGCGCGCGGCGGAGAGCAGTGTTGGCACCTGTCGCAGCTTGCTGATGATGCGGCGCATCCGCTCGGGCGCTGGGCTGCTCTCCATCGTCATGAGATTGTGCACGCCGTCCGTGAGCGCCGACGCGTACAGCATCGGGTTGCGGCGCCAGTTCTGCACCGTTTCCTGCTCCAACAGCCAGCCATCTATGACGCCGAGCAGGATGCGCTGGTCCACGCGCTCGTCAGGCGTCAGCGCATTGGCGCTCAACGCGCGCAGACGAGCGGCATCGGCTTTCAGTGCCGCAATCTCCGCCTTGATGCCGCCGGCGGTGAAATCATCGAGTGTGTCATCGTGGTCGTGCATGCCGTTGCCCGCCGCAATCGACGGATGCCGTCGCGCGAAATCATCGAGATACTGATCGACCACCTGCGCAAAGGTGCGCGCCGGTTGCGGACGATGCGCGCTGGTGACCGAGGCAAGCAGTACGAGCGAGAGCGCCGTGAACAGGGCGCGGGCCGGACGTTTCACGATCCCTCGGGGCGAAGTGCGGAAGGTTGCTGCGGCGAGCGCGCGGCGCGACGTGTTCTACGCGTCGTATCCGACGACGAGGTTCATCCCGGCCTGCTTCGCGCGCTGCACGGCCGTTGAAGCGGCAGTGAGTAGTCCGTCGACGCTGGTCACCTCGTCGCTCAATTCAGCGACGCCAACACTGAGCGTGCAGCGCACACCCTGATACTCGCCCTGAAACAGGTGTCGCTGCATCCGCTCACGAATACGTTCGGCGAGCACGAGACCACCGGACAGCTCTGTGCTGGGAAGCAGCACGGCGAACTCTTCGCCGCCCACCCGCCCGACCACGTCGGTTGTGCGCGACTCCTGGCGACAGACCCACGCGATCGCCCGCAGCCATTCATCCGAGAACGACTGTCCGCGCTGCTCGACGAGTTCGCGAATGCGATCCGGGTCGACCAGCAGCAGCGAGAGTGGCTGCCCATAGCGTCGACCGCGTGCGACTTCGGAGCCGGCCACGTCGAAGAAGGCGCGACGCGTGCTGACGCCGGTGAGGTAGTCCGTCGTGCTGGCGGCGTCTTCACGCGTGACTTCATCGAGCTTGCGGCGATCGGAGAGATCGCGTGTGACCACCGAGTATCCAATGGTCGAGCCATCAGCGCCGCGCAGCGCCGTGACGACGGTGTTGGCCCAGAAGGTCGTGCCGTCACGGCGCGCGCGATTGCCTTCTTCCTCGCACCAGCCGTTGCGCGCCGCCAGCGTCAGCGTGTCCTGCACGTGCGCGTCACCACTCAGTTCGGACGGCAGCAGCACGGCGATGGACTTGCCGAGGATATCGGCGGTGCTCCACTGATGCACGCGTTCGGACGCCTCGTTCCACGAATCCACCTTGCCGTCGGTGGTCACCGTATAGAGCGCGTAGTCACGAACCGCGCCTTCCACCGCACGTAGCCGCTGCTCGAGACGATGGATGGTGCCCACCGCTTCGGCGAGGTTGCCGGCGTCGGTGGCCACGGCCACGATACGCCCCGGGGCAACCTTCACGAGTGCGAGCTGCACCCCGTGCTGCTCGCCCGGCGCCAGCAGATCGAGTCCTTCGACGATCACCCCGCGCGGTGCATCGTACGCGCGCACGCGCGCCGCGAGATCGGGCACGACCGTGGCGAGCGCGAGAAACAGATCCTCCAGCGACCCGGCGCCGGTGAATGGCGTCAGCAATCGGCGCGCGGCCAGATTCGCCATGCCGACACGTCCGTCCTCATCGATGGCGACCAGCCCCACCGGCGCCAGCACGAACAGGTCGAGCAGCGCCTCGGGGGTCACGCGTCGCCCTCGGCCGACGCGTCAACCGCAACCGGCGCGTCGAGGTTGGGCGTCAGCGCGCGCGTGCGAATCTCGTCGATCACGCGCCCAACAAACGCGTCCGCCGGGAGAATCTCCTGCTTTTTGCCCGCGCCGCGCACGCGCAGCGCCACGTTTCCTTCGTCGGCCTCGCGCTTGCCGATGACGCACATGTACGGAATCTTCGCCACCTCGCCTTCACGCACGCGATAGTTGAGCGTTTCGTTGCGCGCGTCGAGATGCGCGCGAATGCCCGCGTCTTTCATGCGGTGCACCAGCGCCGCCCCGTACTCGTTGTAATCGATCGCAATGGGAATGACGCGCACCTGCTCCGGCGCGAGCCACACCGGAAACGCGCCGGCAAAGTGTTCGATCAGAATCGCGATGAATCGCTCGAAGGATCCACTCACGGCGCGATGGATCACCACTGGCCGATGTGCCGTGTTGTCTTCGCCGGTATACGTGAGGTCGAAGCGCTCGGGCGCGTTGTAGTCGAGCTGAATGGTGCCCAAC
>CAYWCJ010000422.1:0-4025 GCA_964456595.1 uncultured Gemmatimonas sp. | reverse complement strand
GTGAGAATGCCGGCGTAACCGGTCGCGCACGCGGCAGCGCACCGCTGCGCGTCGGTATCCTGTGGGACGCGTGGCGCTACCGCGCTGCGCCGCTCGATCTGGCAACCATCGGCGACGGTCCACGCATCGTGTGGGAGCCCAATCAGCCGGTGAATCCCGAGACGCTTGTCCGTCTCGCCTGAAGAATCTGGAGCACGACGCATGTCCGCCATCGATTCGTTGACCGACCACTCGCCGAACTCGCGCGCTGCCCTCTTGCGCGTGGCGACGATCGCGTTGCTCGTGCACAGTGTGCTGAGCGCATTCTCGGCGTTTGCGTTCGCGACGTTTCTGGCGCCGCCGCAACCCGCGTGGTTGATGACGCCGCTGAATCTCAAGGTGTACGCGATCGGTATCTCCTACGGCGGACAGACGACGGTAGTCCTCGGCGCCATCGCCGGACTCGCCTTCCTGTCCTACTGCATTGGCACCGGTCGCGCGATGGTGGTCTTTCTCGTCAGCTTCTTCCTGTCCCTTGGATCTGAGTTGGCGGGCACCAGCACCGGACTGCCATTTGGCGCCTATGGCTATTCCGACCTGCTCGGCTACAAGATTGCCGCGCTGGTGCCGTTCAATATCCCGACGTCGTGGTTCTACATGCTCGTTGCGTCGCTGGCGATCTGCGGGCGCATTCTGCCCGCGACCGACGACAGCAAGAGCCGTTGGTGGTGGGCGCTGGTTGGCGGACTCGTTTTGACGGCGTGGGATGTTTCCATGGACCCGGCGATGGTGAAAACGAATCACTGGATGTGGCATGTGCCCGATCTCTCCGGTGAATCTTCGTTCTCGCGCATCATCGGCACGCCGTTTTTCTTCGGAATGCCGTTGACCAACTGGCTGGGGTGGCTGCTCACGGGAGTTCTGGTGGCCCGCGCCATGCTGGCCATTGTGCCGCCGTCCGTGTGGGCCTCGAAGGTCTCACCACATCGTCTGCCATTGGTGCTCTACGGTGTGAACGGTCTGCTGCCGATCGCGATTTGCCTTGGCCAGGACATGGTGCTGGCCGGCATTCTCGGCACGATCGCGATGGCGCTGCCACTGGCCGCGGCATTGCGCAGCGAGCAGAAGACGCCGTTGCTGACCAATCGGCCGCCCAGCATTGGCGACGTTGCCGTTGCCGGCAACTGACGCGCGCCTGCAGACGTTCGTCGCTGCCCGATCTGCGCGTCGCCATCGGGCAACCCCTGGACGCACCCGCGCCGCTTCTTCGCTCGGACGCCCTCCCCGATTAGCTTTCCCCCATGAACATCTCGATCACTCCTTCTGAGCAGACCGGCATCTCGCGTCGCCTGCAGATTTCTGTGCCTCCCGAGACGGTAGCCGAGTACGAGGATCGGGCCGCGCGGAAGTACGCGACGCAGGTTCGCCTCCCGGGTTTCCGCGTGGGCAAGGCACCGCCATCGATGGTTCGCAAGCGCTTCGCCGAACAGATCCGGCAGGAAGCCATCGAACTCGTCGTCAACGAAGCATTCAAGGAAGCGGTGGAACGCGAGAGTCTGAAGCTTGCCTCGCAGCCGCATGTACATGACTTGAAGTTCGAGCCCGGGCAGTCGCTTGAATTCGAACTCCACTGTGAGTTGCGCCCGGAGCTGGCGCTCACGTCGGTGCAGGGCTTCTCGATCACCCGTCGGGACGCGCCGATCGGCGACGACGCGGTTGAAGAGCAGCTGGAAAAGTTGCGTGAGCAGAAGGCTGACTGGATGCCCGTGGCCGAGAAGCCCGCGCCGGGTGACATGGTGACCGTGATGCTGTCGACGGCCGACGCCAGCGGCACGCTTCCGGAGTCTAAGGAGTACCGTCTCGTGCTCGGCGGTGGGCAGGCCGTGCCGGGGATCGAAGAGCTCATCATGGAAGCGAGCGAAGGCGAGACTGTCGAGCGCACCGTGAAGTGGCCGGAGGATTTTCCCGACGAAGCGCAGCGCGGTGTCGCCAAGCTTGCGCGCGTCACGCTCACGGCTGTGAAGCGCAAGTCGATGCCGGCGCTGGACGACGCATTCGCGCGCGAGGTCGGCGATTTCGATACGGTCGAGGCGTTGCGTGCTGCGGTGCGCACCGACATGGGTGAGCATACGAAGCGCGAGAGTGAAGCCGATGTGCGCGGCCAGCTCATCGAGCGCATCGTGGAGGCCAATCCGTTCGATGTGCCGCAGAGCTGGGTGCGTCAGCTCGTGGAGAGCTACATGCAGATGTACGGCGTGCCGGAGACCGAGAAGGAGCGTTTTGCCCAGGAGTTCCGTCCGATGGCGGAGCGTCAGGTGCGTCGCGATCTCATCATCGACACGCTGGCCGAACGCGAGTCATTGACCGCAAGTGTATCGGACGTTGATGCACGCATCGAAGAGATGGCCAAGGCGCGGAACGCGGATCCGGGGCAAGTGTACGCGCAGCTGCAGAAGGCCGGTCGCCTGCAGGAGATCGAACGCGAACTCACCGAGACGCGGGTGTTCGCCTGGCTGATGGAACGCAATCCTGTCAGCTCGTCCTGAGCCGACCGACCTCCCCGATTCACCCGCGATAGCGAGGAGTACCATGGCGTTGTACATGCCGTATATCATCGAGCGGTCCAGCCGTGGCGAGAGGACGTATGACATCTTCTCGCGATTGCTCATGGATCGCATTGTCTTCCTCGGTTCAGCGATCAATGACGACGTGGCCAACGTCATCATTGCCCAGATGCTGTTCCTCGATGCGGACAACCCCGAGAAGCCGATTCACCTGTACATCAACTCGCCGGGTGGCAGCGTGTCTGCTGGTCTCGCGATGTATGACACGATGCAGTTCATCAAGGCGCCGGTGCACACCACGTGCATGGGCATGGCCGCCAGCATGGGTGCCTTCCTGCTCTGTGCGGGAGAAGCGGGCAAGCGCAGTGCATTGCCGCACTCACGCATCATGATTCACCAGCCGTCACAGAACGGCGGCGGCGGATCGGCATCGGATATCGAGATTCAGGCGCGCGAGATCCTGTACCTGCGCTCGAAGATGAACGAACTGATGGCCAAGCATACCGGTCGTCCGGTGGAACAGGTGGAGCGCGACACCGACCGCGACCGCTTCATGTCGGCCGAAGATGCGCGTGTGTATGGTCTCGTGGACTTCGTGGTGTCGCATCAGGCCGAACTGGTGGCCGCACCGCGCTGATTCTGTCGCACGACGTTCGATGATCGCGCGGACGCGGCGGGGCCATTCTGGTCCCGCCGCTTCGTTTTTTCGCGTCGCGACCGATACTCTTCCTGAATCCCCGAACGCCGTCCGCGTTCGGGGGCATTTCAGCTTGATTCTGCGTGAGAAAGCGGCTTAACTACAGGTGACGGTGTGAGTTGACCGTTTCCAGTTGCCTTCCCGCGCGTCGACTTCCGCTCCGGACCGACATGTCCCACGACAAGCACCTGCGCTGCTCCTTTTGCGGCAAGTCCAAGGACGCCGTCCGCAAGTTCATTTCGGGCCCATCGGTCTACATCTGCAACGAGTGCATTGCGCTCTGCAATGAGATCCTGGCCGAAGACGAGGAGCGCGAGGTAGCCGAAGCGATCACGCAGGTGCCGACGCCCCGTGAGATCAAGGGGATACTCGACCAGTACGTGATCGGTCAGGAGCATGCCAAGAAGGCGCTCGCCGTGGCCGTGTATAACCACTACAAGCGCATCAACGCGTCGAGCAACGCGCGTGAGGACGATGTGGAGCTGGACAAGTCCAACATCCTCCTCATCGGCCCCACCGGTACCGGCAAGACGCTGTTGGCACAGACGCTGGCGCGCATCCTCGATGTGCCGTTCACCATCGCCGATGCCACCACGCTCACCGAAGCGGGCTACGTTGGCGAAGATGTCGAGAACATTCTGGTGCGCCTGCTGCAGGCCGGTGACTTCAACGTCGCCGAATGCGAGCGAGGCATCGTCTACATCGACGAAATCGACAAGATCGCGCGCAAGTCGGAGAACCCGAGTATCACGCGCGACGTCTCGGGCGAAGGCGTGCAGCAGGCG
>CAYWCJ010000421.1:1701-4033 GCA_964456595.1 uncultured Gemmatimonas sp. | reverse complement strand
TCGGACTAGAATGCCGCCAGCTCTCCGCCGCAGCGTTCGCAGTACCACTCCGTCGGGAAGTTCATCGTCCCGCACTCCGTGCAACGCAGCGTCTTCTGCTGATCGCCAGCACTGCTGGCGCGCACGCCTGCACTCTGCGTCGACGGATCGATCACCGAACGCAGAAACGCCAGATCGTCGAAGGAATCGCGCGTCGATTCCGCCGACGCGTCGTTGGCGACGGATGGCGCCGCACTCGGCGACCCACTCGCCTGCGTCCGGGGCGCGATGAGATCGTCGACGGTGGACGACGCAAGGCCGTCCAGCATGCCGAGGGCGCTACCCGCGCCCGGTGACGGAGTGTCCTCGGTACGCGGCGTGCTCGAGAAGAGCGCGAGTGCGTCATCGAAGTCCGCACCATCGAGTTCGTCGCGTCGTACGTCTTCGAAAAGTCGACCAGGCGACGGCGCCGTCGCCGGTGCCTCCGATGCACCGGGCGTCGCAACGATCTCATCGAGCGAGGCGTCTGGCCATGCATCGTCAGCCGTCGGCTCCGGCGTCGCGATCGCAGCCGGAGCGACCGCCAGATCGTCCACCGCGCGTGTCTCGGAAGCCGTGGCAGTGAAGACGTCGTGGGCGCCGCTGGGCGGCGTGTCGCACGAATCGGCCGACGTTGGCGCGCCTACCGATGGATCGTCTGGCAAAACTTCTTTTTCGTGCGTCGCGGTCAGCGCGTCCGCCGACGACGCGGTGATGGCTGGTTCCTCTGGGGCGCTCTCCGGCGGCTCTGCTCGGGCGCTGGACAACAGCGTCCGGACTTCGTCCACTTCGGCGACGAGCGCCGCACGTTGCTCGCCGAGTTGCGCGATGCTTGCCTCGACATTGAGCCGCACCGTTTCCCACCGATCGCTGTCATACTCGCCGACGGCCGTGCGAAGCAGGGCTTCGGCGCGCTCGTCTTCGTGCGTGGTCAGCTGCGCTTCGAGTGTGCCGATACGCGTCTCGAGATCATCGCCAAGGGCAGCCAACGCGTCGACATGCTCGCGCAACTGCTCCATGACGCCCAGGCGACGCCCGAGGTAGTCACTGTGGACGCGATCGAAGACACGAATCGGCGTTTCGGCACGCTTCGCCTCGAGCGCCATGAGCCAGTCGTCGTAACGCTGACGTTCGGCGACCAGTCTGCGAACATCTTCGATGGGCACGTCGAGCGACTCCTTCATGAAGGTCTGGCAGCCAGAGGGCATGTGTAATATGGTCGAGCACGTGCTACCGTCTCTGTGATCGGGGTCGCAGCGGTCACGCCTTAGGACCCGCTCTCGATCACCCCGTTCCGACTCGCTGCTGCTGCGTGTGTGCGGATCTCGTGCAAGGCCGCTGTTTCAGCATCACTGAGCGACAGAGCGCCGCCCATCTGCTGCGCCACAAAAACGATCCGCGCGGCCTGTTCAACGCTCTCCATCCGCAGCAGCGCATCGGTCAACGATGTGCCGAGCACCGTCACTCCGTGATTGGCCAGCAGAAACACCTCGTGGTCTGCAAGAAACGGTGCCATCGCCGCTGACAGCGCCGGCGTGCCTGGCCGACCGTATGGCACCAGCGCACTCGGTCCCACCACCACCGGCACCTCCGGCAGCACGTTGGCGGGCAAATTGACCCCGGCCGTGGCAAACCCCGTTGCCACCGGCGGATGGGCATGCACCACGGCCCGTACGTCGGGTCGCGCGGCGTAGCAGGCGAGGTGCATCAAGAGTTCCGACGACGGTCGACGCGGACTGTCACCGGTCCCACCGTCACCGCTGGTGCCGACTGCTGTCCCTTCGTGACGCGGCGTACCATCGGCGTGCAGCCGCAGCATCGCCGACGCCTCCACCGTCCCCTTGTCCACGCCGGACGGCGTCACCAGCAGATCGCCGTTCGACAGGCGCACGGACAGGTTGCCCTCGGCGCCGGCCAGCAGCCCGCGCGCATGCAGACGACGGCACGCTGCGGCGAGCGCGGCGGCCGTCTCTGCGTGTTCGACGGCGTCCCGCCGAAGCGTCACGTCTCCGCGCGATAGACCACTCGTCCACCCACGATCGTCATTCGCGCCTGCCCCGTCAGTTCGTGACCGCCATACGGCGTATTGCGCCCCTTCGACTTGAAGCGGGCCGCGTCGACGGTCCAGACGCGCGACGGATCGAAGACCGACACATCGCCGATCGAACCACGGGCGAGCGTACCGCCCGGCAGGTGGAAGACCCGTGCCGGTTTGCAGCTCATCGCGTCGATCATCTGCGACATCGACAACACGCCCGGATGCAGCAGATACGTGCAGTTCACGCCGAGTGCGGTCTCAAGGCCCACGATGGGG
>CAYWCJ010000421.1:0-1691 GCA_964456595.1 uncultured Gemmatimonas sp. | reverse complement strand
CGGCGCAGCCGCGAACTCGCGCTCCTTCTCGTCGTAGTGGTGCGGCGCATGATCGGTCACCAGCAAATCGATCGTGCCATCGGCGAGTCCTTCCTTCAGCGCCTCGATATCCGTCTCCGTGCGCAAGGGCGGATTCATCTTGGCGTTGGTGTTGTACCCATCCACCGCCTGTTCAGTGAGCGAGAGGTGATGGGAGCACACCTCTGCCGTGACGTTCACGCCACGTTCCTTGCCCCAGCGCACCAGCTCAACCGACCCTTTCGTACTCAGGTGACAGAGGTGGATGTGCCCGCCGGTGCGACGCGCGAGGAGAATGTCGCGAATGACGTAAATCTCTTCGGCTTCGGCCGGAATGCCCTTGAGTCCGAGCTTCGCCGACATGAGTCCTTCGTTCATCGATCCGCCGCGCGCCAGCGACATGTCTTCGCAATGCTCGGCGACCGGCACGTTGAAGGCGCGCGCGTATTCGAGTGCCGTGCGCATCAGATGTGCGCTCTCGACGGGACGTCCGTCGTCGCTGAACGCGACGGCACCAGCGCCCACCATTTCGCCGAGTTCCGCGAGCGTCTCGCCCTTCTGCGAGACGGAGATCGCGCCGTACGGGTATACGCGAGCAAAACCCGCTGCTTCGCCCTGTCGCTTCACGAAGCCGACCGTCGCCTGATTGTCGGTGACCGGGCGCGTGTTTGGCATCGCGCACACGGCGGTGAATCCGCCGGCGGCGGCGGCGTGTGCACCAGTCGCGACGGTCTCCACGTCTTCACGACCTGGCTCACGCAAATGCACGTGCACGTCGATGAGTCCCGGAGCCACGACCAGACCGGAGACGTCGATCACGTCCGCGCCATCGGGAGCAGTGAGGCTGCCGCCGCACGCTTCGATCAGGCCGCCGCGCATCAGCACGTCGCCGATCGCATCGAGACCCTGCGACGGATCGACAATGCGTCCACCGCGCAACAGCAGATCGCGCGAGCTGGCCGATGAAATGTTGGATGACATCACGGCGCTCCCCGCTTGGCCGCTTCGGCCAGTTCCGGACGTCCACCCGCCAGCAGGTAGAGCACCGCCATGCGCACGGCCACGCCGTTGGTCACCTGATTCAGAATGACGGAGTGCGGTCCGTCGGCTACGTCGCTATCGATTTCCACGCCGCGATTCATCGGCCCAGGGTGCAGAATGAGAAGGTCGCGCGGCGCTGCATCCAGCCGCGCACGAGTGACACCGAAGACGCGATTGTATTCGCGCAGCGATGGGATGTAACCGCCCTGCATGCGTTCGAGTTGCAGTCGCAGGATGTTCAGGGCATCGGCCCACTGAATGGCGTCTTCGATGCGATCGAACACCGTCACGCCCATCTCACCGATGGCGTTGGGCAACAGCGAGCGCGGTCCGCACACACCGACTTCGGCGCCGAGTTTGGTGAGTCCCCAGATGTTGGAGCGGGCGACGCGTGAATGCAGCACGTCACCGCAGATGCAAATGCGCTTGCCGGTGAGGTCGCCAAATTTGTCGCGCAACGTGAGCAGGTCGAGCAACCCCTGCGTCGGGTGTTCATGCGTCCCGTCGCCCGCGTTGATGACATTCGACTCGATGCGTTCGGCCAGAAAGCGCGCCGCACCCGATGCGGGATGTCGCACCACCACCATGTCGATCTTCATCGCTTCGAGATTGCGCGCCGTGTCCACCAGCGT
>CAYWCJ010000420.1:0-4044 GCA_964456595.1 uncultured Gemmatimonas sp. | reverse complement strand
ATGAAGCCGTCGGCGGTGCCGCAATCGATCAGCAGCGCCGGCAGTGCGACTCCTCCGCTGCGCGCACGCTGCAGCGCACGCCGAGCGATGGTCGCGGGCTCGCGCGCGGCCCACCCGATCGTGTCCCGCCCGAACGGTGTCACGAGCCACGGCCACAACCACCCCGCAGACTGTTTGAGCTCCAGCGTATCGGCGGCATATCGCGCTGGCGCCACGAACGGCTTCGGACCGAGCAATCGTGGCGAGAGCACACCGCTGTGACTTGCCGCGGAACCAAAGACTTCGGGGTACGCGAGCGCGAGGGTGACCGCGCCGTACCCGCCCATGCTCAAGCCGGCGATGGCGCGGTGCCGTCGGTCGCGGATAGTGCGATAGCTCGCATCGACGTGCGATACGATGTCGCGCGCGATGTAGTCGTCGTAGTGCGTCCAGGGGACGCAGTAGCTGGCTGACGGTTCCTTGCGCACCGTATCGCTGGCGCACGGCGGTGACGCAGCCAGCACGTTCCATGTCGTGTACCAACTGTCGTCGCCGTCCGGCATGACGACGATCGCTTCGCCTTTACCCGCGGCGGCAAGCGAATCGAGCGAGCGGTCGAGTGCGCCCGCGTCCACCCAATTGCGTTCGTTGCCGTTGAGCCCATGCAGATACAACAGCACCGGATAGCGCCGGGTGGGCGACGTGGCGTAGCTGGGCGGAAGATAGACCGTCAGCGCTTTCCGCACGCCAAGTGACTGCGTCCAGATCGTGTCCGTGTGGACCGCATCGAGACGCGCACTCGTCGTCGCGCGAGCTTGTGCGCGTACAGGCGTGGCCAGCCACAGTGTCGAAAGCGCGGTCACCATCGACAGCGCGACGCGCAGACTGGAATGAATCACGGTACCGCAGTCACGCTGGTGGTCACGTAGGCGACCTCGTCATCTATTGCACTAAGCACCGGGTCGAGCGAAAGTGTGCGCGGAAATCCCATCGTGGCGTCGTACTCGACCGCTTTGAGCGTGCCGGCTGCGCGCTGTGCGGTACGAACCAGTTCGAAGAGCTGGTCAACGGTGCGAAAGACAATCCACTGCGCTGCGGGGAGCGGTGCATCGGTGCGATTGTTGACCGCGGCGGTAACGCTCGTCCCCTGCACCGTAACGCGATACTCGACGTTGGCGGCGACGCAAAAGCAGACCACACGCTGCACCATGACGTAACGGTTGCCCGCGGGCTTCCGGCTGTTCCATCGCGACTGCGCAGCGGCGAGCGAGTCGGCGGCTGGGGTACCACCGCCGGGTGCTGACGGCGAGTCGCCGCTGCACGCGACGGCGACGACGACCGCGAGCAACAAGGCACTGGCGCCGAGGGCCCGAGCAGATCTCGCGCGCATGGTCTCGTTACACACGTCGGCCTCTGCAATTGAGTTGGCATCCTGATGCGACGATGACTCCGTGAACTGCAACCACCAAGTGTCGGGCTTCGAGTGGGGGTTCAGCGGTTTGAGTTGCAATCACACCGTGCGTCGGGAAATGCGTACAGCCAAAACTCGAAGCCCGACACTTGGTGGTTGACGATCCCGCCTGCTCGCAACCCTACCTGATTGCCGTCCCCAGCCTCCCCCACCGTATATCCGTCAACGCCGGCAACGGTCGGTCGCTGTCATCGGCATTGTACGAGTAGTACACGAACGACGGGCGCCCACGCACGTTTTCACGCGGCACGAAGCCCCAGTAGCGACCGTCCTTCGAGTCGTATCGGTTGTCGCCGAGCATGAAGAGGTGGTTGGCCGGCACCACCATCGGCCCCCAGTTATCGAGCGTCGGCGCGTCGGCCGGGTCGCCGGCGCGCGTGCCTTTCAACTCGAACGGCTTGTGCCAAGTGAACAGCGGATGCGAAAAACTTCCGTCGCCCTTCACGTTCTGTGAGGCGGGAAAGCCCTGCGGTTGCGGCATGCCGTTCACGTGCAGCACACCCTCGCGCATCCAGATCGTGTCGCCGGCAATCGCCACGCACCGCTTCACGAGTGTCGGATTCGGATCTTCGGGCTGGTCGATCTGATTGGGCGAGATGAACACCACCACGTCGCCGCGCTTCGGGTCCGCGTAGCCCGGCAGGTTGATATCCGTGCCTGGCACGTGCGGACCGTACGCCAACTTGTTCACGAACAGCCAGTCGCCGACGAGCAGCGTCGGAATCATGCTGCCGGACGGAATGCGGTACGCTTCGAAGAGAAAGGTGCGAATGGCGAGAAAGATCGCCACCGTCCACAGGATGGCCTTGATGTTCTCCCAGGTGCCGGAGCCACCACCGCTGCGCTTGCCTGTACGCAGCGCGGCGACGCTGCCTTCAGGCTTTTTCTTGGCTGACACGATACAGAGAGGGCAAAGAGAAAGGGCGCATCCGGATGAATGCGCCCCTTCAATTTACGCCGGTGACTGCCCGGAGGTTACGACAGGTGCTTGGAGATCAGCTTGGTCATGTCGAACATGCTGACCTGCGCCTTGCCGCCGAACACCGGCTTCAGCTTGTCGTCGGCGTTGATCATGCGCTTGTTCTTCGAATCCTGCAGGTTGTTCTTCTTGATGTACACCCAAAGCTTCTTCACGACTTCCGTGCGCGCGAGCGGCTTTTCGCCAACGACGGCGGCGAGCTGCGCGCTGGGGGTGAGCGCCTTCATGAACGCCGCATTCGGCGTGCGCTTGGCCGCCTTCTTGGCAGGGGCCTTCTTTGCCGCAGGGGCCTTCTTCGCGGCTGGAGCCTTCTTCGCCGCAGGAGCCTTCTTTGCAGCGGCCTTCTTCGGAGCGGCCTTCTTTGCAGCAGCCTTCTTCGGGGCAGCCTTCTTCGCAGCTTTCTTCGCAGACTTCTTCGCAGCGGCCATAGCGTCTCCTGAGGGGGTGACCAGTCGAGCCGCGTCGTTTCAAACGGCTCTGAGTGCGTCGCGCCAATGCGCAGACGCGCCACAAACTACAATCACCAGTACAGCGCGCAATAGGCGTATACGCGTTTTCCCTATGAAGAACGCACTTTTTTCACTCTTTTTCCCTCTGACACGCACATTCGACGCATCAAGGCCCCTCGAATGACAGCGAATCTCGAGTGCATCGCATTTATCAACGCAGCGCTCGCAAGAGAAAATCCGTGATCGCGCGCGTCGCGTCGGGGCGCACTCGACGCTCGGCGAGACGCACATAACCGCGCGGATCACCGTTCTCGTCGTTCAGAAAGAGGTGATTCGTCGAGGGAAAGCGGCGCACCTCGACCGACGATGCACCGCCGGTGCGCAGCGCCACCGCCAACACGTCCGCGTCCGTTGCGGGTACCTGCCGATCGTTGGCGCCATGCAGCAGCAGCGTCGGCACGCGCACGCGCTTCGCGACGACACGCGGATCAAGATCGAACCACGCTTGCAACCAGCGATTGTGTTCGGCCGCCGCCTCCGCTTCACTCTCGGCGCGCGCCAGCACGGACGCTCGCTCTGCCAGCGGGAATACAGCGCCGTCTCCCGTCACCAGCGCATGGCGCTGCCACCGTGCGAGTTCGCGACCCGTGCGACCAGCCGCGCCGAGCAACACCAGTGCCGCCACCGAGTCATCCAGTGACGCGGCGAGCATCGCCACCAGTGCGCCTTCGCTGTGCCCCAGCAGGACGATCCGTTGCGCGTCCACATCCGGCTGCGCGCGCAGCCAGCGGATCGCCGCCGTGACATCGCGCGCAAAGTCGAACGTCGTCGCCCCCTCGAAGCGACCACCCGACGCGCCCGTGCCGCGATCGTCGAGTCGCAGCACCGCGAATCCATCACCCACCAGCGAATCGGCGATATCACGAAAGGGTGCGTAACCCGGCAACTCCACACGCGCACCGTCGCGATCCTGCGGACCCGATCCGCTGAGCAGCAGCACCGCGGGCCATCGCGTCGTCCTGTCCACGGCATCGGATGCCACCGGTTTCGACGCTGCCACCGCGAGACGTGCACCCGCCACGCGTGCACGCGCCACGCGTGCACCCGCCGCGCGTGCAGCCGCCGGTCGGGTAAACGTGCCGGCGAGCACAACACCGCTGTCGGCC
>CAYWCJ010000419.1:0-4046 GCA_964456595.1 uncultured Gemmatimonas sp. | reverse complement strand
CTGCACCACACCCGACGCATTCACGGTGGCGACGGTCGGGTTGCTGGAGCGCCAGCTGACGCTGCGCGAGAGACTGCCATCGGCGACGACGTTGGCCGACAGCTGCAGCGCATCGCCCACGAAACCGACCGCGGAGGTCGGCGTGATGGCGACGGAATGCACGATGGGAATCACGGTGACGGTGGCCGTGGCAAAGGTCGACGTGTCGGCGACGGCGAGCATGGTGATGGTGACGGTGCCGAGGCTCTGACCGGTGACGGTGCCCGAACTGGTGATCGTTGCGATGGCGGAGTTGCTCGAGCGCCAGATGACGGCGGTGCTGAGCCCCGGTGCCACCGTAACGCGACCGTTCAGTGTGCGTTGTTCGCCGATCGCAATGTTCGATTGCGACGGCGTGATGCCTACCACGGGCGCAGGCTGCACGGTGACTTGCGCGGTGCCACGCTTGGTCGTGTCGGCAGTGGACACAGCGGTGATCGTCGCTGACCCGGCCGACAACGAGGAAACGAGTCCGTTGGCCGAAACAGTGGCCACGGCCGGGTTGCTCGAACGCCACGTGACCGTGCGCGGCAGCGGACCATCGGCCTGCACCGTCGCCGTCAGCTGGTCCTGGTCGCCGACGAACGCCGCCACAAGATTCGGCGAGACCGTCACCGACTGGATCGACGCGGTGACGCTGACGACCGCTGTGCCCCGCACATTCGGATCCGCGACCAGGGTGGCGGTGACGGTGACCACGCCGAGCGCGAAGCCGGTGACGACCCCGTTGGCTGAGACGCTGACAACAGTGGGATCGCTGCTTGTCCAGTTGAGCGCTGTGCTCACCCCGTTCTCGACCGACACGCTGGCCGCGAGCGCACCTTGCTGTTGCACACCGATGGCGAGTGACGACGGTGTGATGGTAACGCGACGGGCCTGAAGGACCGTGACGAGGAGCTCGTCCTGCGCGCGCGGATCGGAGACGAGCGTTGCGCGAACGATCGCGGTGCCCACGCCAACGGCGGTGATGTTGCCGGTGGCGTCGACGGTGGCGACCGTCACGTTGCCGCTACTCCACACGAGCGCCGGCGACTGCGACGGATCCACATCGACTTCCGGCGGTACGTTGCGGATGTCGCCGACGTGCAGCGTGATCGCGCTTTGGCCAGGTCCGAAGGCGACGGAACGCGCCGGGGTGACGGAGACTGCGGCACTGGCGATGACCGACGGGTCGGCAACCGATGTCACGCGCACGGTGGTGGTGCCGAGGCCAACGCCGGTGACGATACCCGACGCATCGACGGTGGCGATGGATGGATTCAGAGTGGCCCAGCGGACGGACTGCGACGCACCGGCATCACCCGCGACGGACACGCGCAGCGGCTGCAGATCGCCGACGCGCACCGACAGCGCGGACGGTGTGATGCTCAACGACTTCACGCCAAGCACCCGCACGTCTACATAAGCGGCCGCGTTGCCCGATGTCGCCTTGATGCGCGTCGTGCCCGGCGCACGCGCGACGATGGCGGCGGAGACACCGCTGCCGGCGACTTCCGCGATGGTGGGGTTCTCGCTGCTCCAGGTGACCGACGGAGCGGAGATGGTGCGGCCGCTCGCATCGCGAATGACGGCGGTGATGACTTCGGTTGACCCGATTCCACCCAACGCCACCGCAGACGTGGACATGTCCACAATCGCGGCCGGGCCGGTGCCGGGTGTGGTCGGCGGCGTGGGGGTGGTGACGCCATCACCAGCTGCGGAACACGACGCCAACAGGGCCGTGGCCAGCAGGTGAGTCATCACCGCTGAACGCGAGCGCAGGCACGCGGATCGGATCGAGTCGAACATGGAGCCTCTGAGCGATCCAGGCATGGCCTGCATCAGCGATGTGATACGACAGCGACGCACGGCGCGATGTGTCGCACTGCCGTCCGTGCGCGGGCGTGCCTCATGGCGCGCCGCCCTTCGCCGGAAAGACGTGCGACTGTGATCCGCGTCCGTTGCCGGCGCAGCACCACCTGTTTCGTCGCCGGTGCGGATGCCGGTCGTGTGATGCCTCAGGGCCCGATTCTCCGGGAACGAACCCGCGCGCTGTTTCAGCGCGATCAGCGACCCGTGCGGCCGCGCGAGGTACGATCCGAGGTACCGCGACCGTCCGTGGCATCGCGCCGCGCCGGGAGCACCGTGAGCACCATCGCAGCGCTGGCGCGCGCATCGGCGGCCGACGTCGCACGAATGATCGCCGTACCTTCGCCGACGGCCACGAGCACACCGGCCTCGTTCACCGTGGCGACGCTCGGATTCTCGCTGCTCCAGACGATGTCCGTCGACTCAGTGGCGTCGACATCCACGCTCGCTTCGAGCGCCCGCGCATCACCGAGCCACAGCGTCAACGCGGCACCGCCCGGTGCGAAGGACACAGCGCGCGCCGGATTCACCGTCACGATCGCCGATGATGTCAGCCGCGGGTCGGCGGTGGAGGTGACGGTCAGCGTGGCCGTACCGGGCGTGACACCGTTGACCAGACCACTCGCGTTCACCGTTGCCACGGCCGGATTGCTGATGCTGTATCGTACGTCCTGCGGCGTGTTGACATCCGCGTCCACGAGGACACCGATCGTCTGCCCATCGCCCGCTCGCAGCGAGAGTGTGCGCTGTACCAGCGTCACACTGCGCACGCCGAGCACGCGCACTTCGATCTCACTGGTCAGCGCGCCCGACGTCGCACGCACGCGCGTCACACCGGCAGCGCGCGCGACGATGGAACCCACCGCACCATTGGCGACGACGACCGCGATCGTCGCATCTTCGCTGCTCCAGGTGACACTCGCGCCAGTCGATTGGCCGGCCGCATCACGCACCGTGGCGTGAATGCTGTCCGAGGATCCGATGCCGATGAGCGCGACGCCGTTCGAACTGAGTTGGATGGTCGTGGCGGGACCTGGTCCGGTCGGCGACGTAACGTTTTCCGACGACGAGCAGGCGGCCAGCAGTGCAGTCGCGAGCAGACCAGCACGCGCAGAGCGGCGCGAACGAATCCGCGCGGTGCGAAGGACGGTGAACATCGGATTCCCCGGAATTTGACGATCGAGCAGTCGTCACAACGTCATGTGCACCCGGTCTCGACAACGGGCGACGGTGGTGTGCGGGATCGTCCGCGCGCACCGCCTTCGTGTATCGGCGGCAGACCTTCGCCGGCGACGCACATACTGTTTCATGGCGGGCGCGGATCGTGTCCCTGTCGGCGGGAGTGCCCTGACGGTGACGGCGCGCCTGCATGTCAAACGGGCCGACCGCGTCATCGCGATCGGCCCGTCGAGGGCTTGCCGACCGCGAACGCGGTCGACTAGCGGTTCCGGCGCGGCGAGGTGGTGATCGAACTTCTTGCCGATTCCGGATGCTTGCGAGTGCGGCGTGCGTCTCCGCTCGGAATCGCGTCACGCAACGCCGCGCGGGCGGCCGCCGTACGAGGCGCAGGCTGGCGCCGCGCCGAAGGCGAAGGACCGAGCGAACCGGCCGCGCTCGATGACATCGCAGACATGATCGGCACGCCGCCGCTGATGCCGCTGACGATCGAACTGTTGTAGCCGACAGCGAACGCGCCGCCGACCGCGTCGGGCGAACCGGAGACGCTCCACAGCAGGTCGGTGAGACCCGTGGCGATTCGCGTCCACGTGATGCCGTTGAAACGCAGCAGTGTGCCCTGATCGCCAGTCACGTAGAGGTCCGTGATACTCGGCCCCCAGATATTCGTGAACACGTACACGTTCGACACGTTCAGTTGCACCGGCTGCCAGGCGAGGCCATCGAAGCGGTACGCGATGCCGACGTCGCCGGAGCCGTCTGCACCGACGGCGAGCACGTTGTCCGCGCCGGACATCCACAGCCCGGCGAGCGTTCCGTTCACCGGCGCAGGCAACATCGACCAGAGCGTACCGTTGAAGCGCTGCACCAACGCGCCTTCGCCGCCGATGTACACATCAGTCGGACTCGCACCAAAGATGGACCCCCACTTCAACGGTACGACGTGGACGCTCTCGAACGTCGCACCGTTGCCGTTGTGGTCC
>CAYWCJ010000418.1:0-4046 GCA_964456595.1 uncultured Gemmatimonas sp. | reverse complement strand
AACCTGCACCGAGTGATCGATGACCAGATCGACGGGCTGCAGCGGATTGATCTTCGTCGGGTCACCGCCGAGCGCGACCATGGCGTCGCGCATGGCCGCGAGGTCCACGACGCACGGCACGCCGGTAAAGTCCTGCAGCAGGACGCGGGCGGTGCGGAAGGCGATTTCCTTGTCCACGGGCGCCTTGACGTTCCAGCGCGCGAGCGCCTCGACGTCCGACTTCTTGACGAAGGCGCCGTCTTCACCGCGCAGCAGGTTTTCGAGGAGCACACGCAGCGAGAACGGCAGCGTGCCGGCCGTACTGCCCGGAAGCGCATCGAGCGTAGCAAGTCGGAAATAGGCATACTGACGGTCGCCCACAGTCAGTGTGGCGCGGCTGCCGAACGAATTGGGATGCGACATGGAATGAATTGGTCCGGCGCGCAACACATCCCGTGGATGGTCACGCGCGTTCGGAACGAAGCCACTCATCGCGCCGTGGGACTGTCTTTACGGAGAGACCCCGGTACCGACGAGGCTTCCGGAAATATCGGCCGGTGCAGCCCCCGCCGCCACCGTCGTGACATGAATCGCGCCGACGGGGCAGCAACGCACGAAGGCGCCGTCGGCCGGAGAGAAGTCGTGTCGCGTCCTCAGCGGATACGCCTTCCGCTGCTCGTCGAGGGCCATCATGCCGGGGGCGCGGGCAACGCAAATCGCGCAACCCGTACAGGTGTCACGATCGACGCTGATGGTGACCTGCCGCCGAGGGAAGATGCCACCATCGGCGCGGAGCAGCGAATCCACGTCGACGAGCGCCTCACGCGTGGCCTCGTAGCCCACCTGCAGCAGCTCCTCCACGTGCGCGAAACTGAACCAGCCGATGTGCGACACCTGCGGCCGCACGAGCAACATCGGTGGTGACGTCCACCGCTCGAGCGCGTGCTGCTGCTGCTCGTGCATCATCATGGCGGCTGCGCGCATGAAGATCGAAGCGAACCCCTGTGCTGCAATGCCAGTCTGCACGGGCACGTCGGCGATGCCGACATCCACCGCAATCAGCGCATCGACACCCATGGCGGCGATCGCGACGGGAAGATTGTCCGTCGTCCCGCCATCGATGCAGGTTCGATCGCCAACGACGCCGGGCGGAAAGAAGCCGGGGAGTGCGCACGACGCGTACACCGCATCCCGCACCCGCACGTTGCGCATACCGGGTCGTCCGAACACCATCGGTGTCGCGCGATCGATGTCGACCGCCGTCACCAATAACGGAACGGCCAGATCGTCGAAGGTCCCTTCCGCCACCAGCGAATCGCACAGGTTGCGCAACGGCGCTTCGAGATAGATGGAGCGCGACAACATGCGCTCCATCAGCATGCCCATGTGATTGATGCGAAAGAGGTCGCGTCGCCGAAAGTTCAGCGCACGTTCCGTGAGCTGCGTGGGGGAGGCGCCGGACGCCGCCGCCGCCGCAATCATGGCGCCGATGCTCGACCCGGCGAACAGTCTCGGCACGATGCCGGCTTCGGTCAGCGCGCGCAGGGCGCCGATGTGCGCGAGCCCTTTCAGGGCGCCGCCGCCGAACACCACTCCGATGCGCGGCGCGCGCGGGTGCGTCCGCGTCTGTGTCATGAACTCTGCTGTGAACGCTGTGTGGCGTAGATTGACCGCATGCGGATACTGCTCGTTGAAGACGACGAGGTGCTGCGCGACAGCGCAACGGCCTATTTGCGTGCATCGGGTTTTGCGGTCGATGCCGCAACGACGGGGAAGATGGCGCGAGCGCTCGCTGCCGTCAGCCCCTACGACGCAGTGATTCTCGACCTGCGACTCCCTGACGAGGACGGATTCGCGGTGTGCGCGGCACTGCGTGCTCGACAACCGGCACCGCGCATCCTGATGGCCACCGCTCGCGACAGTGTCGACGACCGCATCGCGGGTCTCGACCTGGGCGCCGATGACTATCTCGTCAAACCGTACGCGTTGGGTGAACTGGTGGCACGGCTGCGTGCGTTGCTGCGCCGCCCCAGCGCCGACGCGTCGGTGCTGCTGCGGGTGGGCGATCTCGAGCTCGACCCGGCCACCCGCGAGGCGCGCCGCAATGGCCGTGTGATCACGCTCACCACCAAGGAGTTTTCTGTGCTGCAGGTGCTCATGCGCGAACGCGGACGCGTGCTCACGCGTGAGTACATCAGCGAGCACGCGTGGGACGACAACTACGATCCGTTCAGCAACGTCATCGACGTGTACATCGCGCGGCTTCGCCGGAAGATCGACCAGCCGGGCGAGTTGGCGCTGCTCTCGACGGTGCGGGGCGCGGGCTATCGCATGACCGAACCGGCCGCCAACACCCAGTCCGAGACGGTATGACGGTCGAGCGCTTTCGTCCACGCATCCGACTGCGATTCACCGCGCTGTACGCGGCCACGTTGTTGGTGGTGCTGCTGGGTGCCGCGTTCGCGTTGCGACTGGCGGTGCGCTCCGCGCTCGAGCGGGAATTCGAGGAATCGGTTCGCGCGTCCGCCTTGTTGATGCGCCAGTTCTTTCGCGTCGAAATCGCCGAGTATCTGTCCATCGAGCGTACGCTCGATCACATCGCCGCCGAGCTGGTGTTCGAGGAGCGCTCGATTCGGGTGAGACGGCCCGACGGGATGCTGTACGGGGCGTTCACTGCGCCCGTGCGTGGCGTGCAACGAACGTTTGTCGAACCGGTTCGCCAGGTCACGCTGCCGCTCGAACCCGGGCTCGCGCCGGGGTGGCTGATCGAGGTGACCGCGAGCGCGGCTTCGGTCCGCGCGGTGCAGGCGCGCATCGACTATTGGTTTGTCGTGGGCATTCCGGGACTCGTGCTGCTCGTCGGCGTGGCCGGTTGGTGGCTGACGGGACGGACGCTGCGACCGGTGGGTCTGATGGCCAACGCGGCCGCCGATATCGAGCCGGGCAGTGGCGCTCGACTGCCCGTGGACGATCCGTCGGACGAGTTGGGGCGGCTTGGATTGAGCTTCAACGCGTTGCTCGATCGGTTGGACGGGGCATTGTCACAGCAGCAGCGATTTCTGGCTGACGCCGCGCACGAGTTGCGCACGCCCTTGGCGCGCATGCGCGCGCGCGTGGAGCTGGCGCAGCTCGCGCAGGGCGATGGTGCGGTGTCGTCGCCCGTGGTTGCGGAAGTGCACGAGGATGTGATTCGCATGTCGCGACAGGTGGATGAGCTGCTGCAACTCGCACGCGCGGATGCCGGCGATGACACGTCGCCGCAGTCGCTGTTGCCGATCTTTCTGGATGACCTGGCGGCCGATGAACTGCGGCGGTGGCAGGCCGATGCCACGCGAGCGGGGATGGTGCTCGAATCGACGGCGCTCGACGAGGCGCCGGTGCGCGCCGAACCCACGCTGATCGGTCGACTCATCGGTATCCTGCTCGACAACGCCCTGCGCTATGGTCATCGCGGCGGGCGCGTGGACGTGCGCGTGCAGTGCGAGCGGAATGAGGCCGTGCTGGAAGTGGAAGACGACGGAATCGGCATTCCACCAGCCGACCGGGAGCGCGTTTTTGATCGCTTCTATCGCGGCGCCGAGGCGCGTGCGCATCGCAGCGATGGGAGTGGGCTGGGGCTCGCCATCGCGGCATGGATCGCCGAACGCCATGGCGGCTCCATTCGCGTGGACGTCGGCCGAGCGTCGATCGGCACGTTGGTCACGGTGCGACTGCCGCGTCGCGCGACGGTGTAGACCGCCGCACGGCGGCGGCGCGTCACACCCTCGCCGTGCGCCGTTGAGACACCCGACTCAGCAGAGGGGACGATCGGTGCGCGTCACCAGCGGACGCGGCTCGCCTGCGCGGCTCCACGCCTCGCGCAACGTACGCAGCCGACGCGCCGGGCCCACGAAATCGCGTTGATCGACGGCGCTCTCGCACCGGGCGTACAGCGAGTCGAAACTGCGCGCCTCAGCTGTGTCCAGCTCCAACGCGTGACGAAGCAGACCAAGCGCCTGACGTGCGGTGGCGTGATCGAACGCCTCACAGGCGTGAATTGCCCGATCGTGCGCCCGCAGAATGGCATG
>CAYWCJ010000417.1:0-4052 GCA_964456595.1 uncultured Gemmatimonas sp. | reverse complement strand
TCTCTGCATCATGATCGTCCCCATCCGCCGCATGATGACTGGCGTGAAGGACGTCAGCGCCATCTAGCAGCGATCGCCGCGTCGCGTGGTCATGGCCACCGGAAGAGACTTGTCGGCACCGTGCGCGCACGCGCCGGTTCCACGTCGTTGGGTTCGCGCCAGAAGAGTCTCGTCAGGTCGTCGCTGGTGAAGCGCACTTCGAACTTCCTGAACGGATCGTTGCTCACCGGCAACGCGAAATCCACGCGCCACATGCGACGTGACCGCGGGGGCACCGCCGCCAGTACCGACACACCAACGGCGCCGCGCACTGGCGTTTGTACCGCATACGGCACCGACGGGTCGCTCCACAACCGCCCGGCTTCGGCGAACGCCGCCAGGCCGAAGTCGGCCACGTTGTAGCGTGTCGGCACGATCAGACGCTGTTCTGCGCGCATGACCAGTCGCTGCGCACCAGGCTCTCGCGAACGTCCATGTCCGTGCAATCCGCCCCGGGAATCACCCATCGACAGCTGCAACGGCGTGCTCATTTCGCGCACCGAACTGAACTCGGCCTGCACCAGCGTGAGCTGCTTCGCCGCCGGTTTGAAGTACCACGCCATGCGTCCGCTCATGACGACGTTGTCCCACGCTTCGCGATCGCGGTCGTAGCGCGCTTCCCCCACCACCTGCAGGCCGCCAAACGACTTCGGTCCGCCCCAACCCGCGTAGAGCGACGAAGCGAGGAAACGATCGCGATCGGTGGCACCGGCAACCCGCATCGACTGACCGTAACTGCTGCCGAACTCCATGCCGACACGCACGTCCTGCGCACCATTGAGGGCATCGAATCCCTGCACGCGACGGAATCCGATGCGGCGCACGCCAAACAGCGCATTGATACGCGCGACGTTCTGTGTGCGGAATGGGGCGAGCAACGGTGCACCTGAGTCGATCGCGAAACCTTCGCGCGTGATGCGCACCGGCACCGAGTCCACACGGGACTTCTCGCGGGTGACGGACATGCCCACAAGTTTGAGACGACCTACCGGCCCGACGCGAATCAGTCCGCCGAAATCGGCGAATTCGCGCGACACGTTCAGCGCGTTCTCCTGCTCCATCGGCCGCATCAGTCGCGCGAAGTTGCGCGTGCCACCCGCCGAGCCGATCCACGCGAAACGTTGCAGGTCGGTGAAATACGGACGCACGATTTCCGCGCGCAGCTCCTGCCCACGCTCGAATCGCGTGCCGCCGACGCGAAGAATCTGTCGCCCGCCGGCGAACTGATAGTCGGTGAACTCCGCCGAGAGCACGTCGTTGTAGGCGCGCCCTTCCCGCCATTCCACCGCGGTCGCGACAGCGCCGCCGCCGAGATTATTCTCGCCCAGGCGCAGCCCGCGCAGGAACGGCGATGGCGCGCCGGCACGACCGCCCACCACCAGGCTGAATTCGTCGCGCGTCTCCACGTCGAGTCGCACGCCCCCTTCTTCGTCGTCGTATACCTGAATGCGCGCATCCACCAGAAAGGGCTGCGCGCGCAGCACGCGCTCGGATTCGGCACGACGGATCTGATTGCACGGCTGCCCCACATCCAGCAGCAGATAGTTGCGGATGATGTCGTCGCGGGTGGTCGCGTGCAGCGCACGCGCGGCTCGACGCAGGAACTCGAAGCGACGAGGCAACTTGTCCGTGTACGGCGGCTGCGTCACGATCACGATGTTGCTGATCGTCTGACCTGCACACCCCGTGATGGGCAGGCGACCCTTGCTGGACACCGGGGCGACGCGCGGCGTTGTGTTCTGCGCGGCGAGTGCGCAACACGGTGCAAGCATCGCAGCCAACGCGCACGTGGCGCGCCGCACGTCAATCACTTCCCCATGCGTCGCTTCAGAGCCGCCAGACGCTCCTCCGCTTCTGCTTCCTTTTCGGCGCGCGTGCGACGCAGCGGGGCCGCATCCGCAGCCGCGCCGCCCATCGTACCACTGCTGCCCGCGCCAGCGCCGAACCCACCACGGGCGGCGCCATCGTCATCGATGCCACCCGCACTGCCTGACAGAAACGCGTCCACTTCCCGCTGGGCCGACACGTCCGCCGACACACCACCAGGCGCAATACCACTCGCCGCCATGCGCAGCTGCGACGACATCTCCTCGAGCTCGCGCTCCGCCAGGGTCAACTCCTGCTGCTGCACCATCAGCTTCGACTCGAGCACCGAGACGCGCTCGGCGTGCTGGTTGGCGAACTTTTCGGCGATCGCGACCGTCTCGTTGTCACCGATCTGCGCCGCCAGCCCCTGCCGGCGACGCACGGTGTCCAGCTCCGCGCGCTCGGTCGTCAACCGCGCCTGGGTAGACGCGATTCCGTCGCGCAGATCCTGCAGGCCAAGTTTGGCGTGCACCATCGCGTCGCGCATCGCGGAGACGACCCGACGGCGCTCTTCGGGAGCCAGACGATCAGAGAGCGCGCGCAGGGAATCGCGGAGTTGTTCGAACATGCGGGAGACGAAGCGCGACGAAGGCGACCGAGCACTGAACGCGGTCAGCGAAGTGAGACTGGCGGGATATACACCGCCGTGTGACCGCACGATACGCGCCGCATGGCGCGCTCCGCCAGTCTCGGGCATTCCGACTCGGATCATCCAGCGGATCGGGCGGCGGCTCCAGTACCACCGCCTGCCAACTCGGCACGACCGATGCGCTCAGCTTGGCGGCAGCCAGCGCGAATCGTCCTGCACCTGCCGCATCAGCCGCTCGGGGGTGTGGACGTTTGGAAAGAAGAGACGATCGCTCACCCGATTGAGTGCCACCCGCAGCTGAGGAAACTTCTCTGCTGCCGTGGCGAACAGCACCGAAAGCCCATGCTCCGACGCCAGTCGATGATCGGCCGCCAGTCGGAAACCGCGCGTGCCCATCGTCTCGAAGTAGCGCAGGTCGGGTCCACCGCGATTCCATCGACGCCGCTCGATGTGATCCGGAAAGATGCCACTCATCCAGAGCGCGTAGTTGCCCAGATGCGCGCGCGCCAGAAAGCTGCGATTGGCGTCGCCGCCTTCAATCTCCTCGCCCAGTGAGGCCAGCGTGTCGTACGTCGCATCGTCGTGCGTCGTGATCTGCCGAGCGCGTTGCCGCAATCCGAAGTGCAGCAGCAGCGACGAGACATAGTCGGCCAGCATTCGATCGCTCTCCCCCGACGCCAGCAAGGCGTTGCGCACGACGACGTACGTGAAGAGTGGCAGCGAAGCGTGCGCGCCCTGTCGCGAGTCCAGCAGCCCTTCCTGCAGCCGCGGGTCGTCGAGCAACGAATCGAGCCCCTGATCGGCGAGCTTGGCTTCCGCGTCATCGAGCGCTCGCCCGGACCCGCGGGCAACGAGCCGGACCACGAGTTGCGCATCCTCCCGGGTCAGCCGGGACCGCACATTCGCGAGAATCATGGAGTCTCCTCCTGAAACTGTACGCCTCTGGCCAGCGGGTCCTGCACCCGCGAGGCCCCCTTCTCTGTTATTATCGGACGCAGAGCTGCGCACCAGCCGGTTTTCTTCGTGACCCATCGCCCGAACACGTGCTTTACCTCGCCATACCTGCACAGAACGAGGTCGCCACCATCGGCGTGCTGCTTTGGCGGCTGCGCACGGTGCTTGCTGAATTCCCGCGTGAGTACGAAGTCGTGGTCTATGACGACGCCAGCACCGACGAGACAGCGGACGTCGCCGCGCAGTACGCGCACGCCATGCCAGTCACCGTATTGCGAGGCGCGAAGCCCGTGGGGTACGCCGGCGCCGTCGACGCGCTGGTGCGCCACGTCTCGGGACACACGCGCTATCCTCGGCGCGACGCGATGCTGCTCCTGCAGGGAGACTTCACCGATCCACCCGGAATTGTTCCGGAGTTCGCGCGTCGTTTCGAAGGCGGCGCCGATCTCGTGATCGGTGAGCGCACCGCCGTGGTGGACGCCCCGACGCCGGTAAAGCGACTGTTTTCCGCTGCCGGTTGGGCGCTGCGTCCGTTCGTCCGTGTCGATGGCGTGCGTGATCTCACGAGTTCCATGCGTCTGGTCCGCATCTCGGTGCTGCGCGA
>CAYWCJ010000416.1:0-4065 GCA_964456595.1 uncultured Gemmatimonas sp. | reverse complement strand
CCGAATGATCTTGTCGTCGACATCGGTGAGGTTCATCACCTGCTCCACGTTCCATCCCGCGAGCCGCAACGCACGCCGCAACAGATCCTCGAAGAGGAACGTGCGGAAATTGCCCAGGTGCGCCGGATTGTAGACCGTCGGCCCACAGGTGTACATGCGCACCGTGTGTCCATCGGCGGGCGCGAACGGCTCGACTCGACGAGTGAGCGTGTTGTACAGGCGGAACTCGGGCATACGCGGGCGGGGCAATCAGGAGGAGACGCGCGGAGTGGTGGTGCGACGAGACGCAGGGAATGTACATGCGACGTCGAGGGCGGCGCGGATTGGCTATTGCGAATCGGCCTCGAATGCTGCCTATTGACGATGTCCGTCGTTTGTCTGACGTTCGGCATCTCCTACAGCTCCGGATCGAACCATGAATCGCAGTGCTACTGGATCGCCGCGCCGCGCGCGCGTGGTGCTCACGCTCGGCATCGTTGGCGTCGCCGCCGTGATCATGGCGGCCCGCGGCCAGGACCCGCAGCAGCCGCCGGTACCACCGGCCAAAGCCGACACGCAAGCGACCGTCATGGATGTGATCGACTCGATGGCAGCCGCGAGCCCCGCTCCCGTGGCAGCGGCGGCGCCGACTCCCGCGCCTGTTGCTGCTCAGCGTGGCGGTTGGCCCGTTGACGCCGCAGGTCGCACGTTGATCAATGGCAAGCCAGTGATCGGGCGGGTGTTCGTGCAGACGAAGATGGACGGCCTCGAGGCCTACGAGTTTGCGAACGTGTACAAGGGCGAAGCGGCCCAACCGGACAAGCCGGTGATAGCCACGACCTACAGCGTCCCGCCAGTTGGCAATTCGCGGCGTGCACGCGGGATCATGGTGCAGGCAACACTGTGGGAGATCGACCACAAGCGTTCGGCGACCGAGTTGCGTCATCATCGGCCCGTCACTCCGGCATCGAGCCTGCCCGCTCGCTGAGAATGCGGCCGGCGTGCAGCGTGAGTGTGCGCACGGCGGTTGAAGGCGTTGTGTGCGGTTCGCAGACTCGATGGTTTGAAGGCAGCGCGCCGCGACCTGTGGCGCGCTGTTTGTTTGATGTGTGGACCGGAGCACTGGCATCCGGCGAGGACGCGATGCTGTCGGCGCTCACCGGGCAGGCAAGCACGATCGCTCCACCCTGTCGCTTGAGGGCGGCAGCCCACGTACGCCAGGCGTGCATATTGACCACTGTGCGTTCGTGCGCCGGCGATACGCGGGGCGCGCTGTGTGGTCCGTGTTCGTCGCCGTCGCGCACACGAAGCAGGTAGACCACGTCGCCCCGTGTATGTGGGTGCGGCTGAGGCACGAACTCGCGCAAGCACGGGCTCTCCGCACCGTCGCTCCAACCGGCGAGGATCGCGCGTTCGGCGAGGGCGGGAATGCACGCGCGTCGGAGCTGGACGCCCGCTGCGACGCGTCGCTCGACCTGAATGCGTGATCGCGTCCCATGGAACGCGTGGAGCAGCGAACGCACCCCACTGGCGACGCCTCCCGAGAGGCGAAGCAACTCGCCGGTGTGGACCGAGCAGGAGAGCCCATCGAGCGTGCGAACGACGAGGACGGTGCTGCCGTACCCCGCCGATATTTCCTCGTGCGCATTTTCGAGCGCGACGAGGACGCGTCGGGCAGGTTCGCGGACGGTGCCGCTATGTGCGGAGGGGGATGAGTGCACTGGTTGGCGAGACATGGGCATACTGTCGCGCCAACGCAGAGCAGGTGCGTAACCGAAAGTACCGCCGCTGTTTCAATTCATTGCAGGGTGAGCGCCGCACGCTGCTGATGCGTCACCCACCCCGTTCGTCGATCACCAATCGCAACGCGTGCCAGAGCAACCGCGCCGCTACGGGCGATGATAGGCGATGCCTGCCGTCCGCGCCTGCTCAATGGCAATCACCATCGCCGGCTCCATCGTGACCTTGGGCAGAAGGTTCGCCGTCATGTCGGCGTACACGACCGCGTCCCGCCCGCAGGATTCGGCGCATCGAACAGCTGCCGATGCGTCCCTTTCAATCCGGTAATCCAACTATCACCGCTCACGGCCGCAACGGGCGAGGTCGCGCGTGCTTCGAGAGAGGCGACAGGAGGATTCGATGCGGCGCCGGCGATCCACGCGAGAGCGGCGACGGCATCGGTGGACTGGACCATGCGTACGATGTGCGTGCCGGCGGAGCGTGTCATAGGTGTTTCTCTCCGGGGTGACTGCTGCACGTGAATGGAGATGCGCATTCCCTCCTGAGAACGCGACACGCGACTCGCGAAGCCTCTGTTCGCTCGCGCTTGCTACCGAAGTCGAGTTCGGTGAAAATCGCTGATCGCCTGTGCGATCGGTAACGGATCGAAACGCACGGGGTCGGTGACGGGCAAGCCTGTTTCTGCGCGTGCCGCTTCGATCGATGCGAGCGCTTCGTCATCCGAGAGATCGAACGTGTTGAGCGCGAGCGCAATTACCGGCGCCTGGCGCAGGTACGTCGTCGACTGCTCGTACAGCGCGATCATGTTGCTGAGCGAAGGAATCGGCACCCACGGATTGCGATGGATGGATGTGCGCGACGGCTGAGCGCACAATACCATCGCGTGCGGCAGCGATCCGTGCATGAGACCGAGCGTCACGCCGGAATACGCCGGATGTATGAGCGATCCCTGGCCTTCCACCAGCACGATGTCGGCATCCTGAGCTGCCTCGATCGTCAGCCGCTCCGCCGCACCGGCGATGAAATCTGCGACCACCGCATCGACCGCGATGCCACGTCCTTCGATCAGGATACCCGTCTGCCCGGTGGCCGCGAAGTTCACACGATGCCCGAGCGCGCGCACGGCGTGCTGCACCTGCAGCTGCGTCGTCATCTTGCCGATGTTGCAGTCCGTTCCGACAGTCAACACCACCGTGCATTCGACATCACGCACGCGTCCGAACGACACATCGAGATCAACAGGGGCGCGACGCAGATCGCGAATCAACGCACCGGATTCATTGGCCACGGCCGCAAACTCCGCGTCATCACCAAGCATCGTGTGCAGGCCACTCCAGACATCGAGCTTTGCCCGCAATGCATGAAGCACGATCTCGCGCCAGGCTGCGGGAAACTGTCCGCCCGTTGGCGCAATGCCGATGAGCAGCGCATTCGGCGATCGTGTCATTGCCTCGTCGAACGTGGCGACCACGGGGATGTTTCCACCGAATCCCAACACCTCCTGTGCCGTCCGCCCAGCAGACGCGCTGTCGAGTACCGCCGCCACTTCCGACTCGGCATACCGAATGCACGCGTTCGCGGTCTTGGAACTGAGCGGACCGAAGTTGCCCTCAGCGAGGATCAGAAAGCGGCGTGCATGCGTCATGCAAAGATTCCGTGAGCGCGAAAACGGCTGCGTGAAGCCGCGGCGATGGTGGATGCGCAAACGGCAGCCCCGTGAGGAGCCGCCGTTCGACGACCGTGGTGGACCGTCGGAATTTAGTCGCGCGTCAGGAGCGAGGCTTGGGTTCGCGCAGCCCTTCGATCTCGGCGATGAGGTCCACCTCGGCCGTTTTCGCTTCTTCCTTGGCACCGGCACTCAGTTGTGCAGGAGCGGCTGCCGCGGCGGCCGGTTCTGCGTTCACTACCCCCGCCGCAAGCTGACGCGACGCTGCGGGTGCCGCAGACGGCAACATGCCCATGCGCTGCTTGAGCTGCAGCAGCTGCGTGTCGGCGTTCGCACCGCCGGCCGAACGCTCGAGCTGCTTGAACTCACCGGCGAGACGATCGCCGCTGAACTCTTCGTCGATCTCCTGCGCCGCCTGCAGCTGACGTTCGTTGGTCGTGATCTTCTCTTCCATGCGCGCGAAGGCATCGAACGCGGAGTTGTCCGACAAGCCGGACATCGTCTGCGAGATGCGCGCCTGTGCTTCTGCCCGACGCTGACGCGCGAGCAACAGGTTCTTCTTGCGCTTGGCTTCTTCGATCTTGTCGTTCAGGTCACGGAGCGACTGCTTGAGCTTCTCCGTTTCCATCTTGTGCGTTTCCCAGGTGGTCGCGAGCTGCTGTCCGTGCTCGAGATGTTCC
>CAYWCJ010000415.1:0-4066 GCA_964456595.1 uncultured Gemmatimonas sp. | reverse complement strand
AGCGCATTGGCGTAAAGCGGCAGCGTCGCGACCAGCGTCTTGCCTTCGCCGGTCGCCATTTCGGCGATGCGGCCAAGGTGCAACTGAACGCCGCCGATGAGCTGCACTTCGTACGGCACCATGTCCCACACCATCTCGTGACCAGTCACCAGCACCGTCGATCCCTTCAACCGGCGACAGGCTTCGCGCACGGTCGCAAACGCTTCCGGCAGCAGTTCGTCGAGCACCGCCGCCAGCGCCGTGCGGAACTCCGCCTCGACACCGCCGCGACCGTCCACGCCCTGCAACTCGGTCTCCAACCGATCGCGTTCGGCGGAGTCGTTGGAGTTGCGTTTGGCCGTCTTGAGTGCGGCAATCCGCTCTTCGATCGGACCCGTCTGCCCGGTGATGCGCGCGCGAAACATCGCCGTCTGCGCCTGGATCTCTTCGTTCGATAGCGACGCCAACCGGCGCTCGATCTCCACCACCTCATCGAGAATCGGTTGGACCCGCCGACGTTCCCGCTCGTGCCGCGTGCCGAACACCCGGCTGATCATTCCTTTCAGCATACGAACCTCATAACGAACCTCGATGGCGTGGAAGACCGACGCGCCACCAGCCGCTCGCGCGGCGTACGGCAGACGATCGGCATCAAGAGGCACCGGAGCAAGCCGACGCCCGTCGCGCCATCAGGCGCGCGCAGGAACGTCGTCCGCCGTCGTTACCCGTACGTACAATCCAGCGGACGCGATGTAAGACTCCACCGCCGCTGGCACGAAACCGCGAATGGAACGACCAGCGCGCACACGCGCCCTGATCTCCGTAGACGACACATCGACTCGCCGGGTCTCCAAACGACGCGCACCATCGATCGCGCCTTGCACCTGCGTATCGGCACCGCTGTCGGACGACGGAAGAAATGGATTCCCCTCCTCATCCAGGTCGCGACGCAACACCACCAGTTGCACCATGGACAGCAATCGCGCGGGCTCCCGCCAGAGCGACAGCGTCCTGACCACATCCTCACCGACCAGCAGATGAAGCGTTGCCGACGGCCAACGTCGGAGCAACGCGTCCACGGTGTCAACCATGAATGATAACCCGCCCCGTTCGATTTCGATGGGGTCCACGTCGATGCCGCGGACGTCCTCGAAACACCGCTCCACCATCGCCAACCGATGCGCCGCGACCGTCCGCCCCTCCTGCTTGAGCGGCTGCGTGGCAGCGGGAATGACAATCAGTCGGTCGAGCGCGAGCGCCTCGCGTGCATCCTGCGCCACCAGCAGGTGGCCGATATGCGGCGGATCGAAGCTGCCGCCGAAGATGCCGATGCGCATCGGCGCAGGTAGTGGCGGAGGCGGGCTGTTCGTCAGCGCGGACCGGGGCGGGCGAGCCCCTGCGCATCGGGCACGGCCCCACCAATCTTCTTGGTCGGGGCGGCCGCAGTGTCAGCCGGCGCAACACCGCACGCCGACTTCACATCGACGTCCTTCGGATACGCACGCCACATGGCCGTACATGTCTCGGCGGCGTCCTCTTTCCAGCGGATCTTTGTGTACAGCTCGTGCAACCGGAGCCACGCCAGGCGCGCGGACTTCGTGTTGGGGTACGTCGTGACGACGTCCTTGAAGTAGATGATCGCCGGGTCTACGGCGCGACGCACGCGCACATAGTGAACACCGGTGTCATAGTCCTTCTGCGCCAGCCACTCCTCGATCTGCTCGATCCGCTTCCGCGCTTCTTCGGTCTCCTTCGCGTCCGGATACGAGGAGAGGAGCGCGCGCAGGATCGACGCCGCCTTGGTGCCGTTTTCCGGATCCAAAGCCGGGCTGTGCCAGAGCCGCTGGTAACTTCGCCCGACCCCAAGCATTGCGGTCGGAGCCAGCGTGTCGTCCGGGAAGCCGTCCGTCACCCGCTCAAACGACTGTGCGGCCAGCAGAAACTCAGACCGCCGCTCGTGAGTGAGCGCGAGGTAGAAATAGGCCGGTGCCAACAGTGGATCGCGCGCTGACAGATCGTTCGTCAGTCGCTCGAAGCCAACCTGCGCGTTATCCCAGTTCTTTCGCTCGTACTCCAGGAGCGAGGCGCGAAAGAGGGCTTCCGGATTCGGGAAATTGCGCGGCTGAAAACCGGGGGAGCAGCCTGCCAGGGCAGCGGCGACCCCCAACCACACCAGCACAGGCCAGTCGACGCGAAACGATTTGGACGTCATGCGCGCACTGGTACCCGTTGAGCCATCACCTGATCCGTCATGTCCCGGTTCACGCCATGCCTCCGCTGACCGGACGTCCGCCTGAGGCGAGACCAACCACGCGCGCCCGCCCGGACGCGGTCGCGGCCATGACGTTCCGCGTATCCACCACGAGCGTCGCGATATCCGCCACACGCTGGTAGTCCACCTGCTGATGATCCGTGATCACGACGACGGCGTCGGCCCACTGCAGCATCTCGTCGGACAGTTCGACTCCCTTCCGGGTGTGACGTTCTTCCTTGAACTCGGCGACATACGGATCGTGGAACTCCACGTGCGCACCGCGATCCTCGAGCAGACGAATCACATCCAGCGCCGGGCTTTCGCGCACATCGGCGATGTCGCGCTTGTAGGCGACGCCGAGCACCAGCACACGACTCCCACGCACTGACTTGCGCACTTCGTTGAGCGCCCACGACACCTTCTCGACCACCCAGTCCGGCATGTGCGAATTGATGTCACTCGCGAGATCGATGAAGCGCGTCTTGTAGTTCAGCATGCGCATCTTCCACGCGAGGTAATGCGGATCGAGCGGAATGCAGTGACCGCCGATGCCGGGGCCGGGCGTGAACTTCATGAACCCGAACGGCTTGGTCGCGGCAGCGTTGATCACTTCCCACACGTTCACGCCCAATTTGTCACACACAATGGCGATTTCGTTCACCAGGCCGATGTTCACGGCGCGAAATGTGTTCTCCAGCAGCTTCACCAGCTCAGCCGCTTCCGGCGACGACACGGGCACCACGGTGTCGATGCAGCTCGCATAGAGCGCACAGGCCACCTCGGCACAGTCCGGCGTGATGCCGCCCACGACCTTGGGCGTGTTCTTCGTGTTGTACGTCGGGTTGCCCGGATCGACGCGCTCGGGGCTGAACGCCACGAAGACATCGCGACCAACGACCATCCCCATGTCCTCAAGTCGGGGCTGCAGCAATTCGCGCGTCGTGCCGGGATAGGTCGTGCTCTCGAGGACCACGCAGGTGCCGGGGCGCGCCTGACGGGCGATGGCATCGGCGGCCGCGAGTACAAAGGCCATGTCGGGATCACGCGTTTTCGACAGCGGTGTCGGCACCGCGATCGAGATCGCATCGCACTCATGAAGTCGCGCTTCGACCGACGTGGCCACGAAGCTGCCTGACGACACCGCAGCCTGCACATCGACGCCGGCGACATCCTGAATGTGGGACTGCCCGGACATGAGCTGATCGACGACACCCTGGCTCACGTCATACCCGATGACGCGAAAGCCTGCGTGCACGAACTCCATCACGAGCGGCAAGCCGACGTAGCCGAGACCGACGACGCCGACAACAGCCGAGCGATCCTGGATCTTTGCGAGGAGCTGTGCCTTCATCGACTGGGGAGGAACGGTCATGTCCTGATCAACGTCCAAAGAAGCCACGCACCACCGACACGACTTCGTCGCGCTGTACTCCGGTGAGCTCGGGATACACGGGGAGCGACAGCACTTCCTGCGACGCCAGCTCCGACACGGGGAACTGCCCCTGTGTGTAGCCGAGATAGCCGAAGCACTGCTGCAGATGCAGGGAAAGCGGATAGTACACCGCGTTGCCGATCCCGTGCGTCCTGAGATGAGACTGCAGCGCCTCCCGGCTGGTCACGCGCACCGTGTACTGGTTGTAAATGGACGTGTTCGTGGGCTCGATATAGGGCGTCACGATCTCGGCAACATCCGCAAACGCCGCGTCGTAAAAGGCCGCGTTGGCGCGACGAGCGGCGCTCCACGCCTCGAGATGCGGCAGCTTGGCCTGGAGCACGGCGGCCTGCAGCGTGTCGAGACGACTGTTGAAACCCACTACTTCGTGGTAGTACGTC
>CAYWCJ010000414.1:0-4083 GCA_964456595.1 uncultured Gemmatimonas sp. | reverse complement strand
GACCGCCAGGGACCGGGAAGACGCTGATGGCGCGGGCGCTGGCAGGGGAGGCCGGGACGAACTTCTTCGCCATGTCGGGGCCGGACTTCTCCGGGATGTTCGTTGGGCTGGGGACCATGCGGGTGAAGGCGCTCTTCCGCAAGGCACGCAAAGCGGGAGGCGGGGTGATCTTCATCGACGAGATCGATTCGTTGGGCGGCCGGCGCGGGCGCACCGGCGGGCACCCGGAGGACGACCGCACGCTCAACCAATTCCTCGTCGAGCTCGACGGCTTCAGTGCGTCCTCGGGGATCGTGGTAGTGGCGGCGACGAATCGCGCCGCCGACCTCGACCCGGCACTCCTCCGCAAGGGGCGCTTCGACCGGTCGGTCACGGTGGCGCTGCCAAGTGTGGGGGAGCGCGCCGAGATCCTGTCGCTGCACGCCTCCAAGCGGCAGATGCCGCTCGCCGCGGATGTGGAAATGGGGCGCTTGGCGCGTCTCATGCCAGGGGCGAGCGGTGCCGATCTGGAAGGGCTGCTGAACGAGGCGGCGCTGCTCGCCGTGAAGACCGGGGCGAGCTCGGTCGCCTGGTCGCACATGGAGGAAGCGCGGGACCGGGTCCTCCTCGGTCGCGCGCGCGAAGGCTTCGTCGTCTCACGCGTCGAGCAGCGACTGATCGCGTTGCACGAGGCAGGGCACGCGCTGGCCGGCCTGGTCTTCTGTCCCTCCGACCCGCTGCATAAGGTGACGATCCAGCCGCGCGGCGCCGCGATGGGCGTGGCCTTCTTCCAGCCCGACGCCGAGTTGCACCTGCACGCGCGCCACTACCTGGAGGGGCAGATCCGCAAGATGCTCGGCGGGCGCGCCGCAGAGGAGCTGGTGTATGGCAGCGCCGCGGTGACGAGTGGGGCCAGCAGCGACCTGCAGCAGGCCACTCGCATCGCCAAGCAGATGGTCTACAAGCTGGGGATGGGGGCATCGACGGGGCTGATGACCTTCGATCCCGACTCCGGGCCGGTGAGTGGGGCGATGCACGCGCACATGGATACCGACGTGCAAGCGATGCTGGCGTCCGGCTACGACGACGTCCTGCAGATGTTCCGCGAACGTCGTCCGGCGCTGGAGGCGCTGGCCGACGCGTTGCTCGAGCACGAGACGCTCACGGGGGCCGAAGCGTCGGCCGTGCTGCGGGATGCGGGGATGACGTCGCAGGTGGCGGCGGCGTAGGCGTCAACGCGTGCCGCTCTCGCGGCCTCCGCCACCGCCCTACCGCTTCCCACCCACGATCACCCGGTCGATGTCCCGCGCTGCGGGAAGCGCATCGACGACAGTACGCCCGCCATTACGAAGGCGCACAACGATGCGGCCGCGCGCAAAGAGCACGGCCGAGTTGCCTCCCAGCGCGAAGGCCACATCGCCGACTGCCGAGTCGGCAATACGACTGGCCGGCACCGGCGATTGCATGTCGCCGAGCAGCGCGAGCAGCAAGGCTCTCGCGTCGTCAGCGCTCGCGCAGCTCCACAGTTCAACCATGAGCGCCGGATCGACGGCACCGGGCGAGCGAATCCACGCACTCCGTTGTCGCGTGCGTCCGTCCCGGGCGAGCTCGCGCGTCGCACGTGTGCGCACCCATCCGTCGAGCGCATTCACCGGGAGCTCGAAATCCTGCGCAACCGCGGCGCCTTCCTCCCCCGGCGGCCACTCTGCATAGCGATAGATCGCCTGCAGCTGCTCGGCTCGCTCCGGTTGCATGTCCATGATCGTGGTCCCCCGCTAGACGAGTGCGCGCCGCTGGCGCGTCGTGGGCTGCGGCGAGCAGTTCCCGCTCGGCGACAATTTGTCGCGATAGTCGCCGTCGCCGGCATTGCCGAAGCGCATGTCCTGCGGGAGCAGCGGCGACTGCGGTGGCGCGGCCGGATTGCTGTCGTTGTCAACCTGAAGACAGGCATCATATATCCGTTCGGTCGCCGTGCAGGCGCCCTTCCAAGCCACCTCGTGGTAGCTGAAGCTCCCCCAGCCGCAGGCCGTCTGCCAGACGTTCGACCCGATCGCCAGGAGCGGGTTGAGCGCGAAGCCGTAGCCCATCCGCGACTGCCAGAGGTCCGCACCGAGTGCATTCGCGACGGTCGACACGAATGTGGCACAGTCGGAGCAGTTCACGTAGACCCCGTTACCCACGCCGCCGTTCAGGCGATCGAGGAAGGCGGAGAGATCGAACGCGCCCCACGAGTAGTTCGACGATCCGCCGCCGGGGCAGTCGTAGGTGACTGTGCCCGCGCCGAGGGCGTACACCGCACGGGTCACCGCCGCCGCCGCCTCGTTCGCGTTCTGCGCGCCGCGCGCCCAGTCGCAGGCGTACCGCAGCAGATCGGTCCACAACACGTCAGCGCTGGCGAGCGGCTGCGCGACCCACGGCGCCGTCGGTGACGCCAGCACGCTGAACGCCTCGTGCTGCGTTACACCAATATCCGTCCAGGCTCCGTGGCCCTCGCGATACTGCCAGCGCCAGAGCACGATGTCGGTGTCTACGCCACTCGTCTGCAGGCGATGGTTCGAGAGCGTGAACGGCAGCGGCCCTGTCTGGCCATTGGTGCCAAACGGCACGCGTCGTGCATCGACGCTGCCGAGAAGCCCTCCCGTTCGCGGTTGAATCCAGTCGCCCAGGCCGAGCCCAACGAGGATGCTGTAGAGGCATCCCCCACCGGCGTTCATATCCAGGGCGCGCACTTCGACTTTCTTCATGTCACGGCGCAGACGCCGCAGCGTGACGTGGATCGTGATCGTGTGACCAGTCGTGTCGGCGATCGAATAGACGGCCGGCGCGTCCTGCGCCGTACTCGACACGCCGCGCTGCCACTCGGGCGTCAGGAGTGCCTGACTTCCATTGCGCCGCACGTTCATCGCGTCGGCACTCTGGCTGCCGACCGTATGGTTGAACGCGATCGACTCGATCTCAATGCTCATTCATCGCTCCGTCCGCAGGGCGCGTCGTCAGCGTGGGTGGCGGCTGCTCCTTGGAGCTAACGTCGATCACCGCCTCCGTCAACCGGGGCCTGCGCGGAGCCCCTTGAACTCCTCCCGCGCTTCGGTCGGCGATGTCCGGCCATCCAGCGTGCCCGCGTTGTTCATCTTCGGCACGCTGGACCGCGGGGGGGTGGGCGGAAGTCATCGCCGAGGTCCGGCGACGGTCGCCTGCCCGCAATGTGCGGCATCGGGAAGCTGATCGCGTTGCCCGGCACGCCTCTCGTCGCCTCGATGAATCGTCGCACCGTGAGATTTGAGCGTGGCGAGAACGAGGTGCGAGCCGTAGCCGATCCCCCACAGACTGCTCTGCTCAGCGCCACGCGCGGGGCGCAGCGCATCGATATCCGCCGCGCGTTCGCGGGTGGAGCATCCTCGATCGACACTCCAGCGGCCGTCCACTTGGCAAAACAGTCGGGTCGTGATGACCGCTTCGCGCGCGCGTACGGCCCGTGGCGACCCGGCTCCCACGCTACTGCGCCCCCCGCGGCATCGTTCCCGCTCCGCAGCTCGCCCCCACGGAGGTATCCCGCCGGTGGGCGAAGGCCCTGCATCGGTCCGTGATGGGCGCGCGGCGGGCGCGGTGGTCCCGCCGTCGCCGGGTCCAGACGCCCTCGACGCGCACGCCGGCATACTTCCCACACCTCGATTAAAATTCCTACCGAGTCTTCGGTCCTCAGTCCGTGATCTTCAATCCGGCCGTGCTTCCTACGTCCCCCCATCCAGTATTCCGGTACTCCACGTCCATCAGTTGCCGTCGAGTTTCAGGACCGAGACCAAGCCAGTATCCCGCGCCGTCTGCACAAACACCTGAGGGCCCGCTCATGCCACGCAGCATCTTCCTGTTGGTACTCGCACTGACAGTCGTCGGATGTGGCGGTGGCGACGCGACCCCGACGACACTTCCCCCGTCGCCGCCGACCGTCGCCACCATAAGCGTGTCCCCGACCACGCTCGCACTCGTTCCGGGCGAGTCGCAAGTCCTCGCTGCCGTCGCCAGAGATGCGGGCGGCGCGACGATCGTCGGCGTCGCCATCACCTGGTCATCGTCGGCGCCAAGTGTGGCAACCATCGCCAATGA
>CAYWCJ010000413.1:0-4090 GCA_964456595.1 uncultured Gemmatimonas sp. | reverse complement strand
AGGTCCGGGGTTCGAGTCCCTGCGCGACCACTTCAGCAAGCAGCACCAGGCAGATAGACACAGAGAACGGGGCAACCAGTCACCACTGGTCGCCCCGCTTTCTTTTGTCCGCCACACCATGCCGCCCACTACGGCAGCGGCACTGTCTCGCGCACAATGGGCGCCGCCGCGCGCTGCGCACTGCGCGCCGACGCCGTGGTGACGGTGATGCGCGCGCCAGCCTGTCGCATGCGACCCATCGATCGCTCGTCGAGCCGGGCACGCACAATCATCATGTCCTCTTCGCTCCGTTGATCCAGCACTTCACCGTCACGATGCAGTTCGGCCAACAGGCGACCGTTCGCAGCCGGAATGCGAATCTCGAGCAGCGGACGCTGATTGCGCAGTGCGTCACGCAGCGCGGCGGTGAGCGAGTCGAGACCGCCCGCTTCCAGCGCGGAAACAAAGAGTGTGCCGGGCATGAGATTGCTGACCCGCTCGCGCAGCGCGTGGGCATCGTCGGGAGTCAACGCGTCCATCTTGTTCATGATGTGCAACGTCGGCTGCTCGGCGAGTTCAAGATCAGCCAACACCGCGTCCACGACGTTGCGATGCTCCTCCCACGCCGGATGACTGGCGTCGATGACGTGCAGCAGCAGATCCGCTTCTTTCGCTTCCGCCAGCGTCGCCCTGAATGAGGCAACGAGATGGTGAGGCAACTTCCGGATGAACCCGACCGTGTCGGTGAGCAGCACGGTGTATCCGTCGCCAATCTCGATTTCGCGTGTCAGCGGATCGAGCGTCGCGAACAGCCGATCCTCGACGAACACATCGCGATCATCCGCCAGAACACGCAGGATCGACGACTTGCCTGCGTTCGTGTAGCCAACGAGACCAACGCGAAAGTGCGTCTGTCGTCCGTGACGCTGAATCTCGCGCGCGCGATCCACGTCCTCGAGCCGTTCGGTGAGCACCTTGATGCGATGCTGAATGAGTCGACGATCGGTTTCGAGCTGCGTTTCACCAGGTCCGCGCATGCCGATGCCACCGCGGAATTTCTCAAGGTGCGTCCACATGCGCGTGAGTCGCGGCAGCATGTACTTGAGCTGCGCCACCTCCACCTGCATGCGCGCCTCACTTGACCGAGCGCGCGTTGCAAAGATGTCGAGAATGAGCTCCGCGCGATCCATCACGCGCGTGTTCACGATGAGCTCCACGTTCTTGCTCTGGGCCGGCGACAGTTCATCGTCAAAAATCACCAGCGTGGCGCCAATCTCCTGGATGCGCTGCTTCAGTTCCTCGACTTTTCCCTTGCCGAGATATGTGCCCGGATGCGGGCGATCGAGCTGCTGCGTGAGCACCCCAACCACTGTCGCACCGGCCGTGTCAGCGAGGCGACCAAGTTCATCGAGATGTTCGTCCATGTGCACGCGTGCTCGGCTGCTCTTGGACGGAGCGGCCACGAGTATCGCGCGCTCCACTGGCGGCGTAAGTGAAATGATTTCGCGACTGATGAGCTGATTCCTGAAGAAGACGAAGCGCGGTGCGCGTATGCGCGGCCTTGAAGACTAGCGACCGTTTCCAGAGATCGACGAATAGCGGCCTCGACGATCGTACGGACGGGTGAAGTCACCAAGTGGCGTTCCGACGGTGAAGTCGCCACGTACCCGATAGTTGACGGTGCCCGCCGTGATGAGCGAGCGACCGGCGGCGCCGAGGCCCGCGTAGGTGAAGCGGACCGGAAGTCGAACCGTCGATGAGTCACCGCTGTTGACGACGAAGCGATCGCCCAACTCACCACTGCCGAGCTGAATCGAGTCGACGTCGACGAGATATGTCATCTTCAGGGCGTCGAGCTTGAAGTTGTTCGGATTGTAGATCGACAAGACGACATCAACGCTGCCGCCGGTGATGCCGAGTCCGGTGACGGTGAACTCCTTGAGCGTGACAACCGGTTCCTTGAACGCACCGCGACCCAGGGTGGCGCAGCCGGCCACGATCGCGAGAAGCGACGCGAGCATTGCCATGCGAACACGCGGGCGACGAACAAACGAGGCAAGATCCATCAAGGAGACTCTCCGGAAGTCGGCGACGTGTCGCCGGTGGACGATGCAGATGTCGATGTAGATGCAGATGCAGAGGGTGCGGAGGCCGCGCGATCACGAAGTTGGGCCCACCACGCGAGTCGCTTGGCGATCTCGCGCTCAAATCCGAACGGACCTGGTTCGTAGAAGCTCGTTCCTTCCAGAATCGTAGGCAGATACTGCTGCGGTGTGAACGCCTCGGGTACTGCGTGCGCGTACTGGTACCCTGCCCCATACCCGAGTTCCTTCATCAGGCCGGTGGGGGCGTTGCGCAAATGCAGCGGCACGGGAGCGGTCGGCGACGCTCGCGCGGCATCCAACGCCGCCTTCCACGCCTCGTAAACCCGAGCTGATTTTGGCGCGGTGGCGAGGTAGACGGCGGCTTGCGCGAGCGCCAGTTCTCCCTCGGGCGAGCCAAGTCGCTCGTACGTCTCCGCAGCCGTCGTGGCCACACCAAGCGCCTGTGGATCGGCCAGGCCAACATCCTCGGCCGCCATGCGAATCATGCGTCGGGCGATGTAGCGCGGATCTTCACCGCCGTCGATCATGCGGGCGAGCCAGTACAGCGCTCCCTGCGGATCGCTTCCGCGCAGCGCTTTGTGCAGCGCAGAGATGAGATTGTAGTGTTCCTCGCCGCTCTTGTCGTAGCGTGGAACACGATGCTGCACCGCAGCTTCCACGACCGCGCAGGTGATCTCGACGTCGTCGTCGGAGAGCGCGGCCGCAGCTTCCAGAATGCCGAGTGCGCGACGCGCATCACCATCCGCCTGATCCGCCAGGAGCGCTCGCGCGCTCGCTTCGATGCGCAGTCGACGCGAACCGAGTCCGCGGTCGGTATCGGCCAAGGCGCGATCGATCAATCCTTCGAGATCGGCGGCAGGAATCGGCTCCAACACCAACACTCGCACGCGCGAGAGCAGTGCGCCGGTAAGCGCAAACGACGGATTCTCCGTCGTCGCGCCGACCAGCACAACCGTTCCGGCTTCGACATGCGGCAGGAAGGCGTCCTGTTGCGCTCGATTGAACCGGTGTATCTCGTCGACGAAAAGAATGGTGCCCCGGCCACCATCGCGACGACGTTGCGCTTCGGCAACTACGTCACGCACCCGCGCGACGCCGTCACTTACGGCGGAGAAGGAGACGAACGCGGCGTCGGCCGACTGCGCAAACAGTCTGGCGAGCGTGGTTTTGCCGACGCCGGGTGGCCCCCAGAGCACCATCGAGTCCACGATGCCGCGCGCAAGTTGTTCGCGGAGCGGTTTACCGATGCCGAGCAGATGCTGTTGGCCGATGTACTCCTCGAGCGTGCGAGGCCGCAGGCGCGCCGCCAGCGGCTCCGGCACTCGGCCTGCAAAGAGCGAGGGGCCGGCGCGCTTGTCCTCTCGACCGCCTCGCGTCATCACGCCGCCTCGTCAACCAGCGGTTCACAGCGCAACCCCAAACGCTCGGCGGAGCCGTCGAGCGCCGTCGAAAGCTCCGCAATCGGCCCGAGCGCGCGCCGGTTCAACGCCCACACCGCCGCTGGCGTGCTCTCGCGTTCGTGCAAACCCAACCCCTCCAGGATGAAGAGCCACCGATCGCTCCGAGCGTAAATGACGAGTGCGAGCTCCGGCGTGAGCGTCAGTTGATCGTCCGCTGTCACCATGGTGACCTCCACGCCGCCATACGTCGCGAGCAACAACCGAAGTCGACCGACCACCTCACGCACATCGGGAAGCGCCAGCAGCTCCCCGCTCCAGCGGCGCCCGTCGCGATGACTTTCGATTACGAGATCCACCGCCGGATCGAGGTGCAGTGACAGCGCGTGCAGAAGATCAACCGCGCGTTCCGCGATGGCGCCGACCCGCGCGGACACCACTCGTTGCGTATGTTCGGTTACGAACCACTCGCTGATTCGGCCAAAGCGGCGAGCCGTTTCGCCCTCGCGAGCGGTCAGTTGAATCATCTCTTCAACCTTCGTTCGCCGCAAAAACTTGCGCGCGCTCGAGGAGGATCTCTCGCGTGTTGAGCGGCGGCGACTCAACGAC
>CAYWCJ010000412.1:0-4149 GCA_964456595.1 uncultured Gemmatimonas sp. | reverse complement strand
TCGCTACGGTTTGCTCACCAACCCCGACCTGCAAGTGTACAAGCCGTGGCTCGATCAGACGTTCATCGACGAGTTGGGCGGCCGCACGGAGATGGCCGAGTACCTGATCGAGGCCGGGTTCGAGTACAAGATGAGTGTGGAGAAGGCGTACTCCACCGACTCGAACATTCTGGGCGCGACGCACGAAGCGAAGGACCTCGAATTCCTCAATAAGGGCATGCACATCGTGCATCCGATCATGGGCGTGGCGTTCTGGCGCGACGATGCGCAGGTCGCGCGCGAGACGGTGACCATTCGCTTTGAAGAAGGCATGCCCGTCGCCATCAACGGCAGCACGTACGGCAGCGCGTTGGAGTTATTCATGGAGGCCAACGTCATTGGTGGTCGGCACGGTCTGGGGATGAGCGATCAGATCGAGAATCGCATCATCGAAGCGAAGAGTCGTGGCGTCTATGAGGCGCCGGGGCTTGCGCTGTTGTACATCGCGTACGAGCGGCTGGTGACCGGCATTCACAACGAAGACACCATCGAGACGTATCGCGCCAACGGTCGCAAGCTCGGTCGCCTGTTGTACCAGGGACGCTGGCTCGACTCACAGTCGTTGATGTTGCGCGACTCGGCGCAGCGGTGGGTGGCGCGCGCGATCACCGGTGAGGTCACCATCGAATTACGACGCGGGAACGACTACACCATCATGGATACATCCAGCCCCAACCTGACGTACAAGCCCGAGCGGCTGACGATGGAGAAGGGCGAGGCATTCTTCACGCCCCTCGATCGCATCGGCCAGTTGACGATGCGCAATCTGGATATCGCGGATACGCGCGAGAAGCTGGAGCTGTACACCGAGACGGGGTTGTTGCGCGTGGCGGGCAGGAACGGTGTGCCACAGCTCCCCTCGGGCACGCGGGGCGACGCGTGATGTATCGATTCCTTCTGTCGTTCCGGCTCGCGATTCTACTTTCGCTGTGTGTCGCGCCGACGGTGCTGGCGCAGACGTCGACCATCGGAGTCACGCTGTTCGGCAAAGTGCAGGACGCAGAGACCAAGGCCGCACTCCCGTACCTGTCCCTCCAGCTGCAAACGGAAAAGGACAGCGCGTTCGTTGCCGGTCGACTCACCAACGAATCGGGCGCGTTCACCTTTTCAGGGCTCAAGAAAGGCGTCTACGTGCTGGCGGTCAGGGCGATCGGCTATCGGCCGGTCCGCCAACGGGTATTGATCGGCGAACTGAGTGCATTCCTTGACCTCGGTGCGGTGCTGATGGTGAAGGAGACGCAGACACTGGGCGACGTTGTGGTGACGGCGTCGGCGGACGCGGTGTCCGGTACGATGGACAAGAAAACCTTTGCCGTGTCGGACAACATCAGCCAGTCGGGCGGCTCTGTTTTGCAGGCGATGTCCACCGTGCCGGGGGTGACGATCGGCCAGGACGGCAAGGTGTTGGTGCGCGGCAGCGACAAGGTGGTGGTGCTCATCGACGGCAAACAGACCGCGTTGACCGGCTTCGGTTCCCAGAACGGTTTGGACAACCTTCCCGCGTCGGCGCTGGAGCGCATCGAGATCATCAACAACCCGTCGGCGAAATTCGACGCGAACGCCAGCGCCGGCATCATCAACCTCGTGTTCAAAAAACAGGAGCAGCAGGGTTTCAACGGCAAGCTTGGCCTGATGGGTGGTGCGGGCGCACTGTGGGTCAGGAAGCAGAACCTGCCCACGATTCGCCCGCAGTTCCAAGGTACCCCGAAGTTCAATCCGTCACTGTCCGTCAACTATCGAAACGGGGCGACGAACACGTTCGTGCAAGGCGACTGGCTCTATTCGCCAACGCTGAACAGGAACGAATTTTCCACGCGCACCTACGACGACGGCACGGTCATTCTCCAACAGATCAAGCGCAATCGACGCACCGACTACGCGACGTTGAACGCGGGCGTCGATCACGCGTTCGATGATCACAACTCCGTGACGGTGTCCGGTCTCTTCAACCGGGAGAAGATCCTCGACAACGGTGACAATCCGTACTTCAACGGCTCACTGCAGAATCGCTATCGCCTGTGGCAATTCCTGGAGGACGAAGTCAAGTACACCGCCTTCGGCACGTCCGTCTTCACACACAAGTTCCCGCAACCGGGGCACACGCTCGCGTTCACGGGGAACTACTCGTTCCACCGCGAAGACGAAAAGTACTTCTTCACGAACACGGTGCCATCGTTCGTCGGAACCGATGCGTTCAAGCTGCTGTCCGACGAGCACGTCGTGGATCTCAACGCGGACTACATCAAACCGCTGCGACAGGGGCGCGTAGAGGCCGGATTCAAGGGGCGCTACCGCTCGATTCCCGTGAACATGCAGTTCTTCGCCGGCCAGAACTCGCCACTCGATACCGGCGCTGGCGGCTGGGCGACGTATCGCGAAACAATTCCGGCGCTCTACGGCAACTATGTGTTCGAGAGCCAGCGCCTCGAGCTGGAAGGCGGCGTTCGCTTCGAGACGGTGCAGGTGGACTACGACGTCAATCCCGATCACAACACGTACAAGAGCGATGGTTATCGCTACTTCCAGCCATTCCCGAACGTGCGGGCGGCCTGGAAGTTCGACGAAACCAACAAGCTGTCGCTGTTCTTCAATCGGCGCGTCGATCGTCCGAACGAAGTCGATATCCGCATTTTTCCCAAGTATGACGAACCGGAGCTGATCAAGGTCGGCAACCCTGCCTTGCAGCCGCAGTACGCCACGTCGGCGGAGTTGGGATACAAGACCAGCTGGTCGAGGGGAAGCTTCTACGCCGCGGCGTATCACCGGATTGTCGATGGCACCATCACGCGCATCGCCACGCAGGCACCGGGCAGCCTGCTGCTGTACAACGTCTTTCAGAACGGCGGGCGCAGCTCCAGCACGGGTTCCGAGTTGGTCTGGCAGCAGTCTGTCTCTTCGAAGCTGTCACTCAGCGCCAACGCGAATGCATACCGCCGGAATGTCGATGCGTTCTCGGTCGTCAATCAGTATCCAGTGCCGGTCCGATTCTCGTCGGTACGACAGCAGCTCACGTCGGGAAACGCGAAGCTGAACGCGGTCATCACGCTGCCGAAAGGGTGGCAGACGCAAGTGTCGAATGTCTACCTTGCCCCGGACCTGCTGCCGCAGGGCCGCATCGAGAGTCGCTATTCCCTCGACGTCGGTACCAAGAAGAGCGTCCAGAACGGCAGGGGCGAGATTGTGGCGAATGCAACCGATCTCCTGAATACGATGCAGGCACAGCGAACGATTCGCGGAACCGATTTCCGTCTCGTGAGCACGGATTACCTCGAAACCCAGGTGATTCGGGTGGGATACAACTGGAAGTTTTAGAGGAGAGCGTGTCATGAAACGATTCCACCGTGTTGGACTCGGCATGCTCGTCGCGGGCACCCTCGCTTCCACCAGCGTGCTCTCCGCGCAGGTCCGTCACGTTGGCGACCTCAACACCCGGGAAATTCGCGCCCTCGACCGAGCGCGCACAGTCGTCATTCTGCAGGGAGGCATGCTCGAGGAGCACGGGCCGTACCTGCCGGCATTCACCGACGGCATACTGAGCGCGCGACTCACCAGCGAGCTCGCGGCCGGCATCCTCGCGGAACGCCCCGGCTGGACGGCGCTGATCTTTCCACCGGTGTCGGCCGGCGCGAGCGGTTCGAATGAGATCGGTCGACAGTATTCGTTTTCAGGCACGTACGCGGTACGTCCGTCCACGCTGCGTGCGACGTTCGTCGATCTCGCCAGCGAGTTGGGCGAGCAGGGCTTCCGCTGGGTGCTGCTCGTGCATGTACACGGGTCGCCGCTGCACATCGGCGCGCTCGATGATGCCTCGGATTTCTTCCATGATACGTATGGCGGCACGATGGTCAACCTGTGGGGACTGTTGCCCGTGCTCGGCGGGTGGGGAGGCGCCATGTCCGTGATGACTCCCGCAGAGAAGCTGGCGGATGGGCTTTCGCTGCACGCGGGGATGGACGAGCACAGCCTGATGCTGTACCTGCGCCCTGATCTTGTGGCGCGGGACTACAGGACCGCTCCGCCGGTTGCAGGCGTGAACTACGCGGAGGCGTTCGCTGTGGCGCAGAAGGCAGGCTGGCCCGGCTATCTCGGTGCGCCGCATCTGGCCACCGC
>CAYWCJ010000411.1:0-4161 GCA_964456595.1 uncultured Gemmatimonas sp. | reverse complement strand
GCGCGTGGCCTTCGCGGGCACATTGCAGGCACTGCAGGAGCGCACCGGCGCCACGTCGCTCGAGCGGGCGATTGCGCTGCTGATGCAGTCGGACGAACTCCGCGCCATGCTTGGCGCCGTGGAGGCCGCATGAGCGTCGTCACCACGGTGCTCCGCCACGAGGCGCGCAATCTCCGACGCAACCGCGGGGTGCTGTTCTTCGCGGCGGGGATGTTCCTGCTCACCGAGAGCGTGCTCCGGCTCACCGGCTCCGCACCACGTGCGCTCGTCAGCCTGCTCAACGTCGTCCTGCTGATCGTGCCACTCGTGTCGGTCATCTACGGCGTGATCTCGTGGCATGCCGCGAGAGAGTTCAACGAGTTGCTGCTGTCGCAGCCGGTCAAGCGCTCGTCGTTGTTCGCCGCACTCTACCTCGGCCTGGTGGCGCCGCTTGCCGGTGCGTTCGCGGTCGGACTGCTGCTCCCGCTGTTGCTGCATCGCGCGATCACGACGGACGTGCTCGCATTGCTTGCCATCACACTCGGTGGCGGCATTGCGCTCGCGCTGGTGTTTGGTGGGATCGCGCTGCTCGTTGGCGTACTGGTCGACGATCGACTGCGCGGCGTCGCACTCGCCCTGGCACTCTGGCTGCTGCTCACGGTCGTGTACGACGGCGGCGTGTTGCTCGTCGCCACCACGTTTGCCGACTATCCGCTCGAGCGCCCCATGCTGGCGCTCACGCTGTTCAACCCGGTCGATCTGACGCGTGCCCTGATCGTGATGCAGAGCGACACCGCCGCGATGATGGGTTACACCGGCGCGGTCATGCATCGCTACCTCGGTAGTCTTTTCGGCACACTGGCCGCCGTGAGCGGCTTGTTGCTCTGGACCTTCATCCCCGCGTGGGCGGGGCGGCGCGCATTCGAGCGCCGTGATTTCTGAACCGGGTCCCACGACCCGCCCCGGAGAATCGTTCAAATGCGTCAGATTTCTCGTGTTTCCCCTCTTTCCCTCGTCTTCGGCGCGCTCATTGCCTCCGCGTGCGGTGGCGATGCATCCAGGAAGCCAAACGCGGATGACGCAGCACCGGCGGCGGCGCCGTCAGCCAGGTCAGCGCCAGCGCCTACGGGCAAAGTCATCACGATCGAGATGACCACCGACGAGAATGGGAATTACTTCACCCCCAAGAACGTCGAGGCCCATCGCGGCGACGTGCTCAAGTTCGTACTCGTGGCCGGCGTACATAACGTGCACTTCCTTGCCGATTCGAACCCGGGCGTCGCGGACCTTCCGGCGATGTCTGCGTTCGCGCAGCTTCCTGGTCAGGCGATCGAGATTCCGGTCAACTTTCCGTCCGGAAAGAGCTACTACTTCCAGTGCGATCCGCACGCGTTGCTCGGCATGGTGGGCCGAGTGAAAGTGGAAGATTGAGGCGCGGTGCGGCGGGGTGACGCGGACGACCTAACGTCCGGATTCAGTGGCGAGGGTGTCGTACTGCCGCCCCCGCCAACTTCGCGGCACTCGCGCCGTGCTCTGCGTCAACCGCCACGCCGCCGGAATATCCGCCAACCACGACAGCCAGAAGCTCGTGCCACGCTCTTCGTAGCACCCGCGCAGCGCCACCAGCAGCATCAGTCGGACCGTCAGCGCCGACAGATTCACCAGCGCGAGTGCCTGCACCAGCATCCAGCGTGAATCGTCCGGACCGACCACGCCGGTGGCGACCAGCACTGCGCACAGCACGAGCATCGGGATCGGGAGCGCCTGCATGCACCACACGAGCACCACGTCCATCCACCGACGCCACGTCGGCGTCGCATCCTTGAGATCGAAGCTGCGTCCCCACTCGCGCCACATCTCCCCAAGCGACGAATACGAGCGCACCGAAATGATGCGCGACCCGTCGAGAAATCCGACGCGCGCCCCGAGCGCGGCGAGATGTCGGGCCAACGTCACGTCGTCGCTGAACGACGCACGCGCTGGCGCATAGCCGCCATGCTGTTCGAGCAACGCGCGCCGCGCCAGGAAGCACTGCCCGTTGGCGAGCACTCGATCCGGCGGCGGTTGCGTGGCGCCGGCCGCGCCGCAGCGATACACCAACGTCACCAGCATCGCCGGCTGCACGAAACGCTCGCCGGAACTCTGGTTCATGAAGCGCGGTGCAAAGGATGCGACTTCGTATCCGTCCGCTTCCATCGCGGTCACGACCGCCCCAACAAGACCCCGTGCCGGCATGGTGTCCGCGTCGATGCCGAGTACCCACTCGCCCTTCGCGTGCCGCAAGCCCGTCTCGAGCGCCCACACTTTCCCAACCCAGCCTTCAGGGAGTGGATCGTCGGTGATCAGACGGATGCGCGGATCGCGCGCTGCGGCGGCCTCCACGAGTTCACGCGTGCCATCGGTGGAGCGACTGTCCACCACCAACACTTCCAGCAACGGCTCCGTCTGCGCCATCAGTCCGTCGAGGCATGGACCGATGCGCTTCGCTTCGTTGAGCGTGGCGACGATCACCGTCACCGTCGTATCGCGTCGCGGCGCGAGCATCGGCTCGACGGGAGGACGCCGGGTGCGTCCGGGCATCAGGCGCGTGAGCAGCAGCAGCAACGCGAGCACCTGAACGGCCAGCACGCCCACACCACCTACGCGCACGAGATCGAGGGCGCCGTTCACGCCGTCGCCCCGAGTCGCGGCTCGACGGCCGTCACCGGTTCCTTCAGTGCCAGTCGCGCTACTGCCTTGGCCATGTCGCCGAAAATGAAGAGGTGAGCAGGAAACATCGCATACCAGTACGCCAACCCGAACAGCCCACGCGGCGCAAACAACGCGGTCTGAATCAGCCGCGTGCCACTGCCCTCCGGCACGGCGGTGAACTGGAGCCACGCATGTCCGGGCACTTTCATCTCGGCGCGCAACCGCAGGATGCGCGGTCGCTCCACCATCTCCACGCGCCAGAAGTCCACTGCCTCACCAAGATACAGCCATGCGGGGTCACGCCGCCCGCGCCGGAGCCCCGGCCCACCCACCAACCGGTCGATGAAGCCACGCATACGCCACAGCACATTGTACACCAACCACCCCTGATCGCCGCCAAGGCGACAGAAGGCGCGGAAGACCTGATCGGGCTGCGCTTCGACGTAGATCGATCGTGTCTCCTCCAGCACCCCCTCGCGATCCCGCAGTTCGTATGTCTTGTCGTCGCCGAGTGCGTCGCTCCACCGCGATTCGACGGCGTGCTCGGTCAAGCGCGAGAGGGCGCGCTCCACCGCGGTCTTGTAGTGCATCGGGCGGATGTCCGGAAAGATCGCCTGCGCCTTACGCGTGTCGGCCAACACCGGATGCGCGATCCCCTCCACGAGGGGCTCGGCGAGCCGTCGCGGAATCGGCGTGATGCGGTCGATCCAGAGCGCCGCCAGCGCAGGCGCCAGAATGGGAACCGGAATGATGGTGCGACGCAGTCCGCGTACCGCCGCGTACCCCTGCAGCATGTCGCGAAACGACAAGCGATCTGCCCCGCCGATCTCCACGATCCCACTCGGCTCTTCATCACGGGCCGCCATGAGATACGTGAGCACGTCGCGCACGGCGATGGGTTGCACCTGGTTCACGATCCACTTTGGTGCGACCATGAACGGCAGACGCTCGGTGAGATAGCGCACCATCTCGAACGAGGCAGAGCCTGAGCCGACGATCGGACCGGCGCGGAACTCCGTGGTCGGAAGTCCGCCTCGGAGGATCGCGCCCGTTTCGCCGCGACTCTGCAAGTGCCGCGAGACTTCGACGGCCTCGGGAACGAGACCGCCGAGATAGATGCAATGCCGGAGATGCCGCCCGGCGTGGACGAAGTTGCGCGCCGCGATCCGATCGCGTTCGGCGAAATCGTCGGCGTGCGTCATGGAGTGCACGAGATAATACGCTTGCTCCACGCCATCGAGCGCGCGTTCGAGCGACTGTGCGTCGAACAGGTCGCCCGTCACCACTTCGACTTCGTGTTCCCACCAGCGGCCGCGAATGCGCCGCGCATCGCGCACGAGCAGGCGCACCTTGATGCCGCGCTCAACAAGGCGCGACGTCAGGCGACCGCCGATGTAGCCGGTGGCTCCGGTGATGAGCACGGTCATGCGTGGAGTCTTCTGCGGGGACGCGCGATTGGCAACCGGCCCGCGCAACTGGTATGCTAAGCCA
>CAYWCJ010000410.1:0-4195 GCA_964456595.1 uncultured Gemmatimonas sp. | reverse complement strand
GGATAGGGTAACATCATGAGCGAATAGAACGGCCTTTTGGCGTGGTCGAGATCGACCCGATTGGTGCCACGTTCGGCCCACCGCTGCTGCCAGCGGCGCTCGATGATGGACGGCTCGTAGGGAGCGGGGAGAGTCTGGTCGGCGTGCGTCATCCCGCAAAGATAGCGGCACAGCGGCGCCTGGGAGCGCGCTGTCGCGGGCGCGAGCGCGGGCACGGATGCGCGCGTCCCTCCCACTCGGCTGACTGCGTGCCATGCAGTCGAATGCGACGTCCGATGACCTTGATGGGTCCGATTAATATGACTAGACTGGTCATATGACGACCGTCTCCATTTCCGAGCTGAAAGCCCGCCTCAGCGCGTTTCTCGACATCGTCCGTCACGGCGAAGACGTGCTGGTGACCGATCGAGGTCGACTCATCGCGCGTCTCACGCCTATCCTCGGCGACGACTTGGAGGAGAGTCGGCGCGACATGCTGCTCCGCAGCGGGCGGTTGCGTGCACCCACCACGAAACTCTCATCGGAGTTTCTCAAACGTCGCCGTCCGCACGACGCGACCGGCGCGTCGCTGGCCGCGCTGCTCGACGAGCGCGAGGACGGGCGGTGAGGTTTTGGGATTCCTCGGCGCTGGTGCCGCTCTGTCTGGAGCAGCCGCGCTCGGAGCACGCCAAGCGGCTGCTGCGTGAAGACAAAGAAGTCATCGTCTGGTGGGGCTCCGCGGTTGAATGCGCGTCGGCGATCGCGCGGCTGCATCGCGACCAACTGCTGAACGCTGCCGAGGAACGGTTGGCGCGGTCGCTGCTCGAGGAACTGGGGGCAAGCTGGTTCGAGATTCAACCAGGAGCTGGCGTGCGTGGGCAGGCGATGCGCGTGTTGCGACTGCATCCGCTGCGCGCCGCGGACGCGCTGCAACTCGCGGCCGCGCTGGAATGGACTGGGCCGAGCGCCAATGGGCAGTTCGTCACCTTCGACGATCGGCTGCGCGTGGCGGCTGAGCGGGAGGGATTTCTCGCACCATAAGGCCGGTGACTTGGACGGCGCATTTCGCGACCTGGATTGCGCGTATAACGCGCATCTGATCTGGAAGCCGGGCTTGAAATTCCACGTCTACAGTCCGGCGGAACGGCGTCATCCGCGCTTCAAGGCGCTGCTGGCGAAGATGAAGATTGCGCAGGACGCGCCGTGAGTGGCCGCGCGAGGTGTGTCGCATGCCGTCGCAAGTCGAACGAATTGGCATGAGGTGGCGGCTCGCGCTCGACGCGTGCGCATTCGCCGCTGCCACCGACGCTGCGGGATCGTACCTTTGCGATATGCTCACTCCCTCGCACTTTTCCCCACGAACGACCCCGCCTCTACTGGCGCTGCTCGCGCTACTGCATGCGGTCGCCGTACCGATGCGCGGCCACGCGCAGTCGCCCCAGGTCAGCACGACCTATGCGAAGCTGCTCACCCTGTTCGCCGAGTGGCGTCGGTTCGAGGAGTCGCCGCGCGTCAACGGACTGCCCGACTACGCGCCGACGACGAACACGCGTCGGCTCACGCAGTTGACAGCGATGCAGCGTCGACTCCGCGCGATCGACACCGCCGGCTGGCGCATTCCGGAGCAGGTAGACTGGCAGATCGTCCGCGCCGAAATGAACGGCCTGCAGTACCAACTCGGTGTGCTCAAGCCGTTCGCGCGCGATCCGGCCTTCTACGCGTCCATCCGCACGGAGCAGAGTGACACGCCGGCGGAGGAAGGGCCAACGATACACGGCCGGATTCGACTCTGGCAGTATCCGCTCTGGCCGCGGACGCGATTCGATTCGTCGCAACGACTCTCCGCATCGCAGTCCGCGCAGCTCGATGCACAGTTGCGCACCATTCCGCCACTGCTGCGGATGGCGCGTCGCAATCTGACGGGCGCCAACGCGCGCGACCTCTGGATTGGCGGCGTTCGCGCGTTCGAAGAACAGAGCCAGTCGCTCGCTGAGCTCAAGCGACTGGCACTCGCGCGCGGAAACACCGAACTCACTCAAACGATCGACAGCGCCACCACGGCAACCTCCGCGTTCGCCGAGTGGCTGCGTGCGGAAGCGCCACGGAAGACAGGCCCGTCGGGGATCGGCAAGGCGCAGTACACGTGGTTTCTGCGCAATGTGCTGCTGGTGCCGTTCACGTGGGACGACGAAGTCAGCATCACGCGACGCGAACTCGCGCGCGCGCACGCCGCGCTGCGTCTGGAGGAGCACCGTAATCGCGACCTGCCACCGATGCAGGTGGCCGAGACGCCAGCGGCGTACGACTCGCTGCAGAACGCGGCGATCGCGCGTTATCTCGCGTTCGTGCGCGACCGGAAGATGGTCACCTACGAACCCTGGATGGAGCGTGCGCTCCGCGAACGGACTCCGTCGTTTTCACCCGCCGCCGCCCGCAATTTCTTTGCGCAAACCAACCATCGCGATCCGATTCCCCTCTGGACTCACCTCTGGCACTGGTGGGACAACGCGCGATTCGTCGAGCAACCGCACCCCAGCACAATCCGTCGCACGCCCTTGCTCTACAACGTGTGGATGAGTCGGGCCGAAGGGATGGCGACGGCGATGGAAGAGTGGATGATGCACGCCGGTCTGTACGATCAGTCGCCGCGTTCGCGGGAGATTGTCTGGAGCATGCTCGCGGCGCGTGCCGCACGCGGCCTGGGCAACCTCTATGCGCACGCGAACGAACTCACAATGGCGCAGGCTGGCGACCTGCACGTGAACTGGACGCCGCGAGGGTGGATGCGCCGAGACCCACTGCTCGGCTTCGAGCAGCACTTGTATCTGCGACAGCCGGGCTATGGCGCTTCATACATCACCGGCGGTCGCCTGATGGAGGAGACGATCGCCGAACGCGCGCGACAGTTGGGCGATGCATTCACGATGCAACGCTTCTTCGACGAGGTGAACGGCGTGGGTATGATCCCCGTGTCGCTGATCTACTGGGAGCTCACCGGCGACGATCGAATGTTGCGCGAACTCAAGGACGGCGCGGGACCCAAGCCATTTCGATAGCCTCGGCTACCGTGGCTTCGCTCGCTCCGTCGCCTTGAACAGATACGCGCTCGGCTCCGTGCGTGCACCCTGTGCATCGCACACGGCGAACCCGCTCCCTTCATAGCATGACACGCCCGCGTAACGTCCGTCCTTCGTGACCGCGTAGAAATCGAGATCGAAGTACGGGCGCCCGTTGCTGTCGAGCAGACGCGATTCGGTCATGGCGATGACGCGTTCGACGACTTTGAGCAGCGCCTGCTGTGGCGCGAGCCCTTGCCGCATGAACTCCACGGCGAGGAACGCGCCGCACACCTTGATGTTCGCTTCGCCGCGTCCCGTGCTGCCGGCGGCGCCCACGGTGTTGTCGCAATACTGCCCCGCGCCGATGATGGGGCTGTCGCCGATGCGACCGGGAATCTTCCACGCCATGCCGCTGGTGGTGGTCACCGAGCCGATGTCACCGTTTGCCGTGACGGCGTTCATGTTGATCGTGCCGGTCGTGAACTTGACCTTGATATCGTCGTCGTGATCGAGCCAGGCGTCGCCCTTGTTCAATCGCGACCTCCAGCGCATCCAATCCTGTCGGGTCTTATCGGTCAGCAGATTTTGCTCCTTGAAGCCCATCGCCAGCGCAAACCGCTTCGCGCCGGGCCCCACGAGCATCACGTGGTCGGTGTAGTCCATCACGGCCTTGGCCACCAGACTCGGCGTCGCAATGTCCTCGATGCAGCTCACCGAACCGGCGCGTCGCGTGGGGCCGTGCATGCACGACGCGTCGAGTTGGACGACGCCATCTTCGTTCGGCAAACCGCCCAGTCCGACGCTCTGATCGTTCGGATCCAGCTCCTGAATGCTGACACCCGCGATCGCGGCGTCGAGCGGATCACCACCGGCCACGATCTGTTCGTAGGCCACCTTCACGCCGCGGATGCCGTTCTTCGACGCGATGACGATCGGGCGCGCGCGCACCCCCGCCCCGGCCTCGACCGCGCCCCCTAACGTTGCCGCGGGGCGAACGTCACTCTCAGGGGTATCAAGGCGCGGCATGAAACCGGCCGCGGCAAGGGCGGCAGAACGCTCGAGAAAATCGCGGCGCGACACAGACACGAGACCGTCTCCAAAGTAGGTGACCCTGACATAACGTCGTTACCACTGCACGCAACAGCGACATCGGAGGC
>CAYWCJ010000409.1:0-4200 GCA_964456595.1 uncultured Gemmatimonas sp. | reverse complement strand
GCCACCGTCTTCCTTCGTCGCATTCCCGAAGCCGCCGAGGTCGACGCGCAAGCCCGTGCGCTCAGCAAGGCCGATGCGCCCGCCCCACGTCGCGGCGAGTACGAGTCCGCGCCGTTCTCGATCGAGGCCTCGGTGCTGCTCAAGAGTGGTCGTCTGATCCGTCGTATGGGCTCACCTTCGTCGGGGACGAGCGAGGAGCCGCAGCGCTTGCTCATCGCTGACGAAGTCGAGCTCTCCGCACCGGCCGGTGTGTCGCTGGCAGTCGGTGATAGGCTGGTCAGCGTGCGGGTAACGCCCGAGGTGAGTAAGGGCGTGCGGGTGGCCATCCCGACCGGCGTCGTTCGCGTTACTCGGGTCGAAGCGGGCAAGCCGATCCTTGCCATCGTGCACACGCAATCGGGGAATGTGGAGCAAGGGCAGGCAGTCATGCTCGTGCAGGGTACCGCAGCTCCGCTTTCGGCGCGCGCCATCAGTACCACGAGCAGTGACGTGGCGACCTCGGTGCGCTGGATCGACGGCGCCGAATCGCTGCCAACGCTGCAGAGCTTTGTGCTGCTGGGTGCGGGCAGCGCGCAGGGTGTGCAGGCCGGCGACGAGTTCGAGCTGCGCAGCGCGGCCGCGCTCGTCGCGGGAGTCGGCGACGAACGCATTGCGCGAGCGCGCGTGGTACGCGTCGGCGCAGGTGAAAGCAGTGCGATCATCGTCAAGCAGGATCGGGCCGAGATCGCGATCGGCGTTGCGGCCAGACGCGTTGCACGGGTGCCCTGATCGGCAATCGGGTTACATCACGTCCGACGGCTGTTGATCGAAAGTTGGATTGAAGCACAAATCGCGCGCCTGCGGCCACATTGTCGCAGGCGCGCGTGTACATTGGGACACGCGTGTCGCCGAGAAGCGCACGAGCCGGCACGCACCTTGATCTCCATTTCGTGAGGATGCGACTGCATGGCGAAGACGGTGTTGGTGACGGGAGGCGCGGGCTTCATCGGCTCGCACGTGGCGGATCGGTTCAGCGCCGAAGGATGGCAGGTGACCGTGCTCGACAACCTCTCGAGCGGCCGCGAGGAGAATCTCACTCCCGGCGCGCGCTTCGTGCGTGACGACATCACAACACCGGAAGCGGCGACGCTCGTGCGCGAAGGTGGCTTCGATGTGATCTGTCACCTGGCGGCGCAGATTGACGTGCGCCGCAGCGTCCTCGATCCGGTTTACGACGCCACGCGCAACATCCTCGGCACGCTCAACATCATGCAGGCCGTGCAGGCGAGCGGGCACGACACCCGCGTCGTGTTCTCGTCCACCGGAGGCGCGCTGTATGGCGATTTCGATCCGCCGCCAAGTGCGGAAACGTTCTCCAAGGACCCCGAGTCCCCATACGGCATCGCGAAGTTGTCCGTCGAGTACTATCTCGCGTACTACGGTCGCGTGCACAAGCTCGACACGGTCGCGCTTCGTTACGGTAATGTGTATGGGCCGCGCCAGGATCCGCATGGCGAAGCCGGTGTGGTCGCGATCTTCTGCAATCGTGTGCTCGACGGTCGCGCGCTGACGGTGTTCGGCGATGGGACCCAGACGCGCGACTACGTGTATGCCGGAGATGTTGCCGACGCCAACTTCGCCGCGGCGACCTCGAGCGCGCTCCCGGCTCCCGGCCGTCTCGATGCGCGAGCCTTCAACATCGGCACCGGGATCGAGACCAGCGTGAATACACTCGCGACAACGTTGTCTGATGTGTCCGGCGCGACAACGCCCATCGACTATGCGCCAGCACGCGCCGGCGAGCTCGCACGGTCCGCGCTCGAGACCTCGAAGGCCAAGCAGGTACTCGGGTGGACGCCAACGGTGTCCCTGGCGGACGGCCTCCGCAACACCTTCCGCTACTTCGCCGATTTCCGCAGCGGTGCGGCGACGCGATGACGTTTGGCGTGGGTCCGCTGTTCGCGTTGCTGCAACTCGGCGCTCAGAACGAGGGCGTGCCCGCGTCGCCGCTGGCGATGATCATGGGCAGCGATTGGGTCACCAAGGCAGTGCTGGCCCTGCTCGTCGTCATGTCGTTGCTTTCGTGGGGGATCATGTTCGCCAAGTGGCGTGCGTTCCGCGCGGCTGAGTCCAACGGTCGTGCCTTCGTGTACGATTTCGAACGCGCGCGTGGTATCGACGAAGCGGCCACACTCGCGCAGCGCGCCAAGCGCAGTGCGTTCACCGCCGTGTTCGCACGCGCCGTGCAGTTCCTCGCCGACACGCGTCCCGCCATGGCGGCGACCGGCGAACGCAGTGCGCGGCTGTCCGGCTCGCAGGTGGAAGCGTTGCGTCTCGTGCTCGACGCCGAAAGCAGCAAGGAACGCGAGGTGTTGGGCGCGTACATCCCGTGGCTGGCGACGGTGGGCAGTGTGAGTCCGCTCATCGGATTGTTCGGCACCGTGCTTGGTGTGATCAGTGCGTTTACCGGTATCGCGGCCAAGGGCTCCGGAAACATTGGCGCCGTCGCACCCGGCATCGCCATCGCCCTCACGGCCACGGCCGCGGCGCTCGCGGTGGCCATCCCCGCCTCTTTCGCGTACAACATCTTCGCGGCGCGACTCAATCGCTTCGACAGCGCGCTCGAAGGCTTTGGTTCGGAGCTCATCGCGCTGATGGTCCGCGAAGGGCGGATCTGACCGGCCATGCGTCTGCGCCGACGCGGTGAGCGCATGAGTGTGAACGGCGAGATCAACGTCGTCTCGCTCATCGACGTGATGATGCTGCTGATGGTGATCTTCATGATCACCGCGCCGATCATGCAAGGTGGTGTGGACATCGCCCTGCCCCAGGCCAACGTGCAACCGCTCGAGCCCAAGAATGGACTCGTGGTCACGGTGGACGAACGCGGCCGCATCTTCATCGACGAGACTCCGTTCACCCTCGACGAGTTTTCGCGCGGCATCAAGGCGCTGTCGGAGAAGAAGGGCGGTGGAGGCGTCTACCTCCGCGCGCACAAGGACGTGCCCTACGGTACCGTTGTGCGGATCGTCGCCGCGATGCGCGCGGGGGGCGTCACCGATGTTGGACTCGTGGCCGAGCCGGAGCCGGCGCGATGAGCGCGACGGCGAATACCACGGCGAATACCACGGCGAATACCACGGCGAACACGTCCGCTTCGTCGGCCCGAGTGCGCAATCGTCCGGCGGCGGGGAAGGGCGGCATCGGTGGTGGCCTGCTGCTTTCGAGCGTGGTGCATGTGGCTGTCGTGGTGGCCGTGGTGATGTGGGCCGGCACGCCGGCACCGATGCGACCGCCGGTCTATCGCGTGGATCTCGTTGGCGCGCCGCCGGGGCCGCGTCAGGCGGGCGTCGTCGACGCCGCCAAACGCACCGCTGAGCCATCACCGAAACCCACGCCGTCGGGGGCGGAGCGCGCTGCGCCTCCCGAGAAGGCGTTGCCGAGTACAAAGCGCGCGGTGAAAGCACCACCAAAGGCGACGCCGTCGGCCACGCCATCTCGCGCGGCTGGCAGCAAGGCAGCGAACGTGGCGAGCAAGTCGGCAACCGACCTTCCGAAGGCGGGCAGTGGCGCGGTGGGCGGGAAAGGCGCGGATGTTGCAAACATCAAGACCGAGGGGATCGCGTTCCCGTTTCCTGGGTACCTGAACAACATCGTGCGGCAGCTGACGCTGAATTGGACGCCCCGCCGTGTCGCCGCCACGCTCGTCACCGAAGTGAAGTTCATGATTCGTCGTGATGGATCCGTCGCGGGCATCGAGATCGTGAGATCGTCGGGCGATCGGTTGTACGATGCGGAGTCCTCGGGTGCGGTCGAAGCTGTCGGAGCCACACGCAGCTTTGGTGCGCTGCCGTCGGGGTGGAAGGACGATGTGCTCGTGGTCTACTTCACGTTCGACTATTCCCTCCGACCCTGATGCTGTGAATCGTTTGAGATCACCGCGCGGTCACGCGCCGCGCACCGCACGCCTCGCACTCACTCGCCAATGTAAGGTGTCTCCGCGCTGGTCCGCGTTCGCGCTGCTCGTCCTGCTCTCCGTTCCGGTCGCGCACGGAGCCGCGCAGGAACAGCCACCCGGCGTGCGACTCGGCATTCAGGCGCGGCCCGGTCAGAAGACCTCGATGCTGGTGCTCCCCATTCGCGGCACCCTCGGCGACTCGCTGACTGAAATCATCGCGCGCGATCTGGACTACAGCGATCGCGTCACGATCGTGCCTTCGG
>CAYWCJ010000408.1:0-4212 GCA_964456595.1 uncultured Gemmatimonas sp. | reverse complement strand
CGGCAGCATCGAGGCCGGCGAGCGACCATCCGACGCCGCGCGACGCGAAGTGCGCGAAGAAACCGGACTCGAGGTCGAGCGCCTGTACAGCATCACCGCCAACCCGTTCTACCTGCATCAGACCGACACCGTGCAGATGGCGCTGGTCTTTGCGGCCGTGGTGTCGCATCCGGAGCAGGTGCAGATCGGCATCGAGCACGACGCGTTCGCGTGGCGCACGCCGTCGGCAGCGATCAAGACGCTCGCCTGGCCACGCGAACATGACGCGGTGCGCTATGCCGTGCATCTGCTGCGCGAGGGCGATGCGGGCGCGGTGGAGGATGTCTTGCGGGTTCCGGATGCGCGTCGCTGAATACTGAGTTCTCCCACCTCCCTCCTCATCCAGCCCTGCCATGAATCGCGCTTCCGCGCTCCGGCGCACTGCTCTCTCGATCCTCGCGATCGCCGCGCCACTCGCGCTCTCCGCGCAGCAGCCGGTCGGGAACCCGAAGGACACGGAAGTCTGGACGCCGGTGCCCAAGGTGATTACACCGGGTCTCAACAGCAGCGCACCGCCCAGCGACGCGATCGTACTCTTCGACGGCCGGACCCTGACCGAGTGGGTGAATGCCAAGGACCAGTCGAAGGCGGGATGGACGGTCGCCAACGGCGTGCTCACCGTCAACAAGAACACCGGTGACATCCAGACGAAACGCAGCTTCCGCAACTATCAGATCCATCTCGAGTGGCGCGTTCCCACGGGCCTCACATTCGTTGGCCAGGAACGCGGAAACAGCGGGCTGTATCTGGGCTTCACGGGTGAAGACGGCTACGAGCTGCAGATCCTCGATTCGTATCAGAACACCACGTATTCCAACGGACAGGCGGCGAGTCTGTACAAGCAGGCCATTCCGCAGGCGAATGCGATGCGCCAGCCCGGCGAGTGGCAGTCGTACGATGTGATCTGGACAGCCCCGCGCTTCAGACAGGACGGTACTCTCGAGTCGCCGGCGTACGTCACGGCGATTCACAACGGGGTGTTGGTGCAGAATCACGTTGCCCTCAAGGGCTTCACCCGCTACATCGGCGCGCCGTCGTACAGCGCGCACGGCGCCTTGCCGATCCTGCTGCAGTCGCACGGCGATCCATCGCCGCCGATCAGCTTCCGCAACATCTGGCTGCGCGAACTGCCGGCCAAGTAGGGGCGATCAGTTCGGCTTTTTCGGCGCGGACGACGCTGCTCGTGAACGCACCAGGGCGCGCTCACGATCGGCGCGTTCGAGCACCTGCGACCAATTGGTCACGCTCGGTGTCGCTTCCATCAGGCCGATCAACGGCTGATACAGATCGAGCTGGCCGTCGAAAATGAAGAGCGCCGACTGCGTCTCGCGCTGCTTCAACCGGTACTCGCCGAAGCCCGGCGTCATCGGAATGACATCGATCGGTCGAAAGTCGCGACCGACGTTGTTGATGATGAATTCCTGCGGAGAGAAGCGCGTCTCGCCCTGCTCGAGCGCAAAAAAGCTTACGTACCACACCGAATACGAGGGCAGACGGGAGCGCTGCTTCACCGCGTTCACTTCCTTCGCTTTGCTCCGCGAAAGGTCGTGCAGCGACCGATACGAATCGGGGCCAAGCAGTCGCAGAAATCGTTCGTCGAGCGGGATGGCGCGCACCTGCAGCCCGCTCGAGGGTGCGACCTTGATGGCGATATCGTCCTGACGCAGCGAACCGAAGCCGGCGGGAATGAGATTGGGGTCGAGCGAATCGGCTTGCGTGGGCGGCGTGCCGACCGGCGGGACCTGCGCCGGTATCGGGCTCCCGGGAGCGCAGGCGAGAGCCGCCGCGAGCAACAGCGGCAGCAGCGTCGGAATTCCCGACGTCGAACGCGGTGTGAAGCGGCTCATCCTTCGATCGCCCTCCAATCCGGCATGGCCAGCAACTCCACCAATGCCGATGCGAGTTCGTCGCGCCCTTCGCCGGTGCGCGCGCTGAACGGCACGATCTGATCGGCATCGAGTCCGACCAGGTCGGCGAGAATCTTCACGCGCTCCACGGCGGCCATCGGCTTGATCTTGTCCACCTTGGTCGCGGCGACGATCGTCGGCGCGCCCAACTCGGCCAGGAAATCGAGCATCGTGCGATCATCGTCGGTCGGATCGTGGCGCGCGTCGAGCAGCAGCACTACACCACTCAGTACCCCACTCTCCGACAGATAGCCTTCGATCAGCGGACGCCACTCTGCTTTCCGCGCCTTCGAGATGCGCGCGTAACCGTACCCAGGCAGATCGGCGAGCACGAACGACTCGTTGACCTTGAAAAAGTTGATCTCGCGCGTGCGCCCGGGCGTGTTGCTCACGCGCGCGAACGACTTGCGTCGCATCAGCCGGTTGAGCAGCGACGACTTGCCTACGTTCGAGCGGCCGGCGAACGCCACTTCCGGGAGCTCCTCAGGTGGACGCCAGCCGCCCGTGGTCGCCATCGGGCCGAGAAACTCGATGGACTTGATGACCAACGGATCCACGCGTGCGTTTGCGCCCGCGGCTGGATCTGCGGACTCCGCGCCGCTCACGTTGGACGCTCCGGCGACTCGAATACCGCCACCGCTTCGATCAGCGGCTCAGGCAACGGATGTCGCAATGCCAAGGCCAGCACTTCATCCATCGTCCGAACAGGATGCCACGTCACCTGCGAGCGCACATCCTCCGGAAGCTCCGACAGATCCTTTGCATTCCCCTGCGGTACGATCACGTGCGCGACACGATGACGATGCGCCGCGACGCCCTTCTCGCGAATGCCGCCGATCGGCAGCACACGGCCGCGCAACGTCACTTCACCCGTCATCGCGACGTCGCCACGCACCGGAATGCCGGTCAACGCGCTGGTCAGCGCGGTCGCCAACGCGATACCAGCTGACGGACCATCCTTGGGCGTTGCACCTGCGGGCAGATGTACGTGAATGTCGCGCGTGCGGTAGAAATCGGTGGGCAGTCCGAGTGCGTTCGCACGGGAGCGCACGTAGCTCAACGCGGCTGCCGCCGACTCCTTGATGACGTCGCCCAGCGTGCCGGTGAGCTGCAACCGACCACGGCCGGGCACGACGCTCACTTCAATCTCCAGCAAGTCGCCGCCCACGCTCGTATACGCGAGCCCCGACGCCACACCCACCTGGTCATGCAATCCTGGATCTTCGTGATCGTGGGGCGCCGGACCAAGCATCGCCGGCAGCTCGTCGATCGTGACGATCATGTCGGCGTCATCCGACACTTCGCGCCGCGCGAGTTTCCGAGCCAACCGCGCGATGCGCCGATCGAGATCACGCACACCGGCTTCGCGCGTCCAGCCGCGAATGACCGCCTGCAGCACCTCCGTTTCGATCGTCACGCGCGTCGGCGCCATGCCATGCGATTCCAACTGACGTGGCACGAGAAATCGACGCGCGATGGCCAGCTTCTCCGGCTCGAGATAGCCGGGCAGACGGATGATCTCCATGCGGTCGCGCAGCGCTTCGGGAATCGACTGCAACGAGTTCGCCGTCGTGATGAACAGCACCTGCGACAGGTCGTAGTCCACTTCGAGATAGTGATCGTTGAACGCGTGATGCTGCTCGGGATCGAGCACCTCGAGCAACGCCGCCGCCGGATCACCGCGCCAATCACTGCCCAGCTTGTCCACTTCGTCCAGCAGGATGACGGGATTCACCGTCTCGGCACGACGCATCGCCTGAATGATGCGCCCGGGCATGGCGCCGATGTACGTCCGACGATGACCACGAATCTCCGCTTCGTCGCGCACGCCACCCAACGCCATACGCACGAATTTGCGGCCGAGCGCGTTGGCGATCGATCGGCCGAGAGACGTCTTGCCCACACCCGGAGGACCGACGAGACAGAGCAGGGGGCCGGGCAACTTGCCGACGCGTCCGAGCACCGCAATGTGATCGAGAATGCGCTCCTTCACCTCCTCGAGACCGAAGTGGTCACCGTCGAGCACGCCGCGCGCATGCGCCAGATCGATCGTGTCGTCGCTGCGATTGGACCACGGCAACGCCGCCACCCAGTCGAGCCAGCCGCGCGCCACCGCCGCATCGGGAGACATCGGCGCACTGCGACGCAACTTGCGCAGCTCTCGCTGCGCGCGAAGCGACACGGCTTCGGGGAGTTTGCGCGTCGCCAGCTGCTTGGTGAACTCCTCGACCTCGTCGCCGTCTTCCTGCCCCAGCTCTTTGTGAAT
>CAYWCJ010000407.1:0-4234 GCA_964456595.1 uncultured Gemmatimonas sp. | reverse complement strand
GTTGGCCGCCGACTTGTCCGAGGCGGACCGCCGCAAGGACGAGTTCCTGGCGACCTTGGCGCACGAGCTTCGCAACCCGCTGGCCCCGATTCGCAATGGCCTGGAACTGATGAAGCTGGCGGGTGGGCAGGCGGCGACCGTCGAACGGGCCCGCAGCATGATGGAGCGGCAGACGGCGCACCTGGTACGGCTGGTCGATGACTTGATGGAAGTGAGCCGCATCAGCCGCAACGCGCTGGAACTCCGGAGAGAGCGCGTACCATTGGCGGCGGTCCTGGAGAGTGCACTGGAATCCAGCCGCCCGTTGATCGAGCAGATGGGTCATGACCTCACTGTCACGCTTCCGACGCAACCAGTCATGGTGGATGCCGACGTCACTCGGCTGGCGCAAGTGTTCCTCAATCTGTTGAACAACGCGGCCAAATACAGCGACCGAGGCGGTCACATCCAACTGACCGTCGAGCAGGAAGGGAGCGAGGTAGTGGTGACGGTGAAGGACACGGGTGTTGGCATCGCCGCCGACCAGTTGTCCCGCATCTTCGAGATGTTCACGCAGCTGGATCGGTCGTTGCTCAAGTCGCAGGGCGGGTTGGGTATCGGCCTGACGCTTGTGAAAAGACTGGTTGAGATGCATGGCGGCAGCGTGGAGGCACGCAGTGCGGGGCCGGGCAAGGGAAGCGAGTTCGTCGTGTGGTTGCCGGCGGTGATCGACGCGTCGACCGCGCAAGAGTTCGCGGTTCGCCTGCCCGTCGCCGCACCGGCCGAACGCTGAACGGAAGCGAGCGACATCGTGCCGACAACACAAAGCGCCGCGCCAATGAGTACCACCGGACTACGTTTTCGTCTTCACCGGCTCGACCTGTTCCTCGCGTCCATCCGACGGGAGGATGCCCGCATCGTTGAACATCAGTCCAACGGCATCGGGCACCATCGCGGGCCAGAGCAGCAGCCCTTGCGGATGAAAGAGCGGGCGTGGTGTACGCCCGATGGCGCGATAGCGACGCCGCGCCCACAGCTCATAGAGGAACGACAGCATACCGCCGGCGACCGCAAACACACTCCAGGTCGCCACGACCTCTCGCCAGGGCAGATCCACGATCATCCACACGAGGATGGCGTACGAGAGCCCCAGTGCAAGCACGCGCATGCCGCGCCGCAGTGCCGCGTTGAGCGCGACGAACGCGGTGGTCCAGAGCAACACACCGAACAGGACGATGGCCCACATGATATCCACGTACAGGATCGTCATGGGCACGCTCAAGGAAGCGAGGCGAGGTGCGAAGCGAACGTGCTGAGAGCCTGCACGCTTGGCGCTTCAATAGCTAGAGCAAGGCATGCTGGTCTGCAAGATTCCCTCCAGCGTACAAGCGAAATTGCGTTGTGCAAACCCTCAGCCGAATCGACCCGCCACGTAGTCCGCCGTACGCTGGTCGCGCGACGCCGCGAACAGTTGCTCGGTTGCTCCAAACTCCACCAGCTCGCCCATCAGCATGAAGCCGGCGTGTGACGACACCCGCTGCGCCTGCTGCATGTTGTGCGTCACGATGACGATCGTGTAGCGATCCACCAGCTCGCGCATCAGGCTCTCGATGCGTCGGGTCGCGATGGGGTCGAGCGCCGAGCAAGGTTCGTCCATCAACAGCACGTCCGGACGCGTCGCCATGGCGCGTGCAATGCACAGGCGCTGCTGCTGCTCTGCCGGCAACGACAGCGCGTGATCGTCGAGCCGGTCCATCAGCGCATCCCACAGCCCCACCCCGCGCAGCCCTTCTTCCACCGTGGCGGCCAGCGCGGTGCGTGATCGTGTGCCGTGCAAACGCGGGCCATACGCCACGTTCTCGAACACCGACAGCGGGAACGGATTCGGACGCTGAAACACCATGCCGATGCGACGCCTGAGCTGTTCGACATTCGTGTTCGCGCCGTAGACATCGTCCATGTCGATTGAAACTTGGCCAGCGATGCGCACGCCGGGAATCGTATCGTTCATCCGATTGAGCGACCGCAGCAGTGTACTCTTGCCGCATCCGGACGGCCCGATCAGCGCCGTGATCTGTCGATCCGGGATGTCGACGTGAACCGACTTGAGCGCGTGGAAGTCGCCGTAGTGCAAATTGAAATCGACGACCCGGATCTTCGCCCGCTGCTCCACCACATCCGTCATCCGAATCGTCCGTCCAGATAGTCGCGTGTCTCCGGCCGCGTGGGCCGCGCGAACAGATCGACCGTGGCGGCTGTCTCGATGCGCTCCCCCATCAGGAAGAAACTCGTCTGATCGGCAACGCGCTCCGCCTGATAGATGCTGTTGGTCACCAGAACGAACGTGATCTGCGACTTGAGCGTACGCAGCGTTTCTTCGATGCGTGCGGTGGAGATCGGATCGAGTCCGCTGCACGGCTCATCCAGCAGCACGACGCGCGGGTTCGTGGCCAGCGTGCGTGCGAGACACAACCGCTGCTGTTGACCGCCGGAAAGCCGCGTGGCCATGAGTGACAGCCGATCGGAGACCTCTTCCCACATGTGCGCGGCGCGCAGTGCGCGCTCGACGATCGCATCGAGCGTCGCACGATCGCTCACGCCGGCAATGCGCGGACCGTACACGACGTTCTCGTAGATGGACCGTGGCAGCGGCTGCGGCGTGGCGAACACGATCCCCACCCGGCGCCGCAACTGCGAGAGCGATGCGGGATCCCGTCGCACCCGTTCGTCGGACAGAATCTCGTCGGCGCCTATGCAGATCGAGCCGTCGGCCTGCGCGCCATCGAGTTCGACGCTCATCAGATTCAACGTCCGCAGAAAGGACGTCTTTCCGCTCCCCGCCGGTCCGATGATGCCGTGCACGGTGCCGGCTTCCACGGTCAGATCGGTACGCTGCAGCGCGACACGATCTCCGTACCGCACCGACACGCCCGTCGCGACAATCCGGTCGGGCCCCGACTCCGCGTTCATCGCAAGCTGCGTGTGAAGCGCCGCATCAGAGTGTAGGCAGCCAGATTGATGACGAGGATCGTCACCACCAGCACGGCCGCAGTACCGTACGCCTGTTCGTCCGAGATCCCTTCCATGGTCAGCGTGTAGAAGTGCACGCTCATCGTACGCGCCGAGTCGAACGGCGACCTCGGTGTCGCAAGCGCGACGCCCGCCGTGAAAATCACGGCCGCCGTCTCACTGATGGCGCGTCCGATGCCCAGGACAATGCCGGTGACCACGCCCGGCGCCGCGACAGGGAGCACGACAGACCGAATCGCATCCCACTTGCTCGCGCCAAGCGACTGCGCCACATGCCGGTATTCGCGCGGAACGGCGCGCAGCGCTTCCTCGCTGGTGCGGATGACAGTGGGGAGGATCATGACCCCCAACGTCAGGCCGCCGGACAGGATGGACCAACCCATGCCGAGTGCGGTGACGAAGAACGCAAACCCGAACAGACCAAAGATGATCGACGGAATGCCCGCCAGACTCTCAGTGCCGCGTCGGATGATGCCGGACAATCGACCTTCGGTGGTGTATTCGGCGAGATAGATCGCCGCACCGAGACCGAGCGGAGTCGCCACCACCACTGCCGCGAGTGTCACATACAACGTGCTGACGATCGTCGGAAATATCCCGCCCTCGGCGCCCGAGCGCTGCGGCGCATCCGTAAGGAACGACCACGAGATCGCGCCAAGCCCACGCTGCATCACGAACACGACGATGAACACCAGGATTCCGACGGTCAGCGCTGTAGCGCCCCACAACCCGACGCGCGCGACCTGCTGCGCAAGACGCGGCGCCACGGACGCGCGGTGTTCTTCAACCATGGTCGCCGTCACAGCGAGGGCTTCATCAGGCGCGGGCGCATTGCAGGTGCGCCGAGCAGTTCTGCGCGCGCCTCGGCAGCCGCCTCGGCATCCGCCGGCGCGTCCGCCGCCACCACCACCGAGGCGCGCGATCGACCGCGCACTCTGCCCGCAATCTCGTTGAGACCGAGACTGATCACGAACAGCACGATCCCGGTCGCGAACAACGCCTGCGCGTGTGCACCGCTGGCGTAGCCCATTTCCAGAGCGATGTTCGCCGTCAGCGTACGAACGGGATCCAGCAGCGAGTGCGGCATCTGGACACTGTTGCCGGCCACCATGATGACCGCCATCGTCTCGCCGACCGCTCGACCCATCCCGAGGATGACCGCAGCCACGATGCCCGAACGCGCGGCCGGCAACAGTGTCCAGATGCCGCACTCGCTGCTGGATCC
>CAYWCJ010000406.1:0-4242 GCA_964456595.1 uncultured Gemmatimonas sp. | reverse complement strand
CGCGCATACAACCGCTCGCGCCAGCCGGGCATGCTCACGCACCACTCCACAGTCGGTGATCGGAACGGCGTGGGCTCTGCGTCAAATCGGTCCGCGCGTCAGCGCTGACACAGACCCGTCTGCACGCGGTGCTTCCTTGGCATCCTGCGCACGCGAAATCGTCAAGCGCGTCCTCTCGCTGCCGATGCCAGCCAGCAACCACTTGTCGCGCGGCACCCGCTCGCGAGCCCATGCGGGCAACTGGCGGCGGTCGCTGCCGTCGAGTGGCGCGGATTCGCCACTCGAACCGGCGACGAGCACACCATCCATCCTCTGCGCCATGTGCACATCCAGGCTGGCAATGAATGCGCCGCGGTCGAGATCACCATTGGCATCGAACGTCGAGACGGCCGGCACCATCAGCCCGCCCAGCGGAGTATGTAGCATCTTCGCAATTTAGTCTCGCGAAGCGCGAGCGAGACATTGCCAGACCAGCGGAGACCGACATCGCCGTCCGCGACGGAGCACACCGACGGTGCCGTGCCTCAGCGGGAACGGCCGGAACGGCAACGGCAGCCGCGACTGACGATTACCGATAAAAACCGATTGGAACAGCGATGTGCGGGGATGCTGCAACCGCTACTGCGAAAAACTGACTGACGCAATTGAACGCGGAAACGCCCATCCGCGTCCATCCGCGTCAGTCGTCGGCGCGACGCCCGACGGCAGTGTGCGCCGACCGCGCATCCTGCGGAAGGTGAGCTCGAAATCCGCTGGTCGCGTCGACGGCGCCAGCGCCGTCTCGAAGGCAACTTCGCCGATGGTCACCAGCTCCGTGAATGCTGGTTGAAGGTCTGCATGCCGTACCGCGAACTGTCGGCGTCACCGCCATCACGTCGCACGCCACCGCGCGCCCGTGTCCACTGGCGCGCAGCAACAGGCGCGGCGACAGCCTTCCTTGATGACTACCTCGAGATCTGCCGGCCGTCGAAGTGCCAGTGCGCGCAGCAGCGCTGTGCACGCGATAATGGCACCCTTCCGATCTGCGGTTTGGTTGATGCCGACGGTGAAGATGGTGGCGCCGAGTGGGCCAGTGCGCATAGGCGGGATGTCCATCTGCCCCTTGGTGCGTCGTCGAATGTTCTACTGATTGACATCGCTCAGCGACTTGCGATCGGGCCCGCGGTAGTGGATCAGGAGATCTTTGTGTCCGTCGACCAGTGGCGTCGTCGCGAGTAGTCGATCACTGCGGTAGGATGGAGCGGAACTCGTGCGCGTAGATCCGGCGTCTGTGGCGCATGCGTTGCGGAGTACGGGTGCACACATCGTGACGGTGCGCAGCGCGGAAGTGCATACTGGCAAAGCGCTCGTGCTGATTCGCACACGCTATCGATCTCCGCGGTACTCCGCAACGCGGTGATGAACCGTGCGACTCGCGCTGACAAGGTGCCTCTCTCTGCGCGAGGCCCTGTCATGAGGCGCTCGTCATGACCGCCCGGGGCGACGCGAAGCCCACTTCCTGTCAGTTGTACCAGAGCGGATACGTCCGACGAATGCTCCAGCGTTCGCCGGGCCCACGCTCGAGCCACACCAGCTGACCGCCGCCGCAGGTATCGCCGCACCCGTGCACGAACTCCACCATCGCCGTTGCACTATCCGACGAAAACGCGATCGGCGAGAACGCGAGCACCTCGCGCTGCGCGGGATAGCGGCGTGCAAACTCGGCCCACCAGTCCTGGGGCTGAGCCAGTCGGATCTGCTCAAACTCCGCTCGCGTCAGCACGCGCATCGGGCGCGGCAACGGCAATCGCGCGCTCGACTGCGGCCGCTGACTCACCGCCTCAAGCGACGCAGGCAGACCGGCCGGCACCTTGCCGTATTCCTGCCACGTCACCGGCTCGCCAGCCGGTGCGCGAAACACGACCGTGCTCTCGGCCACCACCACGGGTACGTCGGACGCACTTCGCACGAGCGAGTCGAAAACGGCGGAATAGACACGCGCGGCGGTCCCCGAGGGCGGCACAAATGGCGTGGACGTCGGCTCGGGTGATCGTGCGCACGCGATGGCGAGCGCCACGCACAGCACCAGCAGTTTCGGGCGACGCTGCAACATGGAGGAGGGTTGTTGGTGTGCTAACGCGCACGTTCAGTTGCCGCAAGCCGCCGTTCGCGACCTGCCCAACCGAGGCGGCGCACGGGAAGCAGCGGCTTACGCGATCACACCGGCGGCGGCGAGCCTCGCCCGCACGGTCGCAAGTTCGTCACCCGCAACGGCCAGCAGCGGACTGCGCGGCGGTCCGCCTTCGAGTCCCGCCATCGTCATCGCGGCCTTGATTCCGGCAGGACCCATCGCCGCCGCAATATCGGTTGCCAACGGCTTGACGCGCGCCTGCATCGCTTCCGCCTCATCGATCCTTCCCGCGCGAAAGAGATCGACCATGTCGCGCACCTGACCACCGGCAAACAGTGCAATGGCGAGAATCGCTCCGCGCACGCCCGCGTGCAGCGCCGACACCGCCGTGGCACCGCTTCCCGTGAGCACACTGAACGTGTCGCTCTGCGCCCCAAGGTAATCTGCCAGCACCGGTAGGTTGCCCGCACTGTCCTTCATGCCGATGACATTCTCATGCTGCGCCATTTCGTGGATGAGCGCCGGGGACAGTACCACGTGCGCATAGACGGGAATGTTGTACAGCATCACCGGCAGCGGGCTCGCATCGGCAACCGCATGGAAGTGCGCCAACAGCGCCGCCTCGTTCATCCGCTTGAGGAAGTAGTGCGGCGAGACCACCAGCACCGCATCGGCACCCGCGTCTTTGGCATCCTGCGCGCGCGAAATCGTGAGACGCGTACTCTCGCTGCCGATGCCCGCCAGCAACCACTTGTCGCGCGGCACCCGCTCACGCGCCCACGCCAACAGCTGCTGACGATCCGTGTCATCGAGCAGCGCGGACTCGCCGCTCGAACCCGCGACGAGCACACCATCCATCCCCTGCGCCACGTGCGCATCCAGGTTGGCAATGAATGCGCCGCGGTCGAGATCACCATTGGCGTCGAACGTCGAGACGGCAGGCACCATAAGCCCGCCCAGCGGAGTAGTAGGCATCCACGAAATTTACTCTCGCGGTGGCGCCAGTGGCACACGCTCAGGCAAGGCAACATCGACACCGCCATCCGCGGCGACGCGCACCGACGGTGCGGTGCACCAGCGGGAGCGGCCGGAACGGCAACGACAACCGCAACTGACTATCACGGATACAAACGGATTGGAACAATCATTTGCAGGGATACGACAACCGCAACTGCAAAAACTGACTGACGCGGAAACGGCGCCGATCTCGCAGATACTACAAACCACCCATAAAGCTGTTGCCGTATCCGTAGAAATCAGAGCCGTTCATCCGTGTCCATCTGCGTCAGTCAGTCGCAGTCTCCCCGAAAATCCGGCCGTTGATCCGTTCGTATCCGTGATAGTCTGTCGCTGTTGCTGTTGCTGTTGTCTGCTCCGTCGCTATCCCACGTCGGTTCACCCACCGCGTCAGCTCCCGAACAGGCTCTCAAACCCGCTCCCGAAGACCGCGTCGCCGCCGAGCGGGTTCGGACTCGTCACCGTCCGATGTCCACTCGGACTCGTCGCGATCGGCGGCAGCTGCTTACCCGTGCCGAGCGGGTTGGGCCCCAGTCCCCCCAGCGACTGCTCGCCACGCGCTCCTGTCGGCGTCTTCGCGGTCACCGCCGGCACCGACGCCGTCTGTCGTGACGCGCTCGCCGCGACACCCGTTGGCGGTGTGCGCCGCCCACGCATCATGCGGAAGGTCAGCTCGAAATCGGCCGGTCGAGTGGACGCCGCCAGCGCGGTCTCGAAGGTCACTTCACCGTTCGTCACCAGCTCGGTCAGGTGCTGGTCAAACGTCTGCATGCCATACTGCGAACCGTCGGCGATATAGTCGCGCACTTCGCTCACCCGATTCTCCGCGATGAGGTCGCGAATCGTTGGCGTCACCACCATCACTTCGCTCGCCACCGAGCGACCGTGTCCACTCGCGCGCGGCAACAGGCGCTGCGACACCACCGCGTGCAGCGATTCGGCCAGTCGCATGCGCACCACGGACTGCTCATCCGGCGGGAACATCGCCATGATGCGCATGATCGTGCTGCACGCGTCCGGCGTGTGGAGCGTCGAAATCAACAGGTGTCCCGTCTCGGCGGCCTTCATCGCCGTGTCAATCGTTTCCGCGTCTCGCATTTCACCGATCAGGATCA
>CAYWCJ010000405.1:0-4255 GCA_964456595.1 uncultured Gemmatimonas sp. | reverse complement strand
TCATGAGCAAGAGCCCGTCCACGCACTCGTATCGGTGCGAGGGGTCGTCGGGGAGTGCCTGGACTTCGGCGGCTGTCCAGTGTCGAGGCTCGAACGCGGGCGTTTCCATAGAGCCTTTGCTCACTTTCGCGGTACCCGACGCATCAGCTCCTCACGCCACCCCAGAATCACGCGCGTAGGCAGTGCCCCCGACTTCTCGACCGGCTCGATCATCAGAAATTGCGATCCATCGGGCGTGACGTCGTAGCCGGTGGTTCGGTCACTGGATAGGCGTCCCACTGTCGCCAGCTGGAAGAGCAGGGCGGGGCGACCTGGACTTCCCGTGGCGGGATCGAAGGACGCGGCGTACACCTCGCGCCCCTTCCGAAACACGAGCTCGCGACCGCCGCGCGTGAACCGCGGCTGATCGCCGCCATCGATCGACACCTGAACACGCGAGCCCCCGCCGATCAGGCGCGCGATGACCTGTATGCGTCCGTCCGCCTGCCGTTCACTGTACGCAATCCAGCGTGAGTCGGGCGAAAAGGTGCCACCCAGCTGCTCTTCGTACGACCGATCAATGGGCGTGCTTCGCTTGGTCACAAGATCCAGCAGCACGCCGTATGCGCCGCCTTGGATATTGGAGTAGAAGAGCATGCGTCCATCGGGGGCGATACCAGCGGGAAACTTGTCGTCGTTGCTGTGGAGCAGGGTGTCGACGCGCACCCCGTCGGTCGACGTTCGACCGAGGTCATAGGCGGGCGTTTCCACCGCGTGGTACAGCGACTTGCTGTCGGGCGCCCACACGGGCGCAAACGTCGCCCCTTTCGCCTTGGTCAGTTGCGCGAGCGACTCGCGCTGCCGGTCGAACAACCAGAGCGACCACGGTTCGGGTTGCGTGCGCGTCAGCGCAATCCAGCGGCCATCGGGAGACAGGCGAGGATCAGCCCACCCCGCCTCCTCGGCGAATGCCGGACGACGCGTGCCGTCACGCGCCACCCACACGACCCGCGACCGTTCCACGGATTCGCTGGCTTTGAGGTACACGAGGTCTCCCCCGCGCGATACGTCGAAGGCTACGGAGCCATCGGTTTGCAGCGACGCCACATCCTCGACCACCGGGACGGCAGGACCAAGCACTTTGCGCGCACCGGCATCGAACGGCACCGCGAAGACGGTGTTCCCACGACCAAACAGGATGTATCCCGGATCGATGTAGCGCGGATAGAGCCCGTTCTCGATGAGGGTCGTGACCGTGCCGGTGCCCAGCCCCACCACCTGAATCGTCGACCGCTCGAACGGCGACGAGTAGGCGCCGTACAGCACTGCCTTTTTGTCGGGGAGCAGCGCGGGATTAAGGTGTGCAAATTCCTTGCGCGCACGATCCGCCTTGGTCAGCGCCTCGACGGGACCACCGGTTTCGCGCACGCGACTGATTCCCCCCGATGTGGCGCTGCTGTGGTAGATAAAGCCGTCGGCACCCCACGCTGGCGTGCCGAGACTGGCGGTGTCGGCAAGGGCGGTGGAGGTGCCACCCTCCACCTGAATCCTGAGCACGCGTCCGCCCCGTACGTACACGATCGAACGACCGTCAGGCGAGTACGTCGCTGCCATAGCGCCACCGGAGCCGCGCACGGGAACGATGTCGGAGGAACCGATCATTCGCTGCACCAAAATGCTACCATCCGTGGAATCGACAATCGCTTGCAGCACCGCGCGTCCGTCGGGGGACATCGTCACCACAGCCTTCGTAAACGCACGCGGCCCCGCGGTGAACGCAAACTCCACGCGAGGCGACGAGCGTTCCGCGGATGCGCCACCACGCGCTACGATCCAGCCACCAACGCCGGCGAGCGGCACGAGTGCGGCCACGATCGGCAGCCACTTGTTGCGCGAAGATGTGCGTGCTGCTGTTCCCGTGCGCGCACCGCTGTTCGAGGCGCGCGAAGAGAGCTCACCGAGCAGCGCGGCCTTGAACTCCCGCACCGTGGCGAAGCGATCGGCGGGCAGCTTCTGAAGCGCTGTGAGAACTGCCGCGTCGACGTGCTCGGGCACGGCAGGGCGCACGATCGCGAGCGGGCGTGGCGCCTCGGTGAGCAGCTTGGCGACGATCGCCTGCGCGTTCGCTCCCGTGTACGGCGGTTCGCCGGCGAGCATCTCGTAGGTGATGGCGCCCAACGCGTAGATATCGGCGCGCGCGTCGACCTGCTTGTCGCCCATCGCCTGCTCGGGCGCCATGTACTGCGGTGTGCCGAGTGAGAGGCCGGTCTGCGTCATGCGGGCGCCCCCCGACTGCTGAACAGCGAGAGCGATACCGAAATCCGCGACGAACGGATGCGTGCCTTGCGCCGACTGCTGCAGCAAGATGTTGTCGGGCTTGATGTCTCGGTGCACGACACCCGCCGCGTGCGCTTCGGCCAGCGCATCGGCGACGGCGCTGGCAATCGCCAAGGCATCGGACACCGGCAGTTGCGTCTCACGCTCGAGCCGCGCGCGCAGTGATTCGCCGCGCACGTACGGCATGACGTAATACAGCAGGCCATCGGCCGACCCGCTGTCGAGCAGTCCGAGAATGTGCGGATGCTGCAACCGCGCCGTGGTGCGGATCTCGCTCAGGAACCGTTCGCCGCCGAGCGCCGCGCCCAGGTCGGGGTGCAGCACCTTGATGGCGACATCGCGCTCGTGTTTGAGGTCGTGCGCCAGGTACACCGTGGCCATACCGCCGGCGCCAAGTTCACGCTCCACGCGGTAGCTATGCCCGAGGGCGGCGGTAAGGCGTGCGAGTACGTCGCGGTGGTCAGTCACCGGAGAAACACCGACAGCAAATCGTCCACCTTCAGCTCCGTCGCCCATTGTTCGAGGTACGCGGCGTCCAGACGCACTCGGTTCGTTGCATTCAGCCGTCGAACGTCGCGCTGCTGTGTCTCGGATGTCTCCCCGCCGAGTCGGAACCACCATAGCTTGGAGAGGATGATGTCCTCCAAGCTGGCCACGCGGAGCGGTTCGCTGGCACCCGGCAACGAAATCGCGATCGCACGGCGGATCGCTTCATGATTGAACGCCGACACACAGGAAAATACATCGACCTTGAGGTAGGTGGTCGAGTGGATCAGGTTGAAACTCCCGCCGATGGCGAGCGGCTCACGCGCTTGATCCAGGTCGGTCAGGAACGTGGCCGAAAGCTCCGTGAACCACGACTCGAGGTGCGGCACATCCAGCACCGCCACGATGTCGATGTCGTTGGCAAACATACAAAGCCGAGTCTCCAGATACCGCATTCGTTACAGCGGCCCAGATTGACTGCAAAGCCGCTTTGGTACGCTCTCTACATCGGCCCAGCACCGCAGCGACCGTGTGTGCCGTGCTGAGTTGTATATCCATTCTGGAAATCAGAGTGCCAGCCTTCACCCGCGACGTAATTGTCAGCTACCCACGCCCAATCTCCGCCTGTGGCTGTCCCGAAGCCGTGAATTTTCGGATCCGGCCAAAAATCGATATCGTCCTTGAAGTCACTCTCAAAGTTGCAAGGTGCTTCGGCCATCAGCTGCGTCCTCGCCCCATCGGCCCCGACAAAAATGGGTTCGAGCTTTGGTTCGGCGGCCGAGGCGGCGACAGTCAATACAAGTATCCAGACAGGGGTAAAAAAGCGGTGCATCCCCTATCATCGCCGCGTGCCCGCTCGCGTCAAATCCCAAGCGGCCGTGCAAATTGCCCGTGTGCGCCAATCGCAAAAAGCCGAGCGGTCTACACGTTCTGGGAGCGGAGCGAGAAAATCACGCCCACCAGCCTCCCGATCGAAACAAGTTTCAGCGCCCTACTCTTAAGGTGTCGTTGGCACCGGACCGAATCCTCGCACCAGTTCCTCGTTAAAGGCAGTTCCGGCGGTGAGCAGGCTCTTCTTGAGAGCCGCTCGATCGAGATCGCAGACGTGTTCAGATGAGCGCCGGCTATTCGCTTGACGAACGGTGCGAGCGCGAACGCTCCGAGGACTCAGACGATCGTCCAGCGTTCGATCTCACGGCTGCTGAAATGTAAACCTGAAATGCGCAATTGAAGCGGCTGTCGCGGGTTCCACGGAAAGTCGGGTACCGAGAGGAGCTCGAGTTTCCCGATTGCGGCAGAACGTTCCCCACCACGAAGGCAGACCTCGACCCGCTGTCCCAAAGGAAGGCCCCAAGCCCGGGCGATCTCGTCGCGAAGCAAAGGGCATGCCTCCGGGATGACCCGCTCGAATTCCTCGCCCGCGTGCTGGTCCACATTCCGGACAAGGGGCAGG
>CAYWCJ010000404.1:0-4256 GCA_964456595.1 uncultured Gemmatimonas sp. | reverse complement strand
GCCTTGCGTGCCTTGCGGAAGAGCGCCTTCACCCGCATGGTGCCCACCCCGAGGAACATCCCCGAGAAGTCCGGCCCCGACATGGCGAAGAAGTTTGTCCCGGCCTCCCCGGCCAGCGCTCGCGCCATGAGCGTCTTCCCCGTGCCCGGTGGTCCCTCGAGCAGGATCCCCTTCGGCACCTTCGCCCCCATCCCGACGAAGCGCTTCGAGTCGCGCAGGAAGTCGACGACCTCGCGCAGGTCGGCGAGCGCCGCAGCGTTGCCCGCCACGTCGGCGAACGTGGTGCGGGTCCCGGAGAACTTGCCGGAGCCTACCTCGAAATCGCCGCCGCTGCCCGGCGACTGTCGCACGTATTGCCCGTAGAGGACGAAGCCGACGCCTGCCGCGACGAGCAGGGTGACGAGGAGTGGGATCACCTGCGAGCGATCCGGCGAGGGGGCGGCAAACGCCACGGCGACCCTCGCATCCGTCGCCGCCGTCACCAGCGCACTCGCCTCTCCGGTCCCATATTCGACGCGGATCTCGCGCGTCCCCGATGCGTTCGGCGCCACCAGCCAGCCGCGCAACGCCGCACCAGGCCGGATCACGATCGAATCGACCTGGTGCGCTGACATCGCCGACAGCAGCTCGCTGTAGCGCATGGCGATCGGCGGCGGCGACTGCGACGCACGCGACGAGGGCTGCACGCGGGCCGCGATGGCGACGACGGCCACGACAACGAGCGCGGCGGCGGCGGTCCAGCGTGCGACAGGGGAACGGAACGGAGCGAAACGCATCGGCCACCAGAAGCGAGGAGAAGAGGGTCCGTTGAACGACTCTCTGGCGGCGGCTGTCGTAACCGTCGATTCCTGACGTTGGCCCCGAACGGACACAGGTCTGAATTGGCAACGCAGCGCAGCCCCCATCCCCCCTCTGCCATCCACGGGCCGTAGCAGCCCGGCGACAGTACGTTACCCGGCCGCCGCGATCGCCTTATCGTCCCACGAGAAATCCGGCGTCTGACGTTGCTGTGCTGCATACCAGCGAAACGTCTCCTGCAGCCCGACTTCGAGCGGCGTCAGCTCGAGCGCGAGGTCGGTGCGAAGGCGGTCGTTGCGCACCGTGATCGGTGGGATATCGAGATACGCGCCGAAGTACAACGGCGGTTCCATGATGCCACCGCCGAGCGCCGCAATGGTCGCCCTCGGCACATGCACCACCGAGACGTCCCTGTCCGCCACGCGTGCCAGCAGGCGAATGAAGTCCAGCTGCGTAATCGCGGGCACATTGGCCAGGTTGTAGCCACGACCGATGGCGGCGTCGTGCTCGGTCGCCGCGATCGCGGCGCGTGCGACGTCGCGGGAATAGATCCACTGCATCGTCGACAGTCCATCACCGGGAATGACCACCGGACGTCCGGCGACGATGCGGTCCCAGAAAAAGGCTTCGCGGTCGAACGCATTGTGCGGCCCGAAAATGAAGGCGGGCCGGATCGTCGTGACCCGAACGCCCTGTGCGCGGCCAAGCGCGAACAGCGCGCGCTCACTGTCGGCCTTCTGCGCGCCATACGCGTTCGGATAATCCGACGGGACGAGCGCGTCATCTTCGTCGTACGTCCCTCCGGGCGCAAAGACTGCGACGGACGAGGTGAAGACATAGTGACGCAGCCCCTTCGCCGACGCGCTGGCCGCTGCGCACACCTGCTCGGCGCTCGTGCCGCGCTGCCAGTCGTACACGTTGTCGTAGACGACGTCAAACTGCTCCTCTGCGAGCACTGATCCCACGGCGTCCACGTCGTTCCGATCGCAGCGGATCTCGCGCACGCGGGTTCCGAACGGTGTGCCGTGGCCACGGTGCATGATCACCACCTCGTCGCCGCGCGCGAGTAGCTGTTCGACGAGGGTGCGGCCAATGAGCAGGGTGCCGCCGATGACGAGCGCGCGTGCCATGGAGTCTCCGGGTTGGACGTGACACGGGAATCTATAACCTGATGGCAATCCCACCACGTACACCATTGTCTTCTCGCCATGCGAACGCCCGGACTCGAACCGGGATGGGTTGCCCCGCCAGCTCCTAAGGCTGGTGCGTCTACCAATTTCGCCACGTCCGCGTAAAAACAGTCCAAGCTAAGCGACGCCGTCATCGAATGCATGGCCGGAAATGCACCGCGCGGCACCGCATTGCTGCGGTGCCGCGCGTGTTGGTCAATTTACCCGCCGTTGCTCAACCGCCGACGCGAATGTTCACCACGCGTGTATTGGATCTTTGTCCGATCGACATCACCAGCAGACTGATGTAGTCGCCGTCCTTGAGACCCGCGATGGTGGACTGCAGGTCGTTGACGCCTTTCACCGTCCGCTTGGGGGTTGGGTAGAGCACCTCGAGAATGATGTCGGACGCGAAGAGCTTGTCCGCCGACGCGCCGTCCTGCGCAACATCGGCCACGCGCACGCCTCGATCGGGCTGCAGGTCGAGCTGCTTGGCCAGCGTTGCGTTGATCGGTTCCACGGTGATGCCAAGCTTGCCCGAGGCCGGGGCCACGGTCGGCGCGGCGGTCGTTGGCGCGGCGGCGAGTCCGCTCAGCTCCTCGGCCTCGACCAGCTTCACCTTGAATGTCTTTTTCTGACCATAGCGCAGCACTTCGACGGGCACCGTCTCGCCGACCTTGTGCATTCGCACGACGCGCTGCAACGCGCTCACCCGATCCACGGGCTTGCCGTCGACAGCGATGATCACGTCGCCCGGCTCGATACCCGCCGCCTTGGCCGGTCCGCGCTCGCCAAGCGTAAAGCCACCCACCTTGACACCGGCAACCTTCTGCAGGCCATTGATGGCCGCGTCTTCCGCATCAAGGCGGCCGATCTGGATGCCCATGACGGGATACCGCACGCGGCCGTCCTTGATGAGCGCGTCGGTGACCGACTTTACCAACGTAATGGGAATGGCGAATCCGTAACCGGAGTAGAAACCAGTCTGGCTGGCGATGGCCGAGTTCAGGCCGATCACTTCACCGCGCATGTTGATGAGCGGACCACCGGAGTTGCCAGGATTGATCGCCGCGTCGGTCTGAATGAAATCAGAGATGGACATGCCACCGGCGTTCGGCAGCTGGATCTCCTGACCGCGACCCTTCGCACTCACGATGCCGGCCGTGACGGTAAAATCGAGGCCGAGCGGATTGCCAACGGCCAGCACCCAATCGCCGATACGTACCGTCTCATCATTGCCGACGGGCAGTGTGGGCAGGCCCTTGGCGTCGATCTTTACCACGGCGACGTCGGTGGTCGAATCCATGCCGACGACCTTCGCCCTGAAAATGCGACCGTCGCTCAGTGTGACGTTGACCTGATCGGCATCGGCGACGACGTGATTATTGGTAACGATGTAGCCGTCGGTGGAGAGGATGAACCCCGACCCTTCGCCGCGCTGCACACGCGGCTGTTGCTGTTGCTGCTGCTGGCCAAACTGCTCCAGGAAGTCTTCCATCCCCTGCGGCACGCGTCCGCGCAGGCGATTCTGTTGCGGGCGGGCGCTACGGGTGGTGTTGACGGCGACGACCGTGGGCGTGACTCGCTCGGCGATGTCGGCAAAGGAACCCGCGCCTTCGGGCGCGCTCGGTCCGCGAACCGCTGCCGGTCGCGCGGTGGACGAATTCTGTGCCCACGCGAACGGCGTGAAGTCCATACCGGAGGCGAAAAAGACGCCGCCGGCGAAGCTGAGGACTGCCACTGTCGCAAATCGGAACCGTGAGAATCGTGCTGCCATGTGAGTCTACCGTTCTGAAGTCGTGATGTTACCTGCTGCTCGCTATATCAGACACCGAACGCCCCCGGACTGTTTCCGCCGGGGGCTTCTGTGTGAACTTACTTCTTGTCGTCGACGATTTCGTAGTCCGCTTCGACGACTTCGTCCGCCTTGGCGTCGGCAGCGGCACCGGCCGGCGACGCCGTCTCCGCGCCGGGCTCACCACCTTCGTTCGCCGCCGCCGCCTGCTGATAGAACGCCTGACCGGCTTCGCTGTAGGCCTTGGTCAGCTCTTCCTGCGCGGCGCGGATCTCGTTGATGTCATCGCCGCGGAGCGCCTTGCGGGCCCGCTCGATCGACGCATCGATCCGTTCCTTGAGCGGAACGGCGACCTTCTCGCCCCACTCCTTGACGTTCTTTTCCACTTCGTAGGTCTGCGAGTCGAGACGATTGCGGATTTCGATCTCTTCGCGACGCTTCTTGTCCTCCGCCGCGTTCTTCTCGGCGTCCTTGACCATCTTGTCGATGTCGCT
>CAYWCJ010000403.1:254-4273 GCA_964456595.1 uncultured Gemmatimonas sp. | reverse complement strand
TGCGCACCGCGGTGCGGACCGCTTCGGGTACGTCGTTGATGCGACTGTTCAGTTCATCGAGCGACCACGACGCGAGCTCAGGTGCTTTCTCAACGGCGGCATTCAGGTTGGTCACGTACGCCTGATGATGCTTGCCATGATGGATCTGCATCGTCTGCGCGTCGATGTGCGGCTCGAGCGCTTCCGGTTCGTAGGGCAGTGGCGGCAGGACATGGGCCATGACAACGTCTCCGACTGGGAACAAGGTGAAGGGCCGAAAGGAAAGTCGAGCAATACTCAGGCCGCGGGACGATTCGACGCCGTCGCGGAACGCTCACGCCACCAACCAATGATACCCGGAAGGATCGAGAGGAAGATGACCACCAGAATCACCTTCTCGATATGCTTGGCGACACCGGGAACAGTGCGGCCGAGCACGTATCCGATCATCAGCATGCTCCACACCCACAGGAAGCCGCCGATGATGTTGTACGCCAGAAACGAGCGATAGCGCATCTGTCCCACGCCAGCGACCAGCGGCGCGAACGTACGAACGATCGGCATGAAACGGGCCAGAATGATCGTCTTGCCGCCATGCTTTTCGTAGAACGCCTGCGCGCGCAGCAGATGCTTCTTGTTGAACAACAGACTGTCTTCACGAGTGAAGATGCGCGGTCCGGTGGCTCGGCCGATGTTGTAACCCACCGTATCGCCGACGATCGCGGCGACGGTGAGGATGATCCCGAGCAACCAGACGTTGAGTCCGAAATCCGGTTGTGATGCCAGCAGGCCGGCGGTGACCAGCAGCGAGTCGCCGGGAAGGAAGAAACCGATCAGCAGTCCGGTTTCGGTGAAGATGATGAGCGTCAGTCCGACGTAACCGGCCCATTGCACGAGTGCGGGTAGGTCACGGAGTTTGGCGAAAAGTTCTGAAATCAGTTCCAAGGCGGGCGGGGCCGAAGTTGAGCGCGAAAGCTCGACAGCGCGGCGCGCTGGGTCAACCGCACACCGCGGCATGGCTCCGGTTGTAGCTTCTGCCCGTGCCCGACTCAGCCTCGCCTCACGCCCATCGCCCCGTCCCTGATGCACCTTGGTTGCAGGTGCATCTCGTCTCGCACACGCACTGGGACCGGGAGTGGTATCACACCGCCGGTCGATTTCGGCAGCGGCTGGTTCCGCTCATCGACACGCTGCTGGCACGACCGATCGAGCGCGCCACGCCGTTCCTGCTCGACGGGCAGGCGATCCTGCTGGCCGACTTTCTGTCGGTGCGGCCAGACCAGGAGACGGCGCTTCGCGCGCATCTCGCCGCTGGTGTGCTCGAAGCCGGGCCATGGTACGTCCTCGCCGACAACCTCATTCCGAGCGGCGAAGCGGTGGTGCGCAATCTCCAGGCGGGGGCGCGACTGCTCTCGCACCTTGGCGCGCAGAGTCCGCGCGTTGCGTACTGTCCCGACACGTTTGGACATCCGGCGATGCTGCCGGCCATCGCCGCAGAGTTTGGTTTTGACGTCGCGATCGTCTGGCGTGGAGTCGGCGGCGCGTCGCATCCCGCGCGGAACACCATGTGGTGGTCATCAGCCGATGGTCAACGTGTGCTGCTGCATCACTTGCCGCCGGACGGATACGAGGTTGGAAGCGCGCTTCCGGCTGACGTGCAGCAGTCGCGCGAACGCTGGACGAAACTGGCGGAGCATTGGCGTACGCGTCCCGGCACCGGAGTGGTCCTGCTGCCGAATGGCGCCGATCATCATGCGTTGCAGCACGATCGTGACGCAGCCGTCGCCTCACTCGCTGCCGTCGCCCGCGTCGACGCCGCGGTCGTGCGCGACTCCACGCTCCTCGCATTTGCCGAAGCGCTCGTACAAAGTGCGCGTGATCTCCCGCTGCCGACCGTGAGCGGCGAACTGCGCGATTCGTATGGCTACACGTGGACCTTGCAGGGCACCTTCGGGACACGTGCAGCGCAGAAGCGAACGAACGCGCGACTGGAGCGCGCGTTGCTGCACGATGTGGAGCCGTGGATGGCGCTGGCGTGGCTGCATCCATCGCGCGTGTGGTCGCCGATGACGTCTCCGCATGACGCGTCGTCGAATCAACCGTCACCACAGGCGGAAGCGGACGTCACCGACGCGCGGTCGGCATTGCTTTCGCATGCGTGGGAAGCGCTGCTGCGTACGCATCCGCACGACACGTTGTGCGGGTGCTCCACCGACGCGGTCGCGCTGGCGATGGACGATCGACAGCGCGCGGTCTGTGACATGCTGCCCGGTCTTCGCCACGACGCGTTGCAGCGTGCGCTCGGACACGACCCCGTTGCGGCGCGATCGCAGTCGCCACTCGACTCGCCGCCCGTGATGATCCGCAACCGCGGCGCCCGCACTCGCGGTGGCATCGCCGAGGTGCGCCTGATCGAAACGCTTGGTGATGTGCGCGTCGGACCTGGCAGTGCAGGGCATGCGATGCCGCGCGCCTACGTGGCGGCGCCGACGCCGGACATTCCCGGAGTACTGATGCAGGCCGGACGCACGTCGCTCACGCACGCGCGCCGCGAATCGCCGCAGCACTACCCTGACGATGATCTCGTGCGCGAACACCGCGCGCTGGCCTGGGTGCCTCCAGTGCCCGCGCACGGCGTTCGGGTCATGTCGGGGGAGGCCGAGGCACCGTCGCAAGAGCTCGTGGCGCCGCGACTGGTGACGATGGAAGCACACGACGATGTGATGCTCCTCGACAACGGCGCCGTGCGGGTGGAATGCAGCCTGCGCGGCGTGTCGATGCGCGTCGGCGATCGTACACTGCGGCACGCGCTGTCTCTCGAAAGCACCACCGACGCCGGCGACAGCTACACGGCGTCGCTACGCGGCGCACCGCAGGCGCTGCGACTCGTCCGCATGACGGCGGGTGCGCGTGGTCCGCTGCGTGCCAGCGTCGTGCTGCGATGGATCCTCGACAGCGATGCGCCCGCGTCACTCGACGCGAAATCCATGCGCGTGCCGAGCGATATTGGAAGCATGACGGAAGGTGGTACGCCTCGCACGCGGCGTAACGGCGGCGTTCGGGTGGACACGGAGCTGATACTCGACGCGGAATCGCGTCTGCTCCGATGTGATGTGCGTGGCGTGAACCGGCGACGCGATCATCGATTGCGCTTGTGCTGGCACACGGACGTCGTGAATGACGCGAGTGTGCCGGGTCAGATCGTTGCCGACGCGGCGTTTGGACCGGTGCAACGCGCGCCGATCATCGCGACCGCCAAGGCAGAAGGTATCGAATCGATACCGCGCACGATGCCGATGCATCGGTGGATCACCTGCGCGAATCCCATGCGCGGTGCGACGCTCCTCTCGGACGGTTTGGCGGAAGTCGAGCCCTCCGATGGAACGCTTTCGCTGACGCTGGTGCGAGCCATCGGCGAGCTCTCGCGCGGAGATCTCCCGGAGCGCCCCGGTCACGCGGGCTGGCCATGCGCGACGCCGCGTTCGCAATCACTCGGCGCGTTTCGTGCGCGAGCAGCGCTGTTGGTGCATGAGGCGTGGAGCGACACCACCCTCGAACAGCTCGAGGAGGCAGCGGATGCGTTCCTGCTTCCACTGCGCGGCGAAACGTGGCGCGATTATCGCGCCGGTGACGGCGGGTACGCACGATCGCTCGCTGGACCCGAACTCATTGGGCGCGGACTTCGCGCGTCTGCCGTCTCACTGTCAGCAGATGGTCAGGCGTTGCTGCTGCGGGCCGTCAACCTTACAGAGCGACCGCTTCATGGCGAATGGCGATTGCCCCACGATGGACCATGGCACGTGACGCGCACTCGACTTGACGAAACGGCGCTCGAACCAGCGCGGACGCTCGCCTCGGCGTCGCTCACGTTCAGCGCGTCGCCGCGCGCGATCGTGACCTTGCTTGTGCGTCGGGTGTAGAGAGCGCGTCTCCGACAAACGTGCACGCGACTACCGTCAGTATCAGCAGCACACCGGGCGCGAGCGCGATCCATGGGGCGATGAGCAACCACTCCCGTCCGCCGGCAATCATGTTCCCCC
>CAYWCJ010000403.1:0-244 GCA_964456595.1 uncultured Gemmatimonas sp. | reverse complement strand
CTCGAGCACGATCGCGTTCCCGAGGCCAAGCGAAATCGCGACGGTCGCGCTGCCGAGCGCGTTGGGAAGCACATGTCGCCACAGCACGCGCCGCGAAGGCACGCCGAGTGCAACTGCCCCCTCCACGAAGGGCTGTACCCGCACCCCAAGCACGTCACTGCGCACGAGTCGCATGATCGACATCCATCCGGTGAGTGCGAGCACGCCAACCACGACGCCGAGTCCCGGTCCCCAGAGCGCGGCG
>CAYWCJ010000402.1:0-4283 GCA_964456595.1 uncultured Gemmatimonas sp. | reverse complement strand
AGCGGAAGGAGTATGTCGCGTCGGATTCGCTGAGGTTGGCGATCTTGATTTTGATGACCACGTCCTGGCCGATCATCACTTGTTTTGGGGCGCTGGCCTCCAATGTCAACTCGGCACGGGTCACACGCGAACGTGCGGCAGCCTCCGCACGGAAACTCACCGCCCTGCGCGACCGCTACACGCGCGCCTCCGGACGGCGAAAACATACGCTGGCCACGGCACTCGATCGCGAAGAACGACTCCGCGCCATCGCTGACACCAATCGGCGACTCACGGCCGTCACCCACGACCGCTGCGCGCTGCTCGAATCACTCCGCACGCGTGACCTCTTCGGACATCGACGCACGCGCACCAGACTCGATGCCGCTCGACTGACCGATCTGCGCGCCCGCGCTCGCGACATCGCCCGCCAACGGACCGCCCTGCAACTGGGCGCCGCACTCCCATTTCGATTCGCCGCCCACTTCGCCGACGTCGCCGCGATCGGCGGCTTCCGAATCGTGGTCGGTAACCCGCCCTGGGTTCGCCCACACGCCATACCACTCGCCGAACGTCAACGCCTGCGCAAAGAATTTCACACCATGCGCGACGCTGCATGGATCGCCGGTGCCAAACGCGCCGGCGCATCCACAGGCTTCGCGGCGCAGGCAGACCTCGCCGCCGCCTTCATCGAACGCGGTACCCAGCTGCTCGCGCCCGGCGGCACGATCGCGATGCTCGTGCCCGCCAAACTCTGGCGCGCACTCGCCGGTGGCGGCACCCGACGCTTCCTCGCCGAACACACACGGCTGCACACCGTGCGCGACTGGAGCGAAGCACCAGCCCTCTTCGACGCCGCGACCTACCCCTCACTGGTCGTCGCACAGCGACTCCCCACCGACGACCCGATGCGCTCAAACACGGTTCACATCGCAGTCACTCGCCGTACCCGCACACACCGCTTCTCCACACCGGCACTCCACCTCGCACTCGCCGGTGATCCGGCCGCGCCCTGGATCCTGTTGCCACCCCACGCACACGACGCCTTCGAACGACTCCGGCGCGCCGGGCCAGCGCTGGGTGAATCTGCACTCGGCCGCCCGACACTCGGCGTCAAATGCGGATGCAACGCGGCATTCCTCGTCCACGCCACCGAGGGAGATGACGATCTCGCCAACATCATCGCCGATGATCGAGTCGGAAGCATCGAACGACACATGCTGCGACCCGCCCTGCGCGGTGACAGCATCCACGATGCCGCGCACCCACGTCGAACGATCGCGCGACCACGCACCGTCACCGGAGAGCTTCACATCCTCTGGACGCACGGCATGGACGGCAAGCCGCTGCCCACCCTGCCACCCAGAGCGTCACGCTGGCTCGGACATTGGCGCCGCCAACTCGATGCCCGACGAGACGCACGACATCGCGCCGCCTGGTGGACCCTCTTCCGCACCGACAGCGCACGACACGACGCGACGCGACTCGTCTGGGCCGATATCGGCAAACGACTGCGCACACGCGTCCTCACTGCCGGCGATCCGACCGTGCCACTCAACTCCTGCTACGTCCTTCGCACCCCCTCCGACAACGACGCGTGGGCCGTCAGCGCGCTCCTCGCGTCCCCGATCTGCACCGCATGGCTCGACTGCCTCGCCGAACCAGCGCGCGGCGGCTTCAAGCGATATCTGGGCTGGACCGTCGCCTCCCTCCCGATGCCGGCCAACTGGCTCACCGCACGCATCACCCTCGCTGAACTCGGCGTTCGACTCGCGTCCTCCAGCACGGTCACCCCTGAGGAACAGATCGATATCGTCGCCGATGCCTACGGCATCCCCGTCGCCTCCCTACAACCTCTGCTCGACTGGAACGCACCATGAACCGCAGCCGCCAAGGCACCGCCGCACACAGGCACACCGACTGGCAGTTCGTCGACAACACCGCCCTGCGCGCACACATCGCGTACCAACTGCTCGGCTCGCAATCCCACATTACACTCGGCGACATCACGCTGCTCCCACACCAGCGCGATGCCCTCGCACGAGTGCGAACCGCCATTCGCGAATTCCACGGCGCCCTCCTCGCCGACGAAGTCGGACTCGGCAAGACCTTCGTCGCCCTCGCACTCGCACGCGACTACCAGCACACACTCGTCATCGCGCCCGCCACGCTGCTGCCCATGTGGCGACACGCCATCGCACGCACCAACAGCACACAATTCGAACTCCAATCGCTGCACACCTTCTCACGCATCCGAACGCCCGCAACACTGCAGCATACGTCAGCCGTGCAAGCAAATGCAGGCGCGCCGGTACCGGGCACAGACCAGCGCGCCCTCGTGATCATCGACGAAGCACATCACCTCCGCACACACCGCACGCGTCGTTATCGGGCCATCGCTGAACTCGTCGCCGGCAAGGACGTCCTGCTCCTCTCCGCCACGCCCCTGCACAACACCAGCGCCGATCTGCGCCATCTCCTCGCCCTCTTCGCCGGACGCCGCTCCGATCTGCTCGATCACCAGCAGCTCGCGCGACTCATCGTCCGACACGCCGCAGAACATCCGCCGCACCATACGAACCACGGTCGTGCAGCACCGCATCACCGCCCCGCACCGGACACCGGTGCCGATGCACGGCAACGCACGGTCGCCGCAAGCCCTCGCGTACACGAGCACCCTCCGCTCGAGTTGCCAGCGGACCGTGCGCTCCTCGACGCCATCCTTGCACTCCCGGCCCCACTTCCCGCGCGCGATGGCGCGGTCGCTGGTGCACTCATTCGCATTGGGCTGCTCCGCGCCTGGTGCTCCAGCAACGCCGCGCTCGCCCACGTCCTCCGACGACGCCTCCTGCGCGGTGAAGCACTCCAGCAGTCACTTCTGGCCGGACGGCATCCCACCCACGCGGAACTGCGCACGTGGATCGTCGGCGACCACGAAGTCCAACTCGCCTTCCCCGAGCTCCTCGCACAGCACACGCCCGACCACGCCGCACTGCTCGACATCCTCACCACGCACCTCGACGCACTGTCGGCGCTGCTGCAATCGCAGCAACTCCGCACCGCGCACGACACCACGCGCGCACTCGCCCTCCGCCGCATCGTCGCGGCTCACCCCGACACGCCCATCCTCGCGTTTTCGCAGTTCACTCGCACGGTCGACTCGCTCTATCGAGCGCTCAGTGACATCGCTGGCGTTGGCGCACTCACCGGCATGCACGGGCGCATCGCCAGTGGACGCATCGGCCGACTCGACACCCTCAGTCGCTTTGCACCCACCGCGCAGGAACGACCGCCTCCGCCACCGCATCAACGCATCCGCCTGCTCCTCACCACCGACATCCTCGCCGAAGGCGTCAACCTCCAGGACGCCGGCGTCGTGGTGCATATCGACCTCCCCTGGACCGACGCGCTCCGACGACAACGCGAAGGACGAATCGCACGCATCGGATCGCCGCACACCCTCGTGCACATCTACCGGTTCTCACCACCCGCCGATGCCGATCGCGCGCTCCAACTCTCCACTCGGCTCCTCCACAAAGCCCAACTCGGGCGACGATTCGTCGGGCGCTCCACGTCGCCGACGCGTCCTTCGGTGCACGCGCGCGCGTCCACCAGCGCCGCCGATCTCGCATCACAACTGCGTTCGCTTCTGCAGGAGTGGGCCGACCTCCGTCCAGACAACGCACGCGCACATCGCGCATGTATGCCTTCGCCTGCGCGCAGCACTCCCACCTGCGTGAGTGCGGTACCCGCAACGCGTCGAGGCTGGATCGCGTTGGTGAGGCATCACGGCGCGCTTCGACTCGTCGCGCACAGCAGTCGCCCCACCGGCTCCGATCTGCAGACGATCTGGCGCGCCATGTCGGCGATGCGCGTCACCACATCACACGAATCGTCGTCGGCCGATGTCACCGCTCGCACGGTCGCCCGCGCCCGCCGGCAACTCGCCGACTGGTTCGCCGACATCGACGTCGCGCACGCCTTCGGTGACCCCACCAGCGCCGACTCGCGCGCACAGCTCGTTGCCCGCCGCCGCCTCGCGCACGCGCTCGCCGGCTTGCCGCTCCAGCAACGCCGCATGGCCGCCGAAGACGCGCGCACCGCCGAACGTGTCATTGGCCACGCCTTCGCCGTAGCTGCGCAGGACGCCCTGACGCACTGGGCTGCCACTCCAGCGTCGCGCACAGGCCATCCCGCGCGCTGGATCTCCGCCTGGCGTGACTGGCCCGCACTGCAACAGGTCCACGACGCCCTCGCCATCCACATGCCGCCGGCCCCCGCGCTGCCCGCCGACTGCGCCGATC
>CAYWCJ010000401.1:0-4285 GCA_964456595.1 uncultured Gemmatimonas sp. | reverse complement strand
GAGCCCGTAACTCCGACGGCGACGATCTCGGTGGCGCTGCTGCCGCTGATGCCGTACAGATCGTGGACGCCCGGCACCGTGGCGGGGCTCCAGCCGCTCGCGTCGCGCTTGAAGACCGCGCCACCGAGTCCGACCGCGAACATCGGGCCGCCGGTCGCGCCAAATGAGGACAGCAACGCCGGATCGGAGATCTCGGTCGTGGCGCTCGCGACGGCGCCGATGCCGCGCAACGTGAGCACCGTCCCCCACCATCCCCCGACGCGCAGCGTCCCGTCCGCCCGCTTGGCGATCGCGCGCAGGTTCTGACCAGTGCCGACGGACAGCGCATTCCACCCGCTGCCATTGAAATGCCACACCGTGCCGGTGTTCCCCACGGCGTAAATGTCGTTGAAGGAGCGACCCGTGAGTGCGAAGAGATTCGCCCGCGATGGCACCGACATCTGCGTCCACCCAAAGCCATCGAAACGCACGATCACGCCACCGGCACCAATGGCGAACACGTTGCCGACGCTGGTGCCCCACACATCGAAAAACGGGGCGCCGGTGGGCACGCTCATCAAGCGCCACGACACGCCATCGGAGCGCATGATGACGCCATTGTTGCCCACGGCGAACAGGTTGCTGCCGTTGGGCCCCCAGATGCCCCACAGATCGTCGCTGACCGGCGATGACTGCGGCGACCATCGCGTGCCATCCCAGCGCAGGATCGTGCCGCGATCGCCAACGATGTACGCCTCGTTGGCGGAGAGCCCCCACACCTCGAGCAGCGCGGCGGTCGTGCCGCTGGCCACGGTCTGAAACGTGGTGCCGTCGCCACGCAGAATGAGTCCGTTGGTGCCAACCACCCAGATATCGGTGGGTGAGGATCCCCAGACACCCACCAGTGTCTCGGTCGTGTTCAGGGATACGCGATCCCACGTGCCATCCGGCTTGGAGCGGAGCAGCACCCCATTCTGTGCCGCACCGTATGTCGTCCCCTGGCCGTCGTCCCAGATGCCCAGCAGCGTCGCGTCCGTCAGACCGGGTCGCGTCACGCTCCACTGCTGCACGCCTGGCGCGATCGCCGTGACGCCCACCTGCACGAGCGCGTTGAGCGGGCCCGTCGTGCCGGTCGCGCTGGCCGTGATGCGCGCCGAACCTGGTGAGATGCCGCGGACACGACCGGTCCCATCGACGGTGGCGATCGTCGGTGCGTCGCTGCGCCAGGCGATCGGCACACCGGCGATGAGCGTTCCGGCGCTGTCGCGCGCTTCGACAAGGACGGCGCGATCCTGCCCGGCCTGCAGAAAGATCGATGCGGGCACCGCAGCCAGATTCACGATGGGCTTGGGCGTCGGCAGCGGCGGCGTGACTTCGGTGGGATCTCGGCGATCACAGCCGCCGAGCAGCAACACATTCGCGGCGCACAGTGCCGTGAAAGCCGCAGTCAGGATCAGACGGGAGGGGCGCATTGCGTGCAGCCTAGTCCAGCGCCGACGTTTGGCGCAACGGGCAGCGCTGGCGCTGCGCAGGGGCGACGCACCGTCGTAGCTTTCCGCACGCAGTGCCAACTCCCCGTCGCTCCCACCTCGCATGTTCACTCGTCGGTTCCTCGCCGTTGCGCTCGCGGCATCGCTGCCGTTGCCGGTCGCGCTCTGCCTGCCGCTCTCGCTGCTCGCCGCGCAGCGCAGCGTCCCAAGCGGGACCGCACAGGGCAATACCCCGTCACCGGGCCCGGAGATCTTTCTCGTGCCCCTCGTCACCACAAACGGCGTGGTGAAAGTGGGCGCGCCGGCCAACCTCACGCGGCGCGATGGCTACGACAATCAGCCGGCGTTCGCCTCCGATTCGCGATCGCTCTTCTACACCTCCAATCGCGGCGACGGACAGAGCGACATCTATCGCTACGACCTGAGCACTGGACTGTCGCTTCCGTCGCCCAGGACCGCGCCCGAAAGCGAGTACTCGGCGATGCCCACGCGCGACAGCTCGGCCATCACGGTCATTCGTGTCGAGGCCGATTCCGCGCAGCGTCTGTGGCGCATGCCGTTCGGCAGCGCCGCGCCCTCGGTGATGTTTCCCGAGATCAAACCGGTCGGCTACTTCGCGCAGGCCGATGACTCGACCTGGGTGCTCTTCGTCCTCGGCTCGCCCGCCACGCTGCAGATCGCGCGTACGGGTCGCGTCGGTGGTGAGATCGTGGCGCGGAACGTGGGGCGGTCGCTGCATCGCATTCCCGGTTCCGCGAAGGTGAGCTTCGTACAAAAAGGCGGCACGACGTGGCGCGTCATGTCGCTCGATCCTGCAACGAAGCGGATCGACACACTGGTGACGACACTGTCGGGCAGCGAGGACGTGGCGTGGATTGACGGTAACACACTCGTGGCGGGGCAGGGCTCGAAGCTGTTCATCTGGCGTCGTGGCGAGACGGAGTGGAAGCAGGTGGCTGACTTTGCGTACGCGAACATCGCGGGCATCACGCGGTTGGCGGTAAGTCCGAGCGGAACGTGGCTGGCCGTCGTCGGTGATGTGAAGCCGCGCGGTGCCGTGGTACCGAAGTCGGTCTTCGTCGATCGCGTCGATCCGAACGTTGTGAAGCGTGGGATCGAAATTCTCGCCGCCGACTCGATGGAAGGACGCATGACCGGATCGGTCGGGCAGGCGCGCGCTGCGAAGTGGATTGCCGAGCAATACAAGGCGGCGGGGCTGACACCGGCGGGCGATTCGGGGACGTTTTATCAGCACGTTCCGCTGCAGTCGCAGGCGCCGGCGGCGATTCCCGGTGCACCCGCTGCACGCGCGCGCCCACGCATGCTCGCCTCGTGGGCCGCGTGGGATTCGATTCCGCCGGAGCAGCGCCAGCGCACGTCGAACATCGCCGGCATGATTCGCGGCAGCGATCCCGCGCTGCGTGACGAAGTCGTACTGGTGACGGCGCACTACGATCACATCGGCATCGGTCGCGCGATGGATGGTGATTCGATCAACAACGGTGCCGACGACGATGCGTCGGGGAACATCGCGCTGATCGAGATGGCGAAGGCGTTGCGCCATGGACCGCGCCCCAGGCGCACGATTCTCTTCATGGCCATCACCGGTGAGGAAGTGGGCGGCTTCGGCACGCGTTGGTACATCGCGCATCCGTTGCTGCCACTCGCGCAAACGGTGGTCGATCTCAACGTCGAAATGATCGCGCACCCCGACTCGATTGCGGGCGGTTTCGGCAAGGCATGGCTGACCGGGTACGAGCGCTCCACGATGGGCGATCTGCTGGCCGACAACGGCATTCCGCTCACGCCGGACATGCGCATCGGACAGCGCTTCTTCGAACGCAGCGATAACGTCGCGTTCGCGCGCATCGGCATTCCCGCGCACTCCATCTCGTCGTTCAATCTGGCCACACCGTATCATCACCCGAAGGACGAAGCGGCGACGGTCAACGTCGAACACATGGCGCAAGTCATCTCGGCGACGGCCAAGGCACTGCGTCTGCTGGCCGACGGAGTGAAGCCCGAATGGCATCCGGGCGGGCGTCCTGAGGCACCTGCGCCGCGAGTCCAGCGTTAACGCTGGGAGACGCTGAGCGTCATCCAGTCGTCGAAGCACGGGGTATCCGCATCGTCAGACGCGACGTTCTGCGGGAGAATGCGATGACCGTCCTTAGCCGGAGCTGTCCCATGCCGTTGCACCATGTTCGAACCCGCACAGCGATCGCCACGGCCGTTGTGACGCTGCTCCTCGCGGCCTGCGGTGGTGGTGACAAAGGTGGTGTGACCGGTCCCCCTCCCGTCATTCCCACGGTCACGTCAGTCGAGGTCACGCCACTCACGGCGAGCGTGGTAGCGCCGCAGACGGTGCAACTCTCGTTCGTGGCGCGCCTGAGCAACGGCTCATCAAACGTTCCTTTCGGTGTGACCTGGAGTTCGAGTGCGACCACGGTCGCGACGGTGAGTGGCAGCGGACTGGTGACCGGTGTATCCGCCGGCACGGCGTCCATCACGGCAACGGTCGGTGGCGTCTCAGGGTCGGCGAACATCACCGTCACCGCCGCGCCAGGATCGCTCGCCTCGGTGGCCATCGCGCTGACCGATCCGACGATACAACTCGCGCAGTCGATGCAGGCGACCGCCAGCGGACGTGATCCATCCGGAGCATCCGTTGCACTCGGCGCTCGCCCGATCACCTGGCGACGACGCTCGTCGGCATGATGATGGGGCTCGATGTCTTTGCCCGCGCCGATCCCGCGAGGGCCAAGGCGCTTGCCGCCTATTTCGAGCACGTGCGCGACAACGACCTGTTCGTCACC
>CAYWCJ010000400.1:1247-4306 GCA_964456595.1 uncultured Gemmatimonas sp. | reverse complement strand
AGGCGGTGTTCACGGCGCTGGCGAAGTTGCCGGCCGACCGCTGGGCAACGGCTCGTGAATTTGCTGACGTGTTGCAGGGCGGCGCGGTGTCTGGTGCCGACAGCAACGCCGTCGCATCACGATACGGCAACACTGCCCGTCGTATATCGCAACGAACCCGCTGGCGCGATCCAGTTGTGCTGATGCTCGGCGCGTTGGCCGTAGGAAGTGCCGCGTTCGCCGCGTGGACGTATCGAAACACTGGGAAGCGTGCCGAGGCGCCCGTCGTGCGCTTCGCGATGCCAGCCCCTCAACGCGGCGGAGATGTCGCGCTTGGTCTCACGGCGCTCGCCATATCGAGAGACGGCACCACGTTGGTGTATGTCGGTCAGGGAGCCAACCGTCGTTCACAGCTGTTCGTGAGGACGATCGATGACATCGTCGTCCGTCCATTGGCGGGTAGCGAAGATGGCGACAGCCCGATTTTCTCGCCCGACGGAAAATCGATCGCCTTTACGAGAGCGAGTCAGTTGTATCGCCTGGCGCTCGCCGGCGGCGCCCCGCAGCGGCTTGCGGCACTCCCCGGCACGAGCATTGGTTCCAGCTGGTCGTCAACGGGCTCGATCGTGGTGTCGGCCAATAATGCGATGTACCTCATTCCCGAGGCGGCTGGTACGGCACAGCGCCTGACAAAGTCCGAGCCAACGAAGAATGAGCAATACCAGCTCGCACCGCTGGTGTTCGACGAAGGCAATGTCGTGATCTATGCCAGCTGGGGCGACAACAACATCGCCAATGCGACGCTGGCGATGTCGTCATTGACCACCGGAGAAAAGACAATGCTCGGCGTGCGTGGCACCCATGCGCTCGGGGTCACTGACGGCAACCTCGTATATGTGTCGTCCGCTGGTGTGGTCATGGCGGTCCCGTTGGATATCGGCAAGCGCCGGGTTACCGGCACACCAGTGCAGGTGGTCGCTGGCTTACGGGTCAACAACACCACGGGGTTGGCTCAGGCAGCACTATCGGAGAGCGGTACGCTGTTCTATCAAAATGGCACCCAATTGACGACCGTCGTGCTCAAAGGTGCTGACGGCTCAGCATCGCTGTTGCTTGAAGCACCAGGAGATTTTGGCTTTCCGCGCGTGTCGCCGAACGGCAAGCAATTGGCGGTTACGCAAGGCACATCCGAACGACGCGACATCTGGCTGTACGACATGGCCTCCAAATCGCCAACGCGACTGACGAATGAGGGGGCAACCAATGAGCGGCCCGAGTGGAGCCCCGACGGATTGCGTGTGCTGTTTCGCACCGACAATTCGGGTAAGCGCTCGGAGGTCTGGTGGAGGCCGGTGGACCTGAGCGCGACGGCGACGCCGCTCTTGTCCGGCGATCGGCTTGATGTATTCGAAGCCGTATTATCTCCGGACGCACAATTCATTGCGTATCAGGTCGATACGTCAGGTGCCGATGTGTACTATCGTGCGCTTCGCGGCGATACCACGGCACATCCGGTCGCGAACAGCAAGTTTCTTGAAACGATGGCGCGCATTTCTCCCGACGGTAAGTGGATTGCGTTCGTCACCGACGAATCGGGCATGGGGCAAGTGGTGGTACAGCCGTTTCCCGGCCCGGGCGCGCGGACGCAGGTGTCCACACAGGGTGGCTCCGAACCGATCTGGTCCCGCGACAACGGACAACTGTTTTATCGAGGGAGCGGCAAACTCATGTCCGCCACGGTCAGCGCCACTCCGTCATTCACTGTGGTCAAGCGCGACACGGTGTTGGATGACGAATTTGTTTTTGCCGTCAATCCGCACGCCAACTATGACGTGATGCCCGACGGAAGACATTTTGTATTTCTCAAGTCGGACCGGGATGGTGATTTGATCGTGGTTTCCAATTTTCGTCGAGTGCTGCGTGATCGGATTACGGCGAGCGTGGCCAAGTGATGGCGCTTTCGTGAGCGACGCCATCGCTCGCCTCACCACCGCACTCTCCGACCGCTACACCGTCACGCGAGAGCTCGGCGCCGGCGGTATGGCCACGGTGTACCTCGCGCATGATATCAAGCACGGTCGTGATGTCGCGATCAAGGTGCTGCACCCCGACTTGGGCGCGGCGCTCGGCGGCGAGCGCTTCCTGGCCGAGATCCGCACGACGGCGCGCCTGCAGCATCCGCACATCCTGCCCCTGCTCGACAGCGGAGAGGCGGATACGCTGCTCTACTACGTGATGCCGCTCGTGCGTGGTGAAACACTCCGCACACGCCTCGAACGCGAACGACAGCTGCCCATCGTAGACGCCGTGCGGATCGCCCGCGAAGTGGCCGACGCGCTCGATTACGCGCATGGACAGGGCATCATCCACCGGGATATCAAGCCTGAGAACATTTTGTTGCAGGACGGGCATGCGCTCGTTGCCGACTTTGGCATCGCGCTCGCGGTGCAGAGCGCCGGCGGTGCGCGCATGACGCAAACCGGATTGTCGCTGGGCACGCCGCAGTACATGAGCCCCGAGCAGGCGATGGACGAGCGCGCGATCGATGCGCGCAGCGACATCTACGCATTGGGTGCGGTCACATACGAGATGCTCGCCGGCGAGGCGCCGTTCACGGGGCCGAGTGTGCAGGCGATCGTGGCGAAAGTGCTCAGCGAGCGACCGGCCTCGATGCGCATGACGCGCGACACCGTACCGGCGTCCGTGGAACGCGCCGTGCTCGCGGCGCTGTCCAAGCTGCCCGTGGATCGACCCGCGAGTGCTGCGGCCTTCATCACGATGCTGTCGGAGTCCACGGCGCCGTCGGGAGCGTTCGTCGCCTCCAGAGTCGTGGATCGACGCGCCGTGCGATGGTGGCAGGGGATCGCCGCCCTGTCGCTGGTCGCGCTGGCGGGAGTGACATTCACTGCCTTCCGTGCAAAGGTCGATACGACATCGACGTCGGGCGTCGTGCGCTTCTCGCTGCCGGCGCCGACGGTCAACGTGAACCGCACCACCCAGCCGGCGATTTCCCCCGACGGCCGGATCATCGCGTATGCCGATCGCGCTGATGCGAACCCCGGCATACGCCTGCGGTGGAT
>CAYWCJ010000400.1:0-1237 GCA_964456595.1 uncultured Gemmatimonas sp. | reverse complement strand
TCCTGCCGCGCACCGAAGGGGCGGCGGACGTGACGTTCGCCCCCGACGTACGCTCGCTGGCCTACGTCACCTAGGACAAGCCGTCAGCGGTGCATACCATCAGCCTCGATGGCCGCACCAGGGCGCGGGTCGCCAGCGTCGTCGACTCGCGTGGCCTTCGATGGGGTGAGGACGGATACCTGTACCTGGTGGAGCTCACACGGATCGTTCGTGTGCCGGCCAGCGGTGGTACGCTGGTGGTGATCCTCGCAACACCGCAGTCGAGCGTGAAAGCCACCGCCGAGGGTGCGCTGCAGTCACTGGTGGTGCTCGATGATGGCAAGGCGCTGTTGAGTGCCACGCGTGGTGCCGGCCTCACCGACGGCGCCCTCGTGCTCATCGATCTCGCAACGAAGGCGTCTCACGTGATCGGCCGCGGTGTCGCCGTCGTCGGTATGCGCGATGGGGCACTGCTCTACATGCTGGTGGATGGCACGCTGGTGGCACGACGCCTGGACATGGCGAAGCGCGCGCTGGTCGGCCCCGCCGTGCCCGTGCTCTCCGGCATCTATCAGGCGGATTTCTTTCCGTTCATTGCGATCGGCCGGGACGGCTCGCTCGTCTACCAGGCAGCGACGAGCGCGGTGTCGCGTTTGAGTTGGGTGACGCGGTCGGGAGTCGCGACCCAGGTGGATTCCACCCTCACGCGGGCATTCGGCGCGCTCGCGCTGGCACCGACCGGAGACCAGATCGCGGTGTCGATCGCGGTGTCCTCCAACGACGAGGCGATCTGGCTGTACGACCTCTCACGGCGCACGCTGTCGCGCATGACGCCGTCCGGAGAGCGATCATTCCGCCCCTCATGGACACCTGACGGGTCGCGCGTGCTGTTCGTCAGCGATCGTGGCAGCGGGTCACTGCGACGCATCTACTCGCTCGCCCGCGATGGTGGTGACAGCACCCGACTCGTCGTCTCGCGAGCGAGACTGGTGCAGGAAGTCAGCTGGCCGTCCGCCGGCGAATGGATGGCCTTTCGCGAGGGGTGGAGCGACGGCGCCACCAATCGCGACCTGTACGCGATGCGGCACGGCGACACGACGGCGCGCGCAGTCGTGGCGACGACCGCCGACGAGTCGAATCCGACGGTCTCGCCCGATGCCCGGTGGCTCGCGTACACATCCGACGCACCTGGCCGCACCGAGGTCTATCTCACGCCTTTCCCCGGTGGGGGCGCGAAGCTGCAGCTGTCCGCCAACGG
>CAYWCJ010000399.1:0-4323 GCA_964456595.1 uncultured Gemmatimonas sp. | reverse complement strand
GATCGAGACAGACCGACGAACCGTAACCCGGCGGCCGCACGTTTGGGTTGTTGTTGAAGTAGCGCGGATCGTTGATGCCGCCGGTACCGACGCTGTTGCCATCCGGGCCGACATACCCGCTGTATGACCCCATGGGCCCGGCCTGTGACGGTGCAACTCCCGGATACGACGAAGCCGGCGCGAACGCCGGCCGGTCACCGTGCAACTGCTCGTCGGAGACTTTCTTACTTTCCCATTGGTCGCGCTGGTACTGTGGATCGACCTGCGAGACCTCGGGTGGAATCAAGGGCGGCATCTTCCTGTCGGTCGGCCTGGTGAACCCCTTGATGATCGGTTGTTGTAGCGAGCGTCCGCTCTTTTTCGGCTCCTCGCCATAAATCACGCGAGCGTTCGCCGGTTTGTTGCGCACGGCGGCGGCGCAGTCAGTCGACGCGGGCTGCTGCGTCGCGGGAACGCCGTCCACCCACACGCGACACATGCCGACCGGTGGACGGTATGCCGTGGGGATCGTATCGGACTTGCCCGAGCGCGACTGCGCGCTCGCGGTGGTAGACGAGACGGAACCCAAACTCACAACCGCAGTCAGCACGTACAGAAATCGTCGGGACATCACTTCCTCCTGCGGGACACGCACATCGAGCATCGCGAGAGATGCACGACTACTTTCCTGCCCGAGGATAGGGCAGAGACCATGCCACCTCGGCGCTCATCCAGCGACGGATCGCAATCAGGCTGTAAGTATCGGCAGGACATGAGCCTACCGACAGGGGGACCCTCCTCCTCGCCAGCACGGCTGTCTCGATGGAGCGCCGAGCGTCTCCCTGCACAGACAGTCGTCGTCACACTCCGGTGACGCGTGCGACACGACAGTCGACACTCTTTGGCGCCGACTCAGTCTCCGAAACTGATACCGATCATGCGCGCCGCCTGCACCACGTCATGCTGCGGGTCCACCTTCTTCACCTCTTTCAGCACGTCCTCGATCGGGATGGTGACCAGGTGCGGTGACTGCAGCGCGACCATGTGACCCCAGCGCTTGTCGGCGATCGCCTGCACGGCCGCCGCGCCGAACCGGGTCGCCAGCAGACGATCGTAGCCCGTCGGCGCGCCACCGCGCTGCAGATGGCCGAGCACCATGGAGCGCGTCTCCTTGCCGGTGCGTTGCTGGATGTCATAGCCCAGACGGTCCGCAATACCGCCGAGTCGACGATCCTGCCCCGGGAGAGACGCACCGATGATGGAATTGGCGCCGCCACGCGGTTTGGCACCTTCGGCCACCACGACGATGCTGAATCGTCGACCAGCGGCGTCGCGTGCCCGGATCTTCTCGCAGACGTTCTCGATATCCCACTCGATTTCCGGGATGAGAATCACGTCCGCCGTGCCCGCCACGCCCGCGTGCAGCGCGATGAAGCCCGCGTCGCGCCCCATCACCTCGAGCACCATCACACGATCATGCGACTCGGCGGTGGTGTGCAGCTTGTCGATCGCCTCGAGGGCGGTGTTGACGGCGGTATCGAAGCCGAACGTGGTGACCGTGCCAGCGACGTCGTTATCGATCGTCTTCGGCACGCTGACGATGCGCATCCCCTTCTTGGCGAGCTGCGACGCGATCTTGAGTGAGCCGTCGCCGCCGATGGAGATGATCGCCTCGATGCCGAGGTTGCGCGCGTTCTCCACCAACTCGTCGGACCGGTCGACCTCCTTCCAACTGCCGTCCGGCTGCTGAATGGGATAGGCGAACGGGCTCCCACGATTGGTCGTCCGCAGAATGGTCCCGCCTGTTCCCGCGATACCGCTGACACTCGCCGCGGTGAGCGGAATGACCTCGTCTTCGCCCAGCAGTCCGGCATACCCTCGCTTGATGCCCAGTACGTCCCATCCGCGCGTGCGTGCGGAAAGGACAGCCGCTCGGATGACCGCGTTGAGGCCGGGGGCATCACCGCCACCGGTGGAAAGTGCGATGCGCATGTCTGATGGAGGGACAGGTAAGGGCTTCGTAGGGCCTGTGCGTGAGTTTCGCTGAATGTACCGCGTGAACGGCTTGCTGCTCAGGGCACGAGTGAGCCGGGAGGGCGCATGGTCAGACCCGCAGCGCCTGCCAGCTGGCGGACGATCGTGTCCTGGTAGGCGGCGGCGGCGCGCAGGGAATCGATCTGTGCCTGCAGATCCGCGTTCTCCTCGCGCAGCTGGATGACCATGTTGCCGATGTCGATGACCGCCTGGCTGGTGGTCATGTCACCCGGCGCCGCCATGCCGTTGCACGACGCGATCAGCACCGTCGAGACGATCGCGCCGACGGTCAGCAGGGTGCGGGTCCGGCCACGCGAAATCTGATGCATGAGCAATCCGCCGCTGGAGGCCTGCGAACGCACGTGGAGAGTGTTCGCAATGAAACGATGCGGGACGCAACACAACGGTGACGCACTCCGCAGGACAACGTGTGATATAGCCAGCGACCCGAACGGATGGAACGTTTGCCACCTCGCTCCCCACGCATCGTGACGCCTGCGACCACGCGCCTTGACTCTTCGCGCGTGCGCCGCGCGGGCTTCACCCTGATCGAACAACTATGGATCCTGCTGCTCAGCGGCACCTTGCTCGCGCTGGGCGTCGCGGGTGGCGCGCGACTGTTGGATGCGGCCGTTGTGCGCGCGTCGGCGAACGACGTGGCCGATCTCTTTGCGGTGGCGCGTGATCAGGCGATCGCCTCTGGCGCGCGAACTGCCGTGCGTCTCGATGCCGCGAACGGTCGCGTGCTCATTCACGCCGACGCCGACACCATGACTCGACTCGACCTGCGGCAATTGCGCGCGGTACAGCTCTCGTCCACGCGCGACTCGATGGCCTACACGCCGTCGGGACTTGGCTATGGGGCGTCGAACCTTCGTGTCGTCGTGTCCCGCGGTGCGAGCGCCGACACGGTCACGGTATCGAGACTCGGTCGGGTTCGACGATGACGCCACCACTCCTCGCGCGGCGGCGCGTACGGTCAGGGTGCGACGGCGGTCGTTCCGAAGTCGAAACCCGGTACGGACACACGCGGAATCTCCTGTCCGATCGTGCGTTCGATCGTGCGCACCATGCCGATTTCTTCGGCGGACATGAATGTGTAGGCATCGCCAGTTGCTGCGGCGCGACCGGTGCGGCCGATGCGGTGCACGTAGTCTTCGGGTTGCTGCGGCACGTCGTAGTTGATGACGTGCGTGATGCCCGAGATATCGAGTCCGCGCTGCGCGATGTCTGTCGCCACGAGCACGCGCAGTTTGCCGCTCTTGAAGTCTTCAAGTGCCTGCATGCGCTGCTGCTGGGACTTGTCGGCGTGCATGGCGCCGGCGTCGATGCCGGCTTGCTCGAGGTCGCGCACCACGCGATCCGCGCCGGACTTGGTGCGGGTGAACACGAGTACCGAATCGTGGTCCTTGGCGGCGAGCAGGTGAACCAGCAGCTCGTTCTTCCGCTGGCGCGGCACGGGATACACGGCGTGCGTGACGGTGGTCGCGGCCGAGGAACGGCGGCCGACCTGCACCACCACCGGCTTGCGCAGGTATTTCCGCGCCAGCGCTTCGACTTCGGGTGGCATGGTCGCGCTGAAGAGCAGCGTCTGCCGGTATTTCGGGATCTGCTCGACGATGCGATTCAACTGCGGGGCGAACCCCATGTCGAGCATCCGATCCGCTTCATCGAGTACCAGCGTCTCGAGGAAGGTGAAGTCGACGTTACGCTTCTCGAGGTGATCGAGCAGTCGACCGGGCGTCGCCACGACGGCATCAACGCCACTTCGCAGCGCTTTCTCCTGCGGTTCGTAACCCACGCCGCCGAACACCGGAATGACGTCCACCGGCGCGTACTTCGAGTACTTGCGGAAACTCTCTTCCACTTGAAGACAGAGTTCGCGCGTTGGCGTGAGAATCAGGACACGCGTGCGTCGCGGACCGCCCAGCAGGCGATTGACGATCGGAAGCGTGAAACTGGCGGTTTTACCGGTGCCCGTTTGCGCGAGGCCAATGAGGTCTCGTCCTTTCAACGCGATCGGAATCGCTTCGCGCTGAATCGGCGTCGGGTGGTCGTAGCCTGCGTCGTGCAGGGCATCGAGCAGCGGCTGGTCGAGCCCGAGGTCGGCGAAGGTGGTTTCGTCGCCGATCAGTGTCTCAAGGGCCGGTTCGTTCGCGGTGTCGTTCGCGGATGCAGTCATGGGTATCCGACAAAGCTAATCGGATGGACACACGACAGGGATCGGCGGCGGCGGCGGCGGCGGTGGCGGTGGCGGTGGCGCGAGCCGCTAAGCTGTTAACCTCCAAGTGTCGGGCTTCGAGTTGGAGT
>CAYWCJ010000398.1:0-4327 GCA_964456595.1 uncultured Gemmatimonas sp. | reverse complement strand
GAACGAAATGCCGAACGACGTGCCCGGCGTTTCAGCGACGCCGATGATGCGATACGGCACGCCACCCATCTTCACTTCGCGGCCCAGTGGGTCGAGTCCGGGGTAGAGTCGCTCCGCAGCGTCCTGCCCGATGACGATGACTTTCTCACCGCGCGTGAGTTCCTGGTCGGAAAGTTCGCGACCGGCCGAGACGCCAAGCTTCTTCACGTCGAAGTAGGCGCCAGCCACCGCGTAGACTTGCACACGGCGTGGCTTGCCGCTCATCGCCGAAGAAACCGGTACCTGATCTTCGCTGGTCATGTACCATTTCACATCGGCCGGCAGTGCAGAGGTGACGGGATCGACGTCGGTGATCTCGAGGCGCGGGCGACGGCGATACGCTTCCCACATCGCTTCATCGATATCGCCGATGTTGATGTTGGGGCGGCTGCGCAGCTCGAACGTGTTGACGCCGATCAGCTTGCCGACCAGGTCGTCTTCCATGTAGCGACCCATCCCTTCGACGATCGACACGACGGAGATCAGAAACATCACGCCGATGCACACCCCGAGGAGTGTGAAGGCGCTTTTCAGTTTTTGGGTCTGGATGGTCCGCAGGGCAAGGCGGATGGCGTCGAACAGGGGCACGGAACGGCCTCGCGCAATGTGGAGGGTCTGCGAGGAGATACGGTGTGCGGGGCGGGGAGTTTCGATCAGCGCTGTTCGAGCGTGGGCGTGTGTCGAATGGAAACGCCGGAGATACGGGGACGAATGCGAACGAGGCGCCCAGAATGTGAGCGCCTCGTTCGCACATCGGACTAGCCCCTTTACCCTATGGCAATGGGACGCTGAGAACCCTTGCGGGCGTTCCGCCGTTTGGTTACAGGACCACTATGGTGACTGTACGGGGTGGAAGCGCAGAAATCTGCTCGACGTGGGTCAAGGGGATGGGTTTCTGCGTGCAAAACTCTCCGTCGATCTTCTTGACGAATCTCAATCGCAGCGTATCGCGCACAAGCGACCGCTCCACGCGTTTCTACGAGTGGCAACCTGTATTGCCCACGAAACCGACGAATCGAACAGTGACGGAGTCCGCCTGTGGTCCTGCTGAGTCCACGACAATCTCGTCGACTGACACCACAGCTTCTTCCGGCGGCAATAGTCCGCATGACGTCACCGACGCGAGAAGGAGCACCGCGACAAAGCGAGCACTGCACGCTAAGCGCGTGGACGGAAGGCGAAGTCTTTCGTTCTTCATGTGTGTACTCAGCGAAGAGAAAACCGACGGCTGCACGCGCAGACGATGCGCGATGCAGCGAGCGCGCGCGACTCGCGCAGGTGCACGCAGCCACGCTAGCAGCCGCAGAGAAAGGTGGTGTCGAACGGATCAACGATGATGCTTCGAGTGGCGAACGCTGAGCGACCGACTCCATCCCAGACATACAAGTCGAAACTGAAACTGGAAGGCTCACCAAGTACGCTGTATGAATCGCCCGTAGATACTACGGTGCCGTTCCTTCGCCATTCGGTCGTGTAGGGTGGTTGGCCACCAAGCCGAAGCGAATTCCAGGTGCAGGGGCTGTTGGGACCAATGGATGACGGGCCCAGAATGCCGAGCGTGAACGCCGGCGGACGGCTGTAGAGCAGTCAATTCGGGGACCCACCACCTGGATCAGTGACAGCGCCGACTGTCGCCTTGTCAACGAGTTCGTTAAGAACGGCAATCGGCGAAGCGCCGGGATAAAGCTGAAGAAAGAGTGCAGCGACCCTGGCCGTAGCGGCAGCAGCACCTGACGTTCCGTTACCCGATTCGACTCCCGCGAACAAGTCAACGCAGGAACCGTAGTTGCGGTAGGACACTCGCCATGCGCGTACTCCACGGCATCATCGACGGTGTCGCCACAACCCAGAATTCCCCTGCAGTCCTTGTTCAGAGACATGCTAATGACTGCAGGTCTCGGGCTATTGTCGGCAATGAACTCGATCGCAGCGGACCCCGCGCCGGTGCTGGCATTGCAATTTCCTGGCGTATCAATTCTCGCAGAATGGATGATCGCCTTGCGAGCAGCGCCGGAGACGGAACCGGCTGCAATTATCGCCATCTCTTTCCCGTCGTCTTGGCCGTAGCAAGAGGTAAAGGGACTTAACGGAGCTGTTGCATACGACATTGTGGAACTGATTCGACCTGCGAGTTCAGACGTATTCCCATCCACGCCGACGTCGACGATCCAGATATGTACGCCCGTGCCATCGGCGGAGTATTCGTAGGTTTGATTCAAGGGCAGAGCCCGCTGGTCCATTCGATCGAGATGCCCAGTTGGGTTTAATTGCGCGGTGTCACCGATGGCGTTCGAACGTAATGCAACATCCGCTTCGATGTATCGCACCCTTGGATCGAGAAGGAGCAGCGCAAGCGCAGAATCCGGAAGCTCGCCCCAGAATCCATTGAGGCTACGCAGGGTCCCATAGAGCTTGCCCCTATGCTGACCTGCAAGCTCGCGAGCGATAGGGTCGGCGTCCCGAACGTCGTCGCGGAAGCGCACGATGTAACGACCCTTGATCCGATCGGGATGGTCCATGGCTCGCAAGCGAGGAAGACTGTCCGAGAGTTCTCCTCCAAGACCACTCGAAGCTCTCGACGGGGCGCCGGTGACATCTTTGTGCGGCTCGAGAAGCTTGCTCTGAGACTCACAATTTGTTCACTAACTCGTTGAGAACGGCGTTTGGCGGAGCGTCGGGGTAGAGTTGGAGAAAGAGCGCTGCCACGCCTGTGGTCGCGGCGGTCGCAGATGAAGTGCCACCGCCGGATTCCACGGGCGCAAACAGATCCACGCACGACCCATAGTCACTGTCGTCCACACGCGCGTCGGAGAGGTCGGACGCACCGACCGTTATCAATCTTTCTACGCGCGCGGGTGAAAAACCGCACGCCTGTTGTGCAACGTGACTCGCGTTGCCATTCCCAGCGGATACGACCACTGCCACGCCCCTTCCATGCGCGTACTCGGTGGCGTCGTCCATCGTGTCGCCGCACCCCGAGATCCCCCGGCAGTCCTGCGAGTTCGAAATGTTGATAACGGCGGGTCGCGGGCTGTTGTCGGCAATGAACTCGATGGATGCGGTGCCCGCACCGGTACTGGCACTACAGTTTCCCTTCGTATCGATTCGCGCAGAATGTATGAAAGCCTTTCGCGCGACACCCGAGATGGAACGGGCCGCAATCACCGCCATTTCTGTTCCGTGATTGTAGCTAGAGCACGAGGTGAGGGGATTCAGCGGCGCGATTGAGTACGACATTGTCGCGCTGACTCGACCTGCAAGCTCGACCGCATTTCCGTCGACGCCGACGTCGACGATCCAAATGTGCACGCCTGACCCTCGGTGGAGAACTCGTAGATTTGGTTCAGCGGCAGCATGCGCTGATCAATTCGATCCAAATTCCCATTTGGATTGAGCTGTACCGTGTCGCCGAAGCTCGCCCCAGAATCCATTCAGGCTGCGCAACGTCCGAATACAGCTTGCCCTTGCGTAGGCTCACAAGTTCGCGCGCGATGGACTCAGCGTCGCGAACGTCGTCCTCGAGAAGATCTTTGACTCACTTTCCATCGCTACGTTGAGCCTCTGATTCCGGTATGGTGGCATGATGAATGCTTCTTGAATTGTGCTGGGAAGTGCTTTGAGCACGACATTGCTCGGCCGAACGGGACGGCTTCTTGAGTGTCAACGTCTTTTCGTATGGTGGTTGTTCGGAGCGAGGTCGACTGCCAGGGCCGCAGCCAACGCGACGCTGTGCCGGGCAGTGTTCTCAACCCTGCCGAGCGGACAAGCCATCACCCCGCGTCCCGTCGCGTGCGAAACAGTGCGACAGTCACAAGCTCACACACCACGGAAGCCCAGTGTCCCAACTCCGATACGGGAGTGAGCCGGCGCAGAGGCCGGAAAAACTCCCCGGCGAAAATACAAACCTGGTGCGACAGCGCCCGCTGTCGCACGGAGAGACGCGACTACGAAAACGCAATCAAGCATCGCTTCGCGAAATGCGAACGAGGCGCTCGGTGTGCGAGCGCCTCGTGGCAAGTCGTCCTTACGTCGTCAGACGCCGCAAACAATCAGAGCTTCGGAATCTCCAATCCAACATTCTCGGCAAACTGCTCACGACGTTCGTCGCTCGAGATGACACCGTCACGCAGCACGATGACGCGACGCGCGTGTGCCGCGATATCGGGCTCGTGCGTGACCATGACAACCGTCTGCCCCGCGCGCGCCAACTCTTCGAAGACGCGCATGATTTCCTCTGAGGTCTGCGAATCGAGGTTACCCGTCGGTTCGTCAGCCAGCAGAATGGACG
>CAYWCJ010000397.1:0-4328 GCA_964456595.1 uncultured Gemmatimonas sp. | reverse complement strand
GGCTCGCAATGCAGTGGCACCCGGACCGCAACAACGGATCCAAGGACGCCGAAGAGAAGTTCAAGACGATCACCGAGGCGTACGATGCGCTGCGCGATCCGCAGAAGCGCGCGGCGTATGATCGGTACGGCGAAGCGGGCCTGCGCGGCAGCTCGCAGTCCGCGTACGAGCACGTGGATCTGTCCGACGCGCTCAACATCTTCATGCGCGACTTCGGTGGCTTCGGCGACCTGTTTGGCGGCGCTGGTGGCCGTCGTCAGTCGGGACCACGCGCCGGTGCGGACATCAAGCTTCCGTTATCCCTGACGCTGGCCGAAGTCGCCACCGGCGTCGAAAAGACGGTGGTCATGAAGGTGCTCGAAGCGTGCGACAAGTGTGAAGGCTCGGGCTCGGAGCCCGGCACCAGGCCGCAAACGTGCGCGACGTGTGGTGGTGCCGGCGAAGTGCGAAGAGCGCAGCGTTCGTTCTTCGGTCAGTTCGTCTCCGTGGCGCCGTGCCCGACGTGCGCTGGCGAAGGGCAGGTCGTCGGCTCGCCATGCAAGAAGTGTCGTGGCGAGGGACGCGCGCGCGCCGAACGTACACTCAAAATCTCGGTACCCGCCGGTGTGGCGACCGGTCAATACATGACGCTCCGCGGCTCGGGCAATATCGGTCCGCGTAGCGGCACGCGCGGCGATGTGCTGGTCGTGTTCGAGGTGGAAGACGATGAGCGTTTCGATCGCGATGGCGAAGATCTGTTCTGCGAGGCCCTGGTCACCTATCCGCAGCTCGTCTTTGGCGCGGACATTCGCGTGCCAGGCATCCTTGGCGAGCTGTCGCTGCGCGTGCCCGCCGGGACGCAGAGCGGTGCGATGTTTCATCTGCGTGGCCGCGGACTCCCGCGCGTGAATGCCAGCGGTGTCGGCGATCTGCACATCAAGGTGCAACTCTGGACGCCACAGTCCGTGCATGGCGACGAAGAGCAGGCCATCAAGCATCTCGCGACGCTGCAAGGGCAGGCACCGCCGCAGCGTGAGAAGAGCATCTGGTCGAAGATGAAGGAAGCACTCGGTGCCTGAGTCCTCGCCGCAGTCGTCGTCCAGCTGGACCAGTGTGCGTGTACGGCCGGCACACAACGACGAATCGGCGCGGCAGGCCTGTCTTGCGGCGCTGTTCAGCGTGGGCGCACAGGGCGTGCACGAGGACACCGGCTCGCTGGTCACGCATTTCGCGCCCGACACGGATCTCGTGCGTGTGCATGCGGCCATTACGGAAGCTGACGAACTGGCGGTGATCGAAACGTCGCCGGTACCCGACATCGATTGGAGCGAAGCCTGGAAGGCGCGCCTTGTCGCGCATGAGCTTGGCGCGCTCACCGTCACGCCACCGTGGCTGAGCGCGGACATGGATCCCGCGCGCACGATCATCATCGATCCAGGGATGGCATTTGGCACCGGCGATCACGCGACGACGCGTGGTGTTATCCGTTTGCTGCCGTCGGTGCTTCGCGCGGGTGACATTGTCGCCGATCTTGGTGCCGGTAGCGCGGTGCTCGCGATTGCCGCGGCAAAACTCGGGGCGTCGCGGGTGTACGCCATCGAGCTGGACGGCGAAGCGATTGCCGATGCGGAGCAGAACGTGCAGCGCAACGGCGTCGCCGATCGCGTGCACGTCTTTGAGGGCGATGCGGCAGCGTTTCTCCCCGTGCTTGCGCCGCTGCGTGTGGTGCTCGCCAATATCATCTCGTCGGTACTGGTGGAGCTGTTGCCTGTCATCGCCACGTCGATCACGAGTGACGGCGGCGTGATCATCTCCGGCATCCTGCGCGAGGAGCGCACACAGATGCTCGACGTACTCGCGGCCACCGGCTGGACGCTGCTGGCGGAAGACGCGGAGGACATCTGGTGGTCGGCGTCAATCGCACGGGGGTAGCGGCCGGTCGTCCGACCTTTGTCAGCGCTGACGTCTTCAGTGCAGGCTCGACATGTGTGCTCGACGAACATGCCGCACGTCACATGCGCGTTCTGCGGCTCGATGCCGGAGCGGTGGTGGGGCTGCGCGACGGGCAGGGTGCGATCGGCGAAGGCGCCATCGTTCGTCTGACGAAGTCGCAGGCGACAGTCGAAGTCACGCACGCCGTCATTGTGGAGCCACCACCGGAAGTGCATCTGCTCGTACCGGTCGCCGATCGCGAGCGGATGCTTTGGCTGGCGGAGAAATGCTGCGAGCTGGCGTGCACGAGTTGGCGGCCGGTGATGTGGCGGCGGTCGCGGAGCGTATCTCCCCGCGGCGAAGGTGTCGGCTTTCAGGCGAAGGTGCGGGCGCGAATGGAGGGCGCCTTGGCGCAGTCGGAGGGGGCGTGGCTGCCACAGCTCTTTCCTGACGCCACACTCGATCGTGCATTGCTGGCGGCACCGCCGGGTGACCGCGTCACGCTCGATCCCTCGGCGACACCCTTCGTGGGCGCCGCGCAGCCTGCGCCGCTGCGCCCGCCCATCGTGATCGCGCTGGGCCCCGAGGGTGGACTGGAGGCGGACGAGTTGCAGGCACTCGACGCAGCGGGCTTCCGTCGGGTCAGTCTGGGGCCAACTATCCTTCGGTTCGAAACGGCGGGACTGGCGGCGTTGGCGATCGCACGGACCGCGCTGTCCGCTCTGGGCCGTGATGTGCCTGACTCACATTCGGGTGAGCTTCGTGACTGATTCCTGCCTCTTTTGCCGTATCGCCTCGGGCGAGATTCCCGCTACACTGGTGGGCCAGAACGAGCATGCGGTGGCCTTTCGGGACATTCACCCGCAGGCGCCGGTGCACCTGCTGGTCATCCCGCGCCGACACGTGGCATCGCTGGCGGAGGCGACGGACGCCGTCGAGGTGGGTGCGCTGTGCCTGCTCGCCGCCGAGGTGGCGAGGCAGGAAGGGGTGGCGGAGACGGGCTATCGGGTCGTGATGAACACCGGTGCAGATGGCGGTCAGACGGTGTCCCATCTGCACCTCCACCTCTTGGCCGGTCGCCGCATGACTTGGCCGCCAGGGTAATCGAGCCGCGTCGAAGTCCTTGACCCACTGGACCGCGCTGGGTTAGGATACTAGGCTGTCGTGCCTTCACTTAGGTCGCGCGATGCACTCGGCACCTCTTGCCATGTGCGATCGCGCGCGCCGCGTTTCCCGCCTTTGACCTGTGCGCCGTGCGTGCACTCGCTGAGACCGGGACCCCAGGGAGAAATCGAGTTTGTCGGAAGTCATCATCCACGAGGACGAGAACTTTGAGCGGGCCCTCAAGCGCTTCAAGAAGAAGTGCGAGAAGGCTGGCATCCTGTCCGATCTGCGCAAGCATCGCCATTACGAGAAGCCATCGGAGCGTCGCAAGCGCAAGATGAACGCCGCGGTTCGCAAGAATCGTCGGACGCGCCAGGGTTGAGTTCGCCCGTGGCCGCCGGCGGCGCTTCGCTGCTCGTGCGGCTGCAGCGCGAGCAGGCTGCGGCCCGTCGGGCGCAGGAGAAGGATCGCGTGCTCATGCTCGGCATGGTCATCTCGGAAATCAAGAATCGGGAGATCGAGGTCAAGCGCGACGCAACGGACGACGACGTGGTTGACGTCCTCCGCAAGGCGATCAAGAAGCGCAAAGAGTCGGTGACGCTGTACGCCAAGGCGGGCCGTACGGACCTCGCTGACCGTGAGCAGGCGGAAGCTGGCGCGCTGGAGGTGTATCTCCCCGCGCAGGTCGACGGCGAGGCGCTGCGGGTTGCCGTGCGGGAAGCAATTGCCGGTGGTGCCGCGAATGTGGGGGCCGTCATGGCCAAAGTGATGCCGCAGTTCAAGGGGCGGGCGGATGGTGGTACGATCAACACGATCGCGCGAGAAGAGTTGTCCCGCGGCTGAGTCCCGGTTTCTTCATGCAGCGTTTCTTGTCGCATGAACGCGCACGCCCTCGGTATCCTCGAATTTCCGCGACTGCTGGCCTACGTCGCCGGACGCGCCAACTCGGCCCCCGGCGCCGCTGCGGTACGCGCGCTCGAACCGCGTACGAATCGGCAGTGGATCGAGGCGGAGCACGCGCGCATTGGGGCGATGCGCGCGCTCGTGACCTCCGACGCCGGCTGGATCAGTGAGTCCATTCCTGATCTCGCCGAGCCACTGAAGCGTCTGCGCATCAGCGGACTCACCTGGACCGCCGAAGAATTGCTGCACGCGACCGTGCTCCTGCGCTCGTCACGACGGACGCGCGACGCGCTGCGCGATCCGCGCCGACCCGCTGTGATCGTCGCTTTTCTCGTGTCGTATGCGCTCGCGCTGGTGGATCTGCGCGCGCAGGAAGAGGCGATCAGTCGCGCCATTGCCGATGACGGAAG
>CAYWCJ010000396.1:4060-4331 GCA_964456595.1 uncultured Gemmatimonas sp. | reverse complement strand
CATCCAGCGCCCGCGTATACACCACCACCGGCACGGCAGCTGCGGCGCCGCGCACCGCGCCACCCATGATCCGCTGACCGGGCTCGCGAACCGCGACCTGTTCGTCGATCAACTCGATCGCGCCCTGGCGTTCGGTTCCCGCTACAATCGCAAGACGGGCATCCTGTTTGTTGATCTCGATGGCTTCAAGGAAATCAACGACACGCTGGGGCACGCGCGTGGCGATGTGCTGCTGCAGGCAGTCTCACGCCGCCTGCTGGAGTCGGTGCGT
>CAYWCJ010000396.1:0-4050 GCA_964456595.1 uncultured Gemmatimonas sp. | reverse complement strand
GTCAGATGGTGCGGATTGATGCCAGTGTCGGTGGCGCGATGAGTCCCCTCGATGGCGAGTCTGCGCAGGAACTGATGCACGCAGCGGACGCGGACATGTATCGCGAAAAGTACGAGCGGCGTCGCGGTCGGGTGCTGACGCCGACGGTAGGGGCCGTGCCCGCGATTGTCGGCGCCGCCCACGCGCATGCCGCCATGACGCGCGGCGTCGAGTCTGTATCGCATCGTGGAGAAGCTCGGCTACGCGCCGCCTTCGAACGCCAGGAATTCGAGGTGCACTATCAGCCGATTCTCGATGCGGTGACCGGTCGCATCATCTCGGCAGAAGCGTTGCTGCGATGGCGCGACCCGGAACGAGGACTGCTGTTGCCGGCGAGTTTTCTGCCGTTGGCGGAAGACACCGGTCTGATCGTGCCGATCGGCGAGGCGGTGCTTCGACGCGCGTGTGAGACGGTCGTCCGGTGGCGCGCCCAGGGACAGACCACGGACGTCCGGATCGCCGTCAATCTGTCGGCCGTGCAGTTGCGCGATCACGGGTTCGAATGCCGAGTGGCGGCCATTCTGTCGGATACCGGATGCCCGCCGGATGCGGTGGTGCTCGAGCTGAGCGAGAACAGCACCATGGTGGACGGCGAAGTCGCGATCGAAACGTTGCGCGCGCTCAAGGAACTCGGACTGCGACTGCTCGTGGACGATTTCGGCGTGGGGCACGCATCGCTGACGTTCCTGCGCGAGGCGCCAGTAGACGGCATCAAGATCGACCGCCGCTTCATTGCACAGATGCTGGTGGACCAGCGTGACTTGGCGATTGTATCGTCGCTGGTGCGCCTCGCTCGAGGACTCGGCCTCGATGTCATCGCCGAGGGCGTGGAGACGGCGGAACAGTCACAGCGACTCACGCGCATGCAGTGCGCCGCCCAGCAAGGGTGCTTCTTCAGTGATGCCATCTCGCAAGCGGACATGGATCGCATGTTCGCGCAGGAAGCATCGCGCGAACTCGAACCGCGTGTGCTGCGGCCGCGGGCGGTCCAGGCCGCGGGATGACCGCGCGCGATTCGTGACTGCGAGGTGCGATACGCGCAGCGCGAGGCACGCCGCGGAGATGACGCAACAGAAACGGCCGGCCTTCGCGATGAAGGACCGGCCGTTTCGTTGTCTGATGCATGGAGCGTGTCGGGATCGAACCGACGACCCCCGCCTTGCAAAGGCGGTGCTCTCCCAGCTGAGCTAACGCCCCGAATTCTGCTGCACCGGCAATGTAATCACGATCGGAGCGCGATTCCACCCGTCGATTCCCCTGCACTCACCGGTCTTCGCGGTGCGAGACGAAGAAGCGCACAAGAAGGAGATGCGAGCGGGCGACCATCCGGAGATGATCGCCCGCTGTCTCACTTCATCAGTTCCGATGAACGCGAGTGCTACTCGTGCGCAGGCAGCGGCTCCATCGTGCGCGGATCCACCGGCACCTGTACTTCGTCCCGGTTCGGCGTCGTCATCATGAAGACGCGCATGACGGGGAAGGCATCCATGAACGAGGTGTAGCAGAAGCCCCAGAGCCCGAGGAAGCCGAGCGTGATGCCGATCTCCCAGATACCAAACGGAAGCGACGTCAGCGTCTCACCGTAGATGGAGGGGTAGATCTCGATGTAGCGATGCAGGTAGAGACCGATGATGCTGCAGACGGCAAACAACACGAACGTCGGCAGGTACATCTTGGCGGCCTTCGAAATGAGTCCGAAGAATGGCAGGACGAAGATGAAGATCGGAATCAGCTGCGTGACCTGCTTCCAGACGCCCATCAGACGCAGGCGGTAGAAGTGCGTCTCTTCCGGCATGTTGCCGTACCAGATCACCAAGTACTGGCTGAAGCTGATGTAGCCGAAGAAAGCGGTGAATGCGAAACCCAGCTTGCCCAGATCCCACAGCTGGTCCATGGTCGCGACATCGGTCATCTGCAGGTGCTTGCGCCACCACATGGTGAGCAACGACAGTGTCATCACCATGTTCAGCCATGCGCCCATGAACACGATCCAGGCGTACATCGTCTGCTGGAAGTGCAAGCTGATGGACATGGAGTAGTCCCACGCCATGAAGCACCAGCCGATCACGAACGACATGCACACGGCAACGGCCAGCTTTCCCTGCACCGAGTGCTGCGTGTGCAGCTCACGACGTTCGTCTCCGAAGGCCGCACGCATCTTGGCGCGCAGTCCGGCTGCCCACTTCGCTCCGTACTCCGGCAACACGGCCACGTCGAGACGCACCGAGTTGTAGACGAAGAGCAGCTGCAGCAGCGTCATCGCGCCGAAGAGCACGATGCCACGCAACACGAAGAACGTCGGCGCGAGGTACGTCGCCTTCTCTGCCACCGGGATGGCTTCGCGGCCCGCCCACGTGAAGATGTGCGACTGGCCGGGAATGAGGATCACGAGCAGCAGGATGAACGCGACGGGCATGAACGCGACGTAGCCTTCGACGAAGCGAACCACCGGTCGCGACCAACGCGCGGTGACGATGCGCTGCACCGCTGCAAACGCCACACCTGCGGAGGAGATCGTGGCGAAGAACAACCAGTTGTAGTGCAGCGCGTACCAGGCGCGCTCCTGACCGGTGAAGACACCGGCGAGGAACGTCGCGATACCGACGAGCGCCAGGACGAGGCTCGCGGTTTTGAAGATGCCCGGAATCGGCTTGCCAGCGAGACGCTTCGCGAACTCCTGACGCGTCGGATAGCTGTAATGCTGGCTCACTAGTGCTTCTCCTTTGCTGCAGCAGCGCCCGGACTGTTGCCGCCCTTGAACGTGGCAGAGTTGATGCCCTTGGAACCGGCCGTCGGTTGCTGCGTCGGATGCAGGTACGGCACCGGCTTGGTCGGTGCAGACGCGGTGTAGCCCGGCACGCTCGTGCCGTTCTGCCCCGGATATCCGGCGGCCGTCGAGTCAGGCTTGAACGGCGTCTTGCCCTGCAGCGTGCGAATGTAGTTGACGATGTCCCAACGGTCGTTCTCTTCGATACGATTGTAGCTGGGCATCAGACCACGACCGTTGCGCATCATGCCGTAGATGTAGCCGTCGGTGAGAGTGTTCTCCACACGGTCGGTCATCAGTGAAATGCCGATGATGCCCGAGGATGCGGCCTTGGCGTTGCCGTAGCCGCCGACGCCATGGCACACCGCGCAGTTGATCTGATAATTCTTGCGTCCGTTCTCGACCGACCGCTCGTCCACCGCGATCGGGTTTGGCACGACGGCCAGCGAATCGATCACGCCGGGCAGCGGGTTATACGAAATCGCATAGGCCGCCGACGAAATGCCGCTGATCGGCACGCTGTATTTGGGCTGGCCCCGCGGCGGGGTCGTGGTGTCGTTGTCGTTCTGCGACATCGGCTCCCACGGATCGATCTTGGGCTGGCGCTTGAAATCGGTGAACCACGTGCAGGCGCCGAAAACCATCGGCAGCACAAGCACCGCGCCGAGTCGGGCCGACCGTGCAGCAGTGGAACGCATGGCGGACGAGGTTTCAGGCTTCACGTCGCACCTCCACGGCACCGTGCTGAATGAGCAGCGCTTCGGCCTGCGGGGCCTTGACGGCGTCGCAGGCGACGAAGATGCCGAAGTAGCCGCCGGAGAAGCGCACGTCGTACCCAGTCGTGGCGGTGAGACGCGGAATGCGCGAGTTGATGAACATGCCGGCGACGGTGGAAAGTGCGCCGACGAGCACCATCACTTCGAAACCGATGATGGTGTACGGAATCCATGATGCGATGGCCTTGCCACCAGTCACCAGCGGCCAGTATTCCGACGACCAGATCGCAATCCAGTAGCCGAAGCTGACGCCGAGCAAACCACCAATCAGCGTGAAGCGACGGACCACGCTGACCGGTGCGTCGATGGCGTGCTCCAGCTCGTGGCGGATGGTCGGCGAGTAGACGGTCACGTCGCCGATCTTCTTCTTCTTCAGATCTTCGATCGCGGCGCAGGTGGTGTCGATCTCATGGAATGCTCCAACGACGCCTTGCATCAGTGATGCCCTCCACCAGCGTGCTTACGACG
>CAYWCJ010000395.1:0-4337 GCA_964456595.1 uncultured Gemmatimonas sp. | reverse complement strand
GCTGCCGCTCAACGCGAGCCAGGAATTCTGGCATAGCTGGCGCACCTTTCAGCCCAACACGTTGCGGTATTGACCGTTACTTCGCCGGTTACCACGACGCCGCAAGCGAGGTCAGCAATTCTCAAGGCGGGCTGGGCCGCAACTGGTGCATTGACAGCCATTTAGATCGGCTGCATTGTCATCCTGCTTACGTCGACGAAAGGTACTTTATCTGGCATCGACGCCACTCCCGAATGGAGGTTGCATGAAATCATTACGTGTCATCGCAGCGGCGGCGCTGTTGCTAGCACCGCTCGCTGTGCAGGCGCAGCCGAAAGGCTGTGTGGCCAACACCATTGCCCCGTCGGGAACTTTTGGACAGGCGGCGATCGGACCGACCGTGTATGCGCTCGTCAATGGGCAGTGCTGGGATCTCTCGTCGTTTCTGACCGACGTGACGAAGGGGAAAGTGTGGTCGCTCGACGTGAACGATTTCGATGCCGGCTTTGGTCTGTTCTCGCTCAGCGCGTTGATGAACTCTGATCCGTTCATCTCGTTTGGTGCGACCACGACCAACTCTGTCGCCGGTCCAAATACGTACGCGTTCCTCTTCAGCATCCCCGTGGTGCCAGGCTTGTACGGAAACTCCACGAGCACCGGTGGCGTGAGCGTTACCAACGGAGCGCGTGGCACCTCAACTGTCACGACGAGTGGTGTGTACCCGACGTACATCTCGGGCGACGGACTGGTGGGCTTTACGCCAACCAACCTGGGCGTGGACCTCGGCACCGCGTCGTGCATCTCAAGTGGCGTACCGTTCACGGTCACCACGACGTGTGCCCAGGGTACGGCAAGCAACACGTATGCGCCGACGTTCTATGACGGCATGCAGGCGCTGTTGACGTACACGCAGGACGACATTGGAAGTGTCGCGTCGTGGTCGGGCGCGGTGACGCTCAACTCGGCGGTCGTTCCGGAGCCGGCGACGTTCGTGCTGTTTGGCGCCGGTATGCTGGTGGTCGGAGTGATGACGGCGCGTCGTCGTCGGAGCTAATCGATCGCACGCCCTTCACGATCAAACCATGGATGCATTCCACGGTCATCAGTTCCAGTGCACCAGCAGGACACCGGGGAGCCGATCATTCGGCTCCCCGTTGTGCATTACGTGCTCGCGTCGCAGGATGACGCACGCGACTACGCACCCTCTCCTTTTCGCCTGCTTCGATGCCGACTCCATTTGAATCCGCACAGCTGAACCTCCAGCTCTTCGACATGCGCCGCGAACCGGAATTACGCGCCGCACGCAGTTGGTTCATCACCGAGTTCCACCCCGACAACGCCGAGGCCTTCTTCAGCACGATGGTCACCGACAAGCATTCGTGGGTGCGCATGGTGATGGGCTACTGGGACATGGCCGCGTCGATGGTCGTCTTTGGCGCGATCGACCGCGACATGTTTCTCGCGGCACACGGTGAGATCTTTGGCACGTTCTGCAAAGTGCATCCATTTCTCGCCGACATCCGCGCGCGCATGAGTCCGGCCGTGCTCAAGTACGTGGAAGCCGTCGTCATGGCGAGCCCGGATGCCGAGGCTGAACTGGCGAAGCGCCGCGCGCGTTTGAAGGGGATGTGGGACGCGCGACAGGCGGCAGCGGAAGCTCGTGCGCAGGCCGCGGCGACCGCAGCGACGGCCTAGTGCTGCGCACGCCACACACGTGCCGGCAGCTGGAAAAAATCGTGTGTTCGATTGACAGCACACCGCTTTGCTCCTAGGGTTCGAGCAGAGGGTCGGCGGGATCGCCCTCTTCCCGCCGGTATCCAGAGCAGCTCTTCGATGACAGTTCGCGCCTGCGTCACTCACGGCGCACTGCATCGCGGTGACGCCCCCGCCTCCCTAGCAGCATCGGACGCGGGGGCGGTTTGTTTGTTTCGTACGTTCAGCGTCATGGAGGACGAATGCGCAAGCACTATCTGGTCGTCAGCGACTTTGATCAGACGCTCAGCTTCAACGATTCCGGTCATGTGCTGAGTGACATGCTCGGCTTGGGAGGATTCGGTGCCAAGGTGGCGTCGTTGTCGGGGCTCAACCTCGTGCAGGAAGGCGCCGAGCTGACGTACCTGCTGCGTCACGACCCGGAATATCGTCGCGTACGCCGTGAGGATCTGCTCGTCGTGGGGCGACAGATTCGACTCAAGCGCAATATCGCGTTGCTGCTGCGCTGCCTGGCGGATGGCATCGACTCGGCCACGTTCGATTTCTACGTCGTGTCGGCGGCGCCGGAAGACGTCGTACACTCGGCGTTGGACGGTCTCGTAGACCCCGCGCACATCATCGCCACGCGACTGGGCTACAGCCCGGACTCGGGCGAGATCGAGTCGATCGTGCGCGTTCCCGCCGGCTACGGCAAGGTTGCCGCCGTCGATCAGTTGCGCGCCACACTCGGCGTGCCGGCCGAACGCGTGATCTATGTGGGCGACGGTACGAGCGACCTGCATGTGATGTTGCACGTCAATCGCGGGGATGGACTCACGATTGCGGCGTCGGAAGCGCGACACATCGCGCAGATCGCTCGACGCACGATCATCAGCGACGATGCGCTGAGCGTGCTGGTGCCCGTGCTCGAGGAACTGATGGAATACGGGCCCGTGCAGATTCGACGGTTGTTCGAACGCTACGGCGTGCTGATTCAGGAATGGGATCGGGCGCGCACCGATTGGCTGACCATCGCGTCCAACGTGCGCAGCGTGCCAAACACCGCCGAGGTGGACGTCGGTTCGGCGGCATAACACTCGCGTTGAGGCTGTAGCATAAGTCGGTTTCGCACAGGGCCAAACACCGGCTCAACGGTCGCAAAGCGTTGCCGGTAGGCTTCGCGTCCTGCTGGCGGATCGATCCGCGCTTGCATCTGCGCGGTGTGCGTGGGTCCGTCGGTCTCGACGCGTCCGTGCAAGAACGCGACGTTGCGGACCGGGGGGTGTCTGGGGTCCGCAGGCTCTGGGCGCGCAGCGGGCACGGCCCGCAGTCCGCTTCGTGCCGCGGACGTGGGCACCGACGTAGTGGTTCGTCTTCCGATTACCCCCGCTGCGGTACAGCGACTTGCCCGCGGGGCAGACACACGTGCGCGCGCCGGCATCGTACGTGAAGTCGGCTGCGGTGAACACCGTCGACGTCGTTGGCGTCGCGGTCTTGTCGTGGAGCGGAGGCGGCCCCTGCTGATGGCGCGGCTGCGTCGCGAAGCGTTCGTCGCGCTTGCGCATGTCGCGATCGGCGATGAGCGCTTCGACCGACATCGTATCCAGCGTACGGAGATTCGCTTCGCTATGATGGCCCGCATCGGCGGTGATCATCGTGGTGGTGCCGCGCAGCGGCGGCAACGCCTCGACGATCGGCACGAGCAATGCCTGTTCCGAGTCGGTCCCGTGCGCCTGCGCCACCACGATGATCTGATGGGCCGCGTCGACGGCCGCCACCCCCGTGTACCCTTGGATGACGCCCTTGCTCGTCGCCATCTTTGGGTCAGGCTCGCGCATGCACTGGGCACCGATGATCGCCACATGCGGCGGGGTGCCGCCGTCGCGATCAGGGCGGATTGCGATGTAGTAGAGTTCGTGCGCCGGGGCGAGCTGCCATCGTCGAGTCTCGCCGCTTGTGAGGCGAACTGGAATCCCAACATGCTGTCCCGGCGTCATCCGCTCGGGCGAGCGGGCGGGCTCGAAGACATGGACCGACATGTCACTGCGCTGATCGCCGATGAGAATCTTGAGCGATGTGGACCCGGCTCGGCGCGCGACGAGCCGCTGGTCCTTCAACGTTGCGACTCTTCTGTCTCCGACGGAGAGGCGCCCGGTGAGCATCGTTTCGCGCTCACCTCCCATGTCCACCGCTTCGACTGGGTCACCGCGTTCGCTGCAGGTCACGACTCCGCTTTCCGACACGGACGCTGGTGCGCCCGACAACCACTCGTAAACAACGCGACTTGAACCGAGCGAACGCCCTCCGGCGTCGAGCACACGAAACGGAAGTTGCATCGGTCGCTGGCTGTTGACGACCACTGCATTCGCGCGACCCGCGACCAGACGCGCCGGTGGCCCATCCCGCATACCGATAGCCACAAGTGCCACCGCGACCAGCGTCATAACGCCAGCAAGTAGTGACGCAATGCGCAGACGTTAGTGTCGAGTGCCGCAGTAAGATCGCCAACGTGACGCTTCCATACTTGAAAGCATGCTCATCAATTCTTCTGCAAGTGGACCGACCACGCTTCGCATTGCCACTGCCTAAGCTCTCTTGACCGAACAGCGCTCAGGATAGTTGGTATGAAGCGGTGGCTGGTCCTCCGCGGTCTCGTGGAGACACGC
>CAYWCJ010000394.1:0-4356 GCA_964456595.1 uncultured Gemmatimonas sp. | reverse complement strand
GCCAGAAACGCGTGAGAGCGTACATATGCGGGGTGTAAGAAAGAACCGGCGCGATCAGGAGTGTGAGCGCGCCGGTCCGGATCAGATCAGAAAGTGAGCACCGACATTGGCTCGCGAACGGCCTGCGCAGAGCGCTCGAGCGCGGCCCGCTCATCGGCGGTGAGTTCGATCTCGAGGATCTTCTCGAGGCCGTTGCGCCCGAGCTTGCAGGGCACGCCGAGGAAGAGACCCGAGAGACCGTACTCACCTTCGAGCCACGCGGCGCACGGCAGGATGCGCTTGCGATCGTGCACGATCGCTTCGACCATCTCGACCGCGCCCGCCGACGGCGCGTAGTACGCCGAGCCGGTCTTGAGATGCTTCACAATCTCGGCGCCGCCATCGCGCGCGCGCTGCACGATCGCGTCCAGTTGTTCGCGCGGCATGAGCTGCGTGACGGGAATGCCGCTCACCGTCGTGTATGAGATCAAGGGCACCATCGTGTCGCCATGTCCACCGAGCACCATCGCCTGAATGTCACGCACGGACACGTCGAGCGCTTCGGCGAGGAACGAGCGATAGCGCGCGGTATCGAGCACACCGGCCATGCCGATGACGCGTGCACGCGGGAAGCCCGTGACCTTCTTGGCGACGTAGCACATCACGTCGAGCGGATTGGAGACGACGATGACGATCGCGTTGGGCGACGTGTTGCGCACCTGCTCCGACACCGCCTTCACGATGCCGGCGTTCGTGTTGAGCAAATCGTCACGCGTCATGCCCGGCTTGCGTGCGATGCCGGCCGTGATCACGACGATGTCCGACCCGGCTGTCTCGTCATAGCTGTTCGTGCCGATGACGCGCGAGTCGAAACCCTCGATGGGAGCGGACTCCCACTGATCGAGCCCCTTGCCCTGCGGAATACCTTCGACGACGTCCACCATGACAACGGTGCGTCCAAGGGATTTTTCCGCGATGCGCTGCGCCGTGGTTGCGCCAACGTTGCCTGCGCCGACGACCGTGATCTTGTTGACCATGTGATGCCGAGTCTCCGAACGGATGTCCGAACGACGTGAATGCCGAGAAAAGACACTGAAGTGTGGAGCGCGGACTCCCGTCTCCGACGTCGCAACTTAGACCCCTGCACCACCACCAGCAACACGAGCGCCTCGGTCTCAACGTCAGCCGCCAACCTCGCTCAAGGCACGCAAGCCACCAACGCGCATCTGCAACAGTGCATGCTCCTTGGGCTTTTCCGACAAGGCCTGTCGGAACAGCGGCGCAAGCGGCGCACCGGCGCGCAACGCGTCGCGCAGCAGCACTTCGTGGTCACCAAAGAGACACGTCCTGAGGCGCCCATCGGCCGTCAGACGGACGCGATTGCACGTCTCGCAATACGTGTGCGTCATCGGCGTGATGACACCGATCGTGCCCGGCGCGCCCGCCAATCGCCAGTACGCGGCGGGTCCGTTGCCTTGGGCCGGCCCGCTATCGGGCTCGAGCACCCCACGTGTGCGCACCTGCTGCAACACCTCGTCGCTGGGCACCACATGATCCCAGGTGAGTTCGCGCATTTCGCCAACGGGCATCAGCTCGATGAAGCGCACATGCCACGGGTGTCGCTGCGTCAGTGCGGCGAAGTCGGCGACTTCGTCGTCATTGATCCCGCGCATGACGACGACGTTGATCTTGATTGGGCCAAGACCCGCATCCTGTGCCGCAGTGGCTGCGCGCACGAGATCGAACCCGAGGTCACGGCGCGCGATGGCCACAACCCGATCGGGACGCAACGAATCGGCGCTGATGTTCACGCGATCGAGTCCCGCGTCGGCGAGTTCGCGCGCCATCTCCGGGAGCTTGACGCCATTGGTCGAGAGTGCGATGTCCTCCACCGCCGAGACATCACGCAGCATGCGAACGAGCTTCGCGAGTTGCGGACGGATGGTCGGTTCACCGCCCGTGAGGCGCAGGCGACGAAGTCCGAGCGGTGCCAACTGTCGCACCACGTCAGCGATCTCTTCGTAGCGCAAAATCTCCTGCTTGGGCAACCACGGGAGCCCTTCGAGCGGCATGCAGTACTGACAGCGGAAATTGCAGCGATCGGTGACGGAGATGCGCAGATACTCGATGCGCCGCCCGAACTGATCGAGTTCGGTGTGTGGCTCGATGTTCATCGCTGCACGCCGCGCTGCCCGCCAACTGCGATGGGATCCACCCACGCGCGATCACCGTCCATGTAGTGCTCCTGCTTCCAGATGGGCACACGCTGTTTGAGCGCCTCGATGATCGTGCGTGCCGAGTCCACCGCCGGCGCGCGACGCGCGTGTGCCGCTGCGATGGCGACACTCACCTCGCCCACCTGTAGCGTGCCGACTCGATGCACCACGGCCACCAGAAGACCCGGCACCGCGAGGCACGCCTCTTCCGCGATGGCCCGCATCTCATCCTCGGCCATCGTCTCGTACGCTTCATACTCGATGCCGGTGACCGCGCGACCGTCGTTCACATCGCGCACGGTGCCGAGGAAGAGCGAGGTCGCGCCGATGCCGGCATCGGCCACCTGGGCGAGCAGCGCGGTGATGTCGATGACATCGCTGACGATCGCGACATGACGGACGCCGGTCGCACGATCGTCGGCGGTCGACGCGTCATCCGCCGCCGACCGCAATGCGGAGGCACCGGAGCCAGACACGTCAGCCACCGGCCACGGGCGGTATCAGTGCGACCTCGTCGCCCGCCTGGATGGTGGCGTCGGCGGCAGCCCACTTGCGGTTGAGCGCGACAAGCGGCTGTGCTGGCAGCCGCGAACCGCCAGGAAGCGCACGCAGCGATTCCACGAGCGACGCGACATCGCACGGCGCGCCAACCGGCGCGATCAGCCTGCGTGTGCCGAACGCGTCGGCGTACGAGGCGAAGAGAAGGACGGGTATGCTCATGCTATGGCGAAAGATAGCGCACGATCGCGTGATGCGTTCCCGATCGGGCGTGCGGCTGAAATCCCAAGACCCCGCGACATGACATCACGGGGTCTTCAAACTTCCGCTGCGGCAGGGGCGGCGAGCTCAAGCCTCGTACAGCTCTTCGGCGTCTTCGTCATCGAACGCGGAGATGTCCACGCCGGCCACCATGGCGCGTAACTCCTTGGAGGGCTTGAACACAGGGACTGGGCGAGCAGAGACTTCCACGGGTGAACCCGTGCGCGGATTGCGCGCCATGCGCGTCTTGCGCTGCCGGATCTTGAACGTGCCGAACCCACGCACTTCGATGTTCTTCTGTTCCTGTAACGCATCCTTGATTGCGTCCAGAAACGCATCGACGACGCGCGCGCAGTCTTTCTTCGAGATCGTCGGGCCGGCCGTCCGCGCAATCCGCGCCGTGACGTTCTCCACCAGATCGGCTTTCGTCATGGGCTCCACCAAGAGGTGCAACGCGCGTCGGCGGGGAGTCGTGACGCGGCGTTTCCAAGGTCCGAACGTATGACCTTAGTGCTTATGAGTCAAGCGGTTGGGTCACTTTCTCTCGACGCGCACGCAAGGCCGAAAGAAACTGATCGAACAGCGGAACGGCATCGTGCGGCCCGGGTGCGGCTTCCGGATGGTATTGCACGGCAAAGATCGGCAGGGTTCGGTGCCGCAGCCCTTCAACCGTGTTGTCGTTGAGGTTCACGTGCGTGACCACGAGGTCGGGCGCGCCGGTGACCCCATCCGCCGAGCCTGCAACCGCAAAGCCGTGGTTTTGCGCGGTGATAAGCACCTTGCCGGTGGCCAGATCCTTCACCGGCTGATTTCCGCCCCGATGCCCATACGGCATCTTGGTGGTATGACCGCCGAAGGTGAGCCCCAGCAGCTGGTGGCCGAGGCAAATGCCAAACATCGGCACCTGCTGTTCCGCGATCTCGCGAATGGCGCCGGGCGCGTACGTCACCGCTTCCGGGTCGCCCGGACCGTTCGACAGAAAGACGCCGTCAGGCTGCATGGCCAGCACGGCGGCTGCGGTGGTGTTTGACGGGACCACCGTGACGCGACAGTCGTGGGCGTCGAGCAGGCGCAGGATGTTGGACTTGATGCCGTAGTCGTAGGCGACGACGTGAAACGGCGCCTGCGCGTTACCCCACTCGTACGGTTCGCGCGTGGAGACGACCGACGCCAGGTCGAGCCCGGACATGCTCGGGCAGGCATCGAGTGCCGCCAGCGCCTCCCGCGTGGGCGCATCACCCGGCGCGATGACGCCGCGCATGACGCCGGCCGCGCGCAAATGCTTGGTCAACCGACGCGTGTCCACTTCCGTCAGCGCCGGCACGTTGTGCTCGGCCAGCCACTCGCGCAGCCCGCCGGTGGCGCGCCAGTTGGAGTAGGTGGACGACAGCTCGCGCACAAC
>CAYWCJ010000393.1:0-4367 GCA_964456595.1 uncultured Gemmatimonas sp. | reverse complement strand
GAACGGTTCGACCTGTGCGCGCGCACGGGCGACTTCGTTCTCGCGCTCCACCAGTGTGACAAGGGCAAAACCGGCCGGCGTCTGCTCTTCCATCCACAACGCGGTGCGCAGCGCATCGATCGCGCGTACTCGTCGCGTAAGCACTGCACTGATCGCCCCACCAGCTCCGAGGGCGGCGACGATACCCATCCACGAGGGCATCGCCCAGAGACGTTCGGCAAAGCGAGTCACGAGCCACACCGAGCACGCTGCACCCACGCCAATACTCGCGGCGCGCGCCCAAGCCACCGTCCGCAGTGTCGCATGCGCGCGATGCACTGACGCCAACACCAGTGACGTTGCGTCGGTCACACGTTCGCGTGCCGTTGAGCGGAGCGCCGGCGTCGTCATGCGAGCGTCGTGGTCATGTGCGAATGCCGGCGGACGCGGCATCCGCTCGCGCTTCGGGCCCCTCGCGATCCCGCAGTGCCCACTCGAGGATCAGCAACAGCAGCGCCAACGCCAGCAGAGTCGGCGCGAGCCAGTGCGGTGACGACATCGGCTTCGGCAGATCGCTGCGTTGAAATGTCTGCGACGGCGCCGCACGCCCATTCGACAGATCGAGGCTGTCGTTGCGCAGCAGCGCCGGAATCGCCCACGCCGACGCGGTGCCAGTGCACGGTGCGAGCAGCGCTTGCATCAGGCCGTTCGCGCTCGCGTCCAGCAGCATGTCACTGGCTGGTGGCACAACGATGGCGACGTCGCGCACGCATCCGGAATCCGAGCCGCGCTCGGTCGCGGCAACCTGACCGTCGCTCCACCATGCAATCGGTACCGCGTCACGCATCATCGATGTCGTGGCATGCGCGGTGCGCGTCCACTCGCCCACCATCGCGACACCACGGGCCGCGACCCCGGTTGCGGTATCTGTCATCGGCTGCCAGCCCGTGGGGACGCCGCTCTCCGGCCATCGGATCGTGACGACTTCACCGTTGCGCGTGTCGCGTTGCCGTGCATCGCCAAGAGCGACACTCCGAGCGACTGGAAGCGACGCAGCAGCGCCACCCGTGGACGTTTCGACACCTCGTTGCACACGGATCTCACGCACGCCACGTCCACTCGACGCACTCGCCGCCGTCGCCGCCGTCGACGCACTCGACGCACTCGACGCACTCGACGCATTCGACGCGGTCACGGACGGCACGCGCGAGGTGAACGCCGAGCGCACCGGATCGCGCAGGAGCTCGTCCGGCGCGCTTCGGTCGAATGACACGATCGTCGCCGCCGTCACGTCATTCGCCGCATTACCTGCTCCGTCAGATTTTCTTTCCACCGTGGTATCACGCGCGCGTTCAGTCTGGGTGGGCTCCAACACGCGCACCCCACCTGGCCACGTACTGCGCCACGCGCGCCAACCGTCGAGACTCACCGTCCCGCCCGCTCCGGCATACACGTACAGCGCGATCGAATCCACCTCGGGACGTTCCGCCACCAGCGCCGTCGCGGCTCGCATCGCGAGCGGCAAGGCCGCCGCGAGATCCTCCTGCAGTCCACTTGCGACCTCCGTCGCGCTGTCGCGACGCCCGCCCCACACGAATGTCGTCGGGTTGCCGTGCGCGCGCGCGCTCAGCAGTTGCAGCATGGACATGGAGTCCGCGCGGTACCGCACATCGGCCACGAACAGATTCACCGTGCCACGATCGCGCGACATCCACCTTGGGCCGGCGATCGCCGCGCACGCCAGCAACAGGGCTAGCACACGGAGCACCAGCAGCAACAGATCACTGGGCTGCGCGCTGCGCGACACGGCGCGCACTCGTCCTTCGTCCAGAAAGCGCGCCGTGGGCAGCAACAGCTCCGCGGGGCGTCGCACCGAGAGAAAGTGCAGCGCGGTGATGACGATCGCGCCAAGCACGCCGGCGCCAAGCAGCCACGGCATCGCGAAGCGAATCATCGCGCGCGTCGTTCATGCGAGTCGTCGCGCATTTCCTGACGCGCGCCGAGATCGTGCTGTGCCTCGAGCCGACTCTGTCCCGACGTGATCTGCCGGATGACGCGCGCCAGCGGCGCATCGGTGCGCACTTCGGTGTAGCCGGCGCCTGCCCCGCGCCACCGTCGCGCGGCCTCGGCGCGAAAGGCGTCGAAACGTTCGCGATACGCCACCACCGCGCGTGACTCCAGCACGCGCTCGACCTGCGGCTGCTCCGGATCACGCGCCAGGTACGCGCCGGTGGGCAGCGTCAGTTCTTCCGCGGCGACAACATGCAGACATTCCACGATCGAACCGGCAGCGGTACGCTGCGCCGTCGCGCGCACCATGGCATCCAGGTCGCCCAGCAAATCGGAGATGACGACGATGCGCGCGCGCACTGGCGCCATCGCCAGCAGCGGGGCCATCGACGTGTCGCCACCGCATTGCAGGGCATCGAGTGCGCGCGCGATCTCACCAACGGTTCCGCGCCGCGTGCGCGCGGCGATGGACGTGGTGCCGTCCGCCGTCGCGATCAACGCACCAACCGGATCGGTACTCGCGTTGGCTACGGTGCCGAGTCCGACGGCCAAGGCGCGCGCGACCTGCCACTTGCTGGGCGGTGCGCCCGGTAACGCGTGGCGCTCGTCGGGGAATGCCATGCTCAACGATGCATCCAGGACGAACCAGGTGGACACCAGCGCGCGATCGTCCGTCAGGCGCACGAACGCGCGATCACTGCGGCCAAGCAACTTCCAGTCGAGTTGCCTGGGGTCGTCGCCCTGTCGATAGAGTCGATACTCCGTGAACTCGCCCGAGGTGCCACGTTGACGCGAGCGATGCGCGCCAGGCAATGCCGCACCAACGGCGCGACGCGCCGGCCAGCGCACGCCGCGCAAGGCATCGAGCAACGGTCCGTAGGCCGTCGTCATGCGAGCGTTACGACCGGATCAGGCATGCAACGCGGCCCGCGCTGCTCAGGACAGCGCGCTCGTCGGGGACGCGACGTGTGCGAGCAGCGCCTCGACGATCGGTTCGGCCGTCACACCGTCCGCTTCGGCGGCAAAGTTTGGAAGAATGCGATGGCGCAGCACCGGCAACGCCACGCGTCGAATGTCCGAGGGTGACACCGCCGCCCGTCCAGCCAACAATGCTGCAGCCTTCGCGCCAAGGATGAGCGCCTGACCCGCGCGCGGTCCTGCCCCCCAGCGCACGTACTGGCGTACGATGGACGGCGCCGAACTCTCGCTCGGACGCGTCGCGCGCACGAGCTGCGCGGCATACGTGAGCACGAGTTCACTGCACGGCAGTTCCCGGACCAGGCGCTGCAGGGCAATCGCTTCGTCGGCGCCGAACACCGGTACGATCGGTTCGCCACGGCGTCCGGTCGTCGCGCGCAGTATCGAGATCTCTTCCGCTTCGTCGGGATAGCCGACTCGAATGTCGAAGAGAAAACGGTCGAGCTGCGCTTCCGGCAGCGGATACGTCCCCTCCTGCTCGATCGGATTCTGCGTCGCGAGCACAAAGAACGGTTCCGGGAGTCGCATTGTCTGACCAGCGGCCGTCACGCTGTGCTCCTGCATCGCTTCGAGCAGCGCGGCCTGCGTCCGGGGCGGTGCGCGATTGATCTCGTCGGCGAGCACGATGTTGCCGAAGATCGGTCCGCGGACGAAGCGAAACGCACGCGCTCCATTGGCGCCTTCCTCGAGGATTTCCGTGCCCGTGATATCGCTGGGCACGAGATCGGGCGTAAACTGAATGCGCCGGAAATCGAGACGCATCGCTTCGGCGAGCGACTTGATCATGAGCGTCTTCGCGAGGCCCGGCACGCCCACCAGCAGCGCGTGTCCACCTGCCACGAGCGACATCAGGATCTCTTCGACGACCGTGTCCTGCCCAACGATGCGCTTGCCGATTTCTGCCCGCAGCCGTTGCGCCGCCGCCAGCAACGCAGCCGACGAAAGTTCAGTCGGCGCTTCGCTCGCCGAGTGGACGCTTCCGTTGCCCGTCGTCACCGCACCGGCCGGCGCCGGCGGGCCATGATCAGGAACGTCGAGCCGTCGGTGGCACCCACCGCCTGCACCGACGCAGCCTCGTTCATCACCTCGAACCCGCCCAGCTTCACGACGTACGCATCCAGCTCCTCTACATCGGGCATGAGCTCCGCCATCGCCGCCTGCTTCACCTCACGCACCAGGGTGCCTGGCAACACCTCGAGACGCACCGCGTCCCACACCTCCGCGCCCTGCGCCCGCACGGTCCATACCGACGTGGCGTCTTCGGAGACGAGACGTATCGGCGCGCCGCGGGTGCGCAGCGTCGTCACGAAAGGCGCGCTCACGTGATTGCGCCCGCCTCGACCGCCGCGGCGTCAGCGGGTAGCGGCTCGGGCTCCACCGGGATCGGAGCGGCGGGCGGC
>CAYWCJ010000392.1:0-4385 GCA_964456595.1 uncultured Gemmatimonas sp. | reverse complement strand
CAGCGCGTCCTTGAACTCTGCTTCCGTCTTCACGTCACCGCGCTTGGCGAGTCGTTCCACTTCGGCGACCAGTGCCAGCGAAGTCGGCACGCCGAAATCCGACTCGATGAGCAGTTCTTCGAGCGCTTCGAGCGAGCCCTCATCGACGCCACCGCGCAGCAGCACGCCAACGTCCGTCTTGACCAGATCCTTGACGCGTTGCCACAACGAGCGCTTCGGTACGTCGTCCTTCTTGCGAAACAGGCGAGCCATGAAATGAAGTCGTGAGGGCGTGGTACTGAATTGACGAAGCGCGGCGGTCGTCGTGCGGCGTTCAGCGCAATCCCGACGCGCGCCGCCCGATCCACTCGCCGCACAGGAGCAGCAGCGCCAGCACAAACGGCCACCACTGTTCCACCAAGCGCGGCGCGTCGGACGCAAATGGACCGCGCTGCTGAGCACCGCTGCGCAGTGTGGGTGCGCGCGGCACCCATTCGTGCGAGGCATTCACCACGAGAAGGGATGCGCCACCCGTCGTGCGCACGTCGTACACACCGGCCGCCAACGCCGGTCCCACCGTTTCGAACGACGCACCGACAAAGCGCAAACGCACGGTGTCCACCAAACGGCTCGCGGTCTCGCCCGCAGGCGTGCCTGCCACTGCACGCCGAGTCACGATCGCTGCGACGATGGAGTCGGCACCACCCCGACGCCATCGAACCGCCTCACCAGCCCGCACCGAGGCCAGCGCAGGACGCGCCGCGCGTGCATCGCCACGGCCGGCCGCAAGCCAGTCGAAAATGGCGCCCCAGAGCGCGGTGAACGCCTCGGCGCTTCGGCCGCCTCGGAGCGCCCACCCCGCGTAGCCTGAGCCAGAGACGAGCAGCGTCCGAGCGCCGCCGGCATCACGCCCCGCAATCGCCGCCACCGCGTCCCCCCGCTTACCCAGCTTCGCCTCCAGCACGGTGAACTGTCCGCGAGCGGCACCGGCCAGCGTGAGTGGCGGCAAGGTGTCCCACGGCAGCCCGGCGAGCGCACCCGACAGCGGTGAGGACGGTGCGCCGGTCGCGTACCATTCCGCCGCGCGTGACAGCTCACCGGCGCGCGCCGTCGCGGTCGGCGGTGCGGGCGTCCACAGTGCTCGGGCACCACGCGCACCAGCGGACCGCTGCGCGCCACTCCACGCCGTGTCGCCATGCAGCACCAGCATGCCGGCGCTCGCCGCGCGAGCTCGCACCTCGGCTTCACTGATCGGGTTGAGCGATCCTTCTTCACGCCACACGTTCGGGGCCAGTCGGAGATACGCCCGTGTCGGCACCTGCAACGCGCCCCGCAACACGACCAGTGCCTCACGCACGTCGAGATCCGGTGCGGTGGACACGAACACGGCGGGAGTCCGATCCGCGATCTCGATCGCCGTCGCCAGCGTGTCGTTGCGCGGCTCCACGTCGCCAGCCACCTGCACCACCGCACGCACGACCGCCAGCCGAGCGCCGCGCGGTATCACCAGTGACAAGGTCACGCGTGTTGAGGCAAAGGCGGCGAGGGACGCCACCGCCGCCGATCCAACCGGCAGTGAATCGAGCAACACATTCACGCGACCATCGACACTGCCCGCCGCACCTGCCACCACCAGCAGCGAGAGCTGCAACGTGTCGCCAGCGGTGGCACTGCCTGGCACCGTCAGCTCAGAGACGGCGGCGTCGCGCTTCGCGGCGCGAGGGAGGACACGGACGGAAGATCCCGCCGGTGCTTCGGCCAACGCTTCCGCATCGTCCACCTCACCGTCGGTGATGAGCACCAGCGGGCGACCGAGAGCAGCCGCGCGATCGACGGCCGGTCGAATGCGCGACGCGCCATCGCTTGGCGTGATGCGTGCGAACTCCGCCGGCGTCACATCGCGCAGCGAGTCACCAATAAAGACGAGTTGATCGCTGCCCGTCGCTGCACTGACGGCGACGGTGCGCATGGCCTGCACCGCCGCGCTGTCGTCACCCATGGCGCGACGCCAGGACGCCGACGCGTCGAGAGCGACGAGCGGAGCGGCGGGTGTGGACGGCGCCGAGGGCGCGCCAAGCAGCAGGGCCGCCACGAGTGCGACGGCAGCGGCGCGCATGAGACCAAGCGCGATGGCGCGACTTGCCTGCGTGCCACCGCTACGGCCGTAGGCGAGCCACGCGACGGCCAGGCCGAGTGCGAGGGAGATAGTCCAGCGGATCACGGGCGAAACGTCACGGAGCGGCACCCGGTTGTCCACCGGGGCGGGCCGGAAAATCCCCGCGAATGACGATCAGCGACGATCAGTCTGCGCCGGTGCGCGCCGAGACACTGCGCGCCGAGTCGCTGCGCGAACGCCGTTGAGAGACGGGACCAGCCGTGATGCTGGACGCTTCGAGCAGCGCGAACAGTCGAACCTTGAGCGCACCGAAGGCGCCGCGATCCACAGAACTGATCGGTTCTCCACTCGCCGACTTGAGCGCGATGCGCGGATCGCGATGCACACCGCCCACGAGCACTTCAAAGTGCAGATGCGGCGCGGTCGCGAGGCCGGTGGAGCCCACGTACGCGACGGTGCGCGAGATGCCGACCGTGGCACCGGCACGAATGCCGGCGGCGAAGGCCTTGAGATGACCGTAGCGCGTCACGAAGCCATTGCGATGACGGATCTCGAGCACGCGCCCGTATCCACCCTTCCAACCGGCAAAGATCACGGTGCCGTCGCCGAGCGCGCGCACGGGGGTTCCAGCGGCCGCCGCGTAATCGGTGCCCTGATGACGACGCCACACGCCAAGGATGGGATGCTTGCGCAAGCCGAAGACGCTCGAAATGCGACGGAACGCGAGTGGTGCGCGCAGGAATGACGCGCGCATGGACTTGCCGTCGCCGTCGAAATAGGTGGGCTTGTCCGACGCATCGGCGAAGCGCAGCGTCTCGACCTTGCGACCGTCCACGGTGATGCGCGCGGCGAGAATATTGCCCGGCCTCACGGCGCCGTTCGGTGCCCGTTGACGCTCGAGCAGTACGCGCACGGAATCGCCGCGACGCAAGTCGCGGCTCAAGTCAACGCGATACTCGAGAATGTCGGCGAGTGCATACGCGACTTCGTCGCGCACCGAGGCCGGGAAGGACTCGGCGCCCTGCTCGACCGCAGCCGTGAGCGTCGAATTGATCGTGCCGCCAACGACGACCGTGTCGGTGGTCCACTCGAGGGTCTCCTCGCGCTCCGACCACGCCGTCGGCGTGCGACTGAGGCGCACCAGACGATCGATCGCCAATTGCAACACCACTTCCGACGCGCCGGAATCGGGGCTGACGCGCGTCGTGATGGTGGTTCCCGCACGAATTTTCCGTGCGTCGACCGTGCTGGCGGATTGCAACGCGCGCGACGCTTCCTCGCGGGAAAGGCCAGCGCGCTGCAGCACCGCGACGAGCAATTCACCGCGACGCACGGTGTCGACACGCGTGTACCAGCGTGGGGCTATGGAAACACGAGACCCCGCGTCGAGAACACTCGCCGCGGGGCGCTCACGGACCGGTCGTCCGAGGGCTATGGCTCCAGCGCCAACAGCGGTGAGCACCGCGGCGGAGAGCAGCGACCATCGTGACCGATTCAATCCATCTGTCTCCGAATGAACGTCGGGATTTCCATGTCATCCAACTCGGCGCTCGTGGACGTACTGGCAGGCGGGACGCGCGGCGGGCGCGGCGGCGCGCCTTCCCACACAGGACGAGCAAGTGGTGCCGCAGGTCTCGGCGCGGGCCGATCGCGGGTTGGGAATGGTAGCACCGATGGCGACTTTTGCACACCCGCGGCGAAGTTCGAGGGCTGAACCGCACCGACCGTCCCCGTCGACTGCTGATGACCGTGACCGTGGCCGTGGGTATAGACGTTGGGCGCGTGCGTGACGTGAGCGCTGCCGTTGCCCAGGCTGCCCTGCATCAGGCGGTCAAAGCCCGTCGCGATGACGGTGACGCGAATCTCGCCCATCATGGCCGGTTCGTGCACCGCGCCGAAGATGATTTCCGCTTCTTCACCGACGGCATCATGGACGATGTCGTTGATCTGGTGCACTTCGCCGAGGGTGAGGTCTTCGCCGCCGGTGATGTTGACGAGAACACCGGTGGCGCCGGAGATGGAGACGTTGTCGAGCAAGGGCGACGCGATGGCCTGTTGCGCCGCTTCCATGGCGCGGTTTTCACCGCGGCCGATGCCGGTGCCCATGAGCGCCGATCCACCGTTCTGCATCACGGTGCGCACGTCCGCAAAGTCGACGTTCACCAGCCCCGTCTCGCTGATCAGCACCGAGATGCCCTGCGTCGCGTGCAGCAGCACCTCGTCGGCCTTCTTGAGCGCCTCGTGGAACGGAATCCCCTTCCCCACCACCGCGCGCAGTCGCTCGTTGGGC
>CAYWCJ010000391.1:0-4389 GCA_964456595.1 uncultured Gemmatimonas sp. | reverse complement strand
CCACAATAGCGACGTTGCTGCCGATGACGGTGTTGACGCCGCAGCAGCTCGGTGCAGGCGATCAGGGTGAAATCGCCAATCAGCTTAGCGACAGCGTGCTCTATCGCGCCGCCTTTTCGAAAAGGCAGTTGAAGGAGCGCATGGTCGAATTCTGGACCGATCACTTCACGGTCAGCCTGAACAAGGTCGGCTACCTGAAGATGGTGGACGATCGCGATGTCATCCGCGCCAACGCGATGGGCAAGTTTCCCGCGTTGCTCAAGGCCACCTCCGAGAGCGGCGCGATGCTCGTCTACCTTGACCAGAATCGCAGCCGCACACCGACCCCGAATCAGAATTACGCGCGTGAGATCATGGAGCTGCACACGCTCGGCGTGGATCGCGGCTACACGCAGACCGACGTCGCGGAGCTCTCGCGCATTCTCACCGGTTGGACGACCACCGGCCCCGGTACGTTCTCGTTCAACACGGTCTTCCACGATCGCGGCGCGAAGACGTTTCTGGGCAAGGCCTTTCCGGCGATGGCCAACACTGCCACGGTGGCGATGCAGAAGTCCGAAGGCGATGAGGCGATTCAGATGCTGGTCGATCATCCGAACACGGCGAACCACATCTCGCTCAAGATGGCCCGCTGGCTGCTGGCCTACGATCCGCCGCAATCGGTGGTCGACGCGACGGCCGCCACGTACAAGGCCACCGGCGGCGACATTCCGTCGATGATCCGCACGATTCTTTCGGCGAAGAACCTCACCGCGTCGCCGGCCAAGTACAAGCGCCCGTTTCATCTCGCAGCGTCCGCGCTGCGCGGCTTGGGAGCGCAGGTGGCGAACGTGCGCTCGGTGCGTCAACGCGCCGACCAGATGGGGCAGCCGATGTTCTACTGGGAGCAGCCGAACGGCTATCCCGATCGGATCGAGTGGTGGAGTGGACTCGTGCTCGGCCGCTGGAGCTTCATGGCTGATGTCGCCAATCGCAACACTGCGGCGCAGACGCGCATCGATTCCATGTTGTTCCGTTCGCCGGACAACGCGGATGGCGTGGTGGCGCAGATCAACGCGCGGGTCTTTGGTGGCGAGATGACCACCACTTTCAAGTCGCAGCTGCTGACGTATCTCAAAGCGGGCACCTATACCGATGCGCGCGTACGTGAAACGCTCTCGCTCGCCCTGAGCGCGAAGGAGTTCCAGTGGTTCTGACGTCGAACGCACGAGCCTCATCACCGTTGCATGGATGGCACGCATGACTGACGAACACGTCGACGCCGGCTGTACCGAGTACCATTCACTCGCGCGTCGCGACTTCCTGATGTCGGCCACGGGATTCGGCATCGCCGCGTTCCTGCCGACGTGGTTGCCGAGTGTTGTGCTCGCGCAATCCGCCACCAGCCGCGACATCATCATCTCCGTGTTTCTGAGCGGGGGTGTGGACGGCATGTCGATCGTCGCGCCGTTCGGCGATCCCGACTATTACACCGGCAGACCGAGCCTGGCCATCCCGCGTCCTGACGCGGCGGGGACGGGTCCCAAGCTCACCGCGCTCGACAACTTTTTCGGTTTCTCGCCGGGCATGACGCCACTCATGCCCGCGTACACGGCCGGCGATCTGCTGGTCGCGCATGCGACGGGATCCGTGAATACGTCGCGTTCGCACTTCGATGCGCAGCGATACATGGAAGTGGGCAAGCCGGCCGATCCCAGCGTGACGTCCGGCTGGCTCGGCCGACACCTCGCGACATCCACGCCCATGCGTTCGACGGCACCTTTGCGCGCACTCGGCCTGACGACGGGATTGCCGCGAACGTTGTCTGGTGCACCGAAGACGCTCCCGGTTCCGAACCCGGCGAACGCGGCGATCGGCGGCAGCAATGCCACGAGTGTGGCGCGCTCCGCTTGGCTCGCCGGCAACTACGCGGCCGCCACCGATCCGGTGAGTGCGAACGCGCTCGATACGACGAACACGTTGTCGTTGCTGCAGTCCATCAACTTCGCCGGGTATCGCACCGCCAACGGCGCGGTGTATCCGACCACCAGCTTTGGTAACGCGCTCAGGTCGGCAGCGGCGCTCATCAAGGCGGACGTTGGTGTGGAAGCCATTCACGCGTTCAACGGTGGGTGGGATACGCACGCGACGCAGGGCCCCGTGGCACGAGGTGTGGTTGTGGGCGGCGTCACGAGCAGTGGATACATGCACGACAAGATGATGGACCTGTCCGGCACGCTCGCGGCGTTTTACGCCGACGTGGTTCAGGGGAACACGCCGTATGGTGTCACGGTGGTCGTGGTGTCGGAATTCGGCCGCAACGCGCGTGAAAACGGCAACAACGGCACCGATCATGGTCGTGGCAACGTGGCCTTCGCGATGGGCAAGAAAATCGCGGGCGGCAAGGTGATTACCAATGGCTGGCCTGGGTTGGCGCGCGAAAACCTTGAGAATGGACAGGACCTGCGCGTCACGCTCGACCACCGCGATATTCTTGCCGAAGTGGTGCAGAACCGTTTGGGGAATCCCAATCTCTCCATGGTGTTCCCTGGTTTCGTCGCCAAAATGCGCGGCGTAACGCAGCCGTAAGGCGTCACGAAATCGCCGTTCGCATCCGTAATACACGAAGGGGAACCCGACTCGGGTTCCCCGAGGTTCCCATGGTCCCCCATCATCGGCTGACTCGCCGCGCTGCCGTGCTGCCGGTGGCATCCGCCGCCGCCGCGATGCTTCCCGTGCGGCGTGTGCGTGCGCAGCAGTTGGCACGCCCTGTTGCGCACCCCACGCCACGCCCGGGGATCACGGGCGCCAAGGTGCTGACCGCCGCGCAAATGACCCGATCCTCAGATCTCGTCGAACTGTTCGATGGCATCCGCGAGATCCCGCATATTGCAGACGGTATCGGCTGTCATTGCAGGTGCGCCGAGTTCGGCGGCCACCGTTCGCTCCTCACCTGCTACGAGGGCGACGCGATGGCGTTGAGCTGTCCGATTTGCCAAGGGGAAGGTCGCGTCGCGGTGCGGCTGACCAAAGCGGGCAAGTCACTCGACGAGATCCGTGCGGCAATCGACGCGCAGTTCGGCTGACCTGATGCATCCCGCCGCAGCATGCCCGAAGATCATGCTCGTTCGTCTCTACGCGACGCTCTCCTTCGGCGCCGCAATCGTGCTCGCGTCGCCCGCCACCGCGGAGGCGCAGATCCGCGCCAGCGAACTGCAATCCATCGCGCAAACGGTGGACGGCACGACGCTTCGCATCACCTACTCACGTCCTCGGATGCGCGGGCGCTGGCCGATCTTCGGCACGAAGGCGGTGCAATACGGCGAAGTCTGAACGCCTGGCGCCAACTGGGCGACGCTGTTGGAGGTGAACAAGGACATCACGGTGTCGGGCTCGAAGGTGCCGAAGGGCACGTACGGCGTGTGGATGGTGGTCAGCCAGGATTCGACCTGGACCATGCTGCTCGATCCCAGGTGGAAGCAGTATCACATGGATCATCCAAAGCCCAACGACACGCAGATTCAGCTGCGCGTGCGCGCCGACCCGACGCGGCGCGCGAAGACGTGCTGAGCTGGTCGTTCCCGTCGGTGTCGGCACGCGGGGGAACGATGGCCATGCACTGGGCCAACCTGCGGGTCACGATGCCTTTTACTGTCGAGCCTTCGCTCTCCGACCTGTTGCCGGAGTCTGAGGCGCGCCCGTACACCGGAACGTTCGCGCTGCAGGAAGGCAACACGGAAAAGGCGCGGGGCACGATGATCGTCACCTACGAACGCGGCGGACTCAAAGCACGCTTTGATCCGGCAGATTCGTACATGCAGACGTTTGCGTTGATGCGCACCGGTCCGCACGTCTTCACCGCCGGACTCTATGCCGCCGCGGAGGTGTACGCCGGTGGCGAGATCTACGAGGTGCTCAAGCCCGACATGATGTTCACGTTCACGATCACCAAGGGCGTCCTCACCCTCGAGTGTCGGGGTGAGGACGACGAATTGTACTTCACGGGACGGAAGCAGTAGTCATCGCGTCTGGCCCGCGCCAAGACCTAACGCGCGCGTTACGGCGACACCACGATGATGCCGTCCATGCCCGGATGCAGTGTGCACTTGTAGCCGAACACGCCCACGTTCGGAAAGGTGCGCGACACGGTCACACTGGCGACGGTATTGATGTCCGCCGGAGCGGCCGGTTGTCCGGTGAGCCGAGGGTCCCAGATCAGATTGTGCGCCAGTGACGGGAACACGAAGTTGACCGTGCCGCCCTGCTTCACCGTGGCCAGAAACGGGCTGAAGGTGAGACCGGGCATGACGACGTCGGTCGTCATTGGCGCGCCCGCAACAGCCGTCACGGTGATCGCGCTTGTCGCCGAACGCGTCACGCCGCCATCCACCACCGAGAGCTGCACGTTTG
>CAYWCJ010000390.1:0-4487 GCA_964456595.1 uncultured Gemmatimonas sp. | reverse complement strand
AACACGTCCCGGAAGATCGTGTGTTCAAGCGTGGACTTGTCGACGCTCACCCAGCTTCCGCGCCTCGGGACCAATCTCGAGAAGATCGTGCTCGAGCAGGATCTCGATCCCGCGTTCGATGCACAGGCGGCGGGAGGTGGCCCCGTACGCCGGCGCCGTGAAGTTCGAGGCTTTGGCGTTCATGAACAACGCCCGACTTTTCTCGCGCACCCCCTGCTCCGGTTCCGCGGTCGTACGTCCCTCCGTGAGCACTCGGTCGGATGCGACGTCGCCTCTGGTCACGCGAACTCCGCCGACGGCCGACCAGATGAGCTTCGCGTCACGCGTGACGACGTGCGTCACCACGCGTGTCGGGCCCGGCGCGGTGAGGTCGGTCGTGCGTGGAGGTGGCGGCGAGGGTGGCCGGTCAGTCAGCGCGTTCCGGGAATGAACACGCTGTAGGCCCCGCGCAGGTCGCCCGCGCGGAAGCCGTAGGCGCGGTCGTTCGGATATTCGGTCGCCACGAACGCCGGTCGCGATGTCTTGGCGCCGTGACAGAGCAGGCAGGATGATTCGACCGTGATGCGGCGCAGATAGCGCGTGCCGCGGATACCGTTGATCGTGGTGTGCAAGGTCATGCTACGCAGCGCCGAGTCGCGGGCGAACATCGCGAGTGCGCGCACGCCCTCGGCGTCGGCGGCGTTGGCCACGTTGCGGTACTTCACCGCGATCTGCCGAGCCTGCCAGCTGTTCGACACTGCGGACTCCTTCATCGCGCGACCCACGGGCGCGCACACGGACGCGAATGCCTGCTTGTCGGCTGGCGCGCCGGTCTGCGCAAACGTGGCCGCCAACGTGGAACGCAGCGCATCCAGCCGTTCGATTTCCACGACCGCACGACCGAGAGCGTCGGCCGGCAAGCCGGCGGACGGCGTGGCGGCCGCCTGCGCGGCAACGGTCAGAGGTGCGAGCAGTATCGTGAGCAAGGTGAGCACCGTGAGCAGCGTGGGCACCGTGAGCGTCATTGTGCGCATGGCCGCGACGATCGGCATGGCGTGCGGCGGCGGGGCCGGCGGGACTCGATCGGGCGGAGGCGTGCGCATCGGGCATCTCGGATGACGGGAGAGGGAGCTGTGTCTGTGTCCAGATCCAGGCCGACGTGCACGACGCATCCAGCTGAGCTGCTGAACACCTGTTGCGCAAACTCCGTCAGCGTTTGAACTGCACGATCAGGAACCGCGCTTCCGTACTGCCGGTATTGACGATCGTGTGTTCATCGGCGTCGTGCCAGTGCGCCTGACCGGTGACAAACGATTTCGACTCCGCAGCCGCACCGTTCGACGCGTAACTGAACGTGTAATCGCTGAGCGAGTATACGACGCGCGCACGCCCACGATGGCGCGGCAACTCGGCACCGACAGGCAACCGGACTTCAGCCACGGTGACATCCTCATTGTCCACGAGCTGCTGCATGGGTCCCGATCCCGCAGCAGGCGGCGTCATGGTGTTCGCATTCGGTGCAAGCGATTGCGCAGTACGCGCAACAACCAGAAACCTGGCCTCGGTCGCTCCCGTGTTCTCCATCGAGTGCTCGCCGGCGGCGTGGAAATGCGCCTGACCGACTGTCCACGACTGCTCACTCGTCTGTCCTTGCTGCGTGAAGCGGACGGTGTAGTCGCTCAACGCGTAGATGGCGCGCGCACCGCCACTATGCGGCGGGAGCACCTGGCCTGGCGCGAGCGTGACGGTGAATACCTCTGCGTAGTCGTTACTGAGAACATTGATTCGAGGGTCCGGCAAGGTCCGTGCAGCGGCTGACGTTGATTCCGCCGTCTGGGAAGCGCCTGGGGCTGGTTCTCCCGCGCAGGCCATGAGAGTCAGCGCGGGAAGCGTGGTCAACAAGGAACTGGCGCGCATAAAGAGCTCGGGGGTAGAGGTTTTGGGCAGTATGCCCGATCACCACGGGTTGAATCGATATCCGTCGGCCTGCAGCACGTTGAGCGCGGTCATCGCCGAGATGGCGACTTTCACTCCGGGGATGAGCTCGTCTCGACGAATGCCCCGTGCGCCAGCCGTTTGTCCGCACAGCACCACCTGTGCACCGTGCTTCACCAGTTCTTCGACAAGCGTCCGGCTTGGATTGGGCTTCCCGCCGAAACGAGCCGCGTAGGCATCGTCGGTCAACAATGATTGCCAGCCGTTGCCGTGCACGACCGCTGCCGCCCCCACACGCTCCTCAGGATACCCATGCCTGGCGTGCACGTTGTAGAAGCGTGCCAAGGTGGTCAGCTGCGCGTTGACCCGGACGGTATCTGTTCCGCCTGCGTCAATCACAAAGACCGCCTTGAACACATGCCCATCCGGCACGGTGAACGTCGGGTTGTCGACCTTGATCGACATGCCGGTACTTTGGATGATCGGTCCCGATGCCTGCTGCCCGGGAATGGCGGGCGCCTGTGCCGCCAAAGGCCCCGCGAGAGCCAATGCAACCGTCATGATCACGGCGCGAAGATCGAACATCAAAAAGCTCCTGCTAGGTGTGAAGAGGGGTTTCGACAGCACGGGCGCCTGACGCCACGCATCACGCGTCCCACCGCTGGGGCCGTCGCATGCGCGGATGGACAAGCATGAAGTACGCCCCCATCGCCAGAGCGGCGGCCACACCAGCGACCCAGATCATGCTTCCCGACAACGTGGTCCGCATGCTGACAGACACCGCTTGCAGCGCGCCCATCGCGTGGAAGGCCACGAAAATGAAGAAAAACACGGCGACGTACCACAGTTGTTTCCCGCGATCCGCGAGGGTCGCAAGCGCGGAACCAATGACGCCAAGCAACAGGAAGACCAGCAGATGCGCTCCGTTGTAGGCGAGTACGTACGCGGGCGTGACGGATACCTGCGACGCGTCCGTGACGCCGTAGAACAGCGATGCGCCGAGCACCGCAGCGGAGTGGAACGGCGAGCGTCCGACGGCCAGATCGATCAGAGAAACAACACCAGCCAGCGCGGCATAGCCGATGCAACCGGCAAGGACGCCTTGCGACAGCAGTTTTGTGCGATTGACCGACATGATTTGTTCCTGATCGAATGACCGACCGCTACTTGATCGATTCCAGCTCCGCCACCGTCCACGGCGTCGTTCGCGAGCTCGTATTTTCGCGAACTCGCGCCACGTCGGCCGCGGTCACCGCCGATCCGCTATTGCCAAAACTCGAACGCACGTAGGTGGCCACACTCGCCACCTGATCACCGGTCATCGCGACGCCGGTGCCGTACGGCATCATCACGCTATTGTACGTCGCACCGGCGACCGTGATCGGTCCCTGCATCCCGTGCAGGATGATCGCGACCATACGATCGGCCGGCCCGTTCACGTATTCCGATCCGGCGAGCGGAGGGAATGCACCCGGCATTCCGGCGCCCGTGGCCTGATGACAGGCCAAACAGCGCTGGTACTCGGTTTCGCCTGCCGACGCGACGGTAGTGGTGGGCGGAACCGGCGTGGTGTCGGTCACGCTGCCCGTGGCCGGCGTCTCGGATTGGTCCTTCCCGCCGCCGCACGCAGTGACCGCGAGGAACAGGATGCCACACAGCAGCGCACTCGGGTTGGGAAGCGTTGTCATTGTTCGAACCCTCTTCAGAGAGTTGAGCGGAACGTGGACTGCACGAATGCTGCTCGCCCCGCCAATCGGAAGCGTCGCACATTTCCCGACCCGATTTGAGGGTCGCATTGACTGCGTCCGGGACGGCCGCGAGGGGAACCATCAGGCGGCAGCCCCGGTGACCAGCGCCCGGTTGGCGTACATCACGAAGGCCGCGACCCCCAGCAGGAAAATCGCAAATCCCCGCTGGAGTTGCGCGGCCGACAGGCGCCCGCCAATGAATGTGCCCGCAGCGATCCCTACGATCGCGCCGACGATGACCGTGGCCGTAGCCTGCCACGGCACCACCACCTGGCCAGCTGTGCCGATGAATCCGGCGGCCGAGTTCATGGTGATCACCACCAGCGACGTGCCGATGGCGTCGGCCATGGACAGGCCCGCGAGCAAGGTGAGGGCTGGCACAATGAGAAAGCCGCCGCCGATACCAACGATGCCCGTCATGATGCCAACGGCCACGCCCGTGGTGCCCAAGAGTACGGGGCGTGGTGACGCGGCCTGCGGTCCCCCGGCAAGGGCTGGTGCCGCCGACCCACGCAGCATCCCCACCGCCGCGGCAACCATCACCACGGCGAGCAGCAGCAGTTGGACATCGCCGCGCAGCAAGACCGCGAGCCGCGCGCCAACGAGCGCACCGGCCATCGCGCACAGTCCGAACAGCAGCGCCACGCGCGTCTGGACGTGCCCCCGTCTCCACTGCCATACACCGCCCACGGCGCTGGTCACGCCAACCACCGCGAGGCTCATGGCGATCGCCGGCTTGGGCGCGATGCCGGCGGCGTAGACCAGCGCCGGCACGGTGAGAATGGAACCACCCCCGCCCAGTATCCCCAGTAACAGTCCGAGCAG
>CAYWCJ010000389.1:0-4495 GCA_964456595.1 uncultured Gemmatimonas sp. | reverse complement strand
CATCGCGCCAACGGTGCCTGGCCCGCTGGTGTTGGAGAACCACACGTTGATCAGCGACGTCAGCACGTGCAGGTGCTTCGAACCCGGCAGGTGATTCAGGAAGTACAGAATCAGGATCGCATGAAACCACCACGAGACGCGCGCAATCGTGTGCGCCGTTTCGGGCGACACTCCGCTGAACGCCGACGCCAGCATGGCCGACAGCACGTGGCCGTCGGCCGGCGCGCCCGCGCGAATGTCCATCGCAAACAGCAAGAGCAGCGACAGCATGAGCGCGGCGATCATGCTCAGGATGAATACCGCGTCGCCACCGTGCACCGGATCGCCGCTGAAACGCGCCGGCTTGATCACCAGTCGCCGATACAGCAGGAACGCCACCGGCAACAGCACGAACACCGCGAACAGCTCCTGCGACACCACGTACGGAATGAACAGCAATCGTGGCAGGATCCAGTCGTACGAAAATCCCGTCACCAATCCCTGAATCATGATCTCGAGCGTACCCAAACCGAGCACGCAGAAGCCCCAGAACACGAGCGCATGCATCATGCCGCCAATCGGATCGCGCAGAATCTTGGTCTGCGCGAGTCCGATGAGCAGGAAGTTCTTCGTGCGCACGTCGGGATGATCGGTGCGCACTTCGGGCATGCCGATTTTCAGCCAGCGGACCAGCCGTTTCGCGCTGCGGGCGAAGACGCCGAGCGCGACAACGAGAATGACGGCGAAAATTCCGTTGGACAGCGTCATGCGTCGATCAGCCCTGTGCCTTCGCGGCCTTCACCGCGGCGGTCAACGCCGGCATCACCTCGAACACATCGCCCACGATGCCGTAGTCGGCGATCTTGAAGATGGGGGCATCCTTGTCCTTGTTGATGGCCACGATCGTGCGCGCCGTCCGCATGCCGGCGAGGTGCTGAATGGCGCCCGAGATGCCAACGGCGATATAGAGATTCGGGCTCACGTTGCGTCCCGTCTGCCCAATCTGGTCGGAGTGCGGACGCCACCCTTCGTCGGTCACCGCGCGCGTGGCACCGACCGCCGCATTGCCGAACGCGTCGGCGAGATCGTCGCAGAGCTTGAAATTCTCCGGCGCCTTGAGGCCGCGACCACCGGCCACGATCACCGGCGCATCGCCCAGATCGAGCTTCCCGGAACCGCCGGTACGCAACTCGGTCACCTTCACGCGCGACGCACCCGGATCCGTCGCCGACGTGATGCTCTCGGTGACCAGCGGCTTCGCATCGACCGTTGGCTGAAACGCCGCCGGACGTACGGAAATGATCGACGGTGCCGCCCCTGACGCGAGCGTTGCAATCACCTTGCCGTTGTTGATCGGATGCTGCGCGACGATGGTGCTGCCGTCGAGCACAAAACCAGTCGCGTCGGCAATGAGGCCCGTGCCAAGTTTCGCGGCCACACGTGGCGACAGATCGCGCCCTTGCGCCGTTGCACTGAACAGCGCGTACGCGTACGTACCGCCGCCCAATTTCTGCGCCAGTGTCGCCGCGAGCGCTTCGGGATTGTACTGCGTGAAGCCCGCGTCTTCGAGCACCAGCACACTGTCCGCACCATGCTCGGCGAGTGCACCCGCCTTGCCCGACACGCCAGCGGCGCCGGCCAGTACTGCGTGCACGCTGCCACCGCCCGAGAGTTCGGCCAGCTTACGCGCTGCCGTCACTGCTTCGAGGGCCACCTTGCGCAGCTCACCGCCGCGCGTTTCTGCGAAAACGAGAACGTTGGCCATGGCTCAGAGCACCTTTGCTTCAGTCTGGAGAAGTCGCACGAGTTCGGGCACGGCAGCGGCACTGTCGCCAAGAATGCGACCCGCCGCGCGCTCGGGCGGCAGTTCGTACTTGCGAACGGCCACGTTCACAGCGCCAAGCTGCGCCGGCTTCACATCGAGCGGCTTCTTCTTGGCGGCCATGATGCCCTTGAGCGACGGCAGGCGTTCCTTGTTGAGACCATCGTCGATGGTGAGCAACGCCGGCGTGGGGAACTCCACCACTTCGATGGCGCCGTCGAGCGCGCGTTCGGCGGTTCCCTTGCCACCGCCGATCTCCAACTTGAACACGTTGGTGACGCACGGCAGGTCGAGCAGCTCGGCAACCATCGGCCCCGTCATCTGATTCATCGTGTCGATCGAGATGCGACCGAACAGGATGAGGTCATAGCCGCCATCCTTGAGTTCTGCCGCGAGTGCGCGCGCCACCGCGAGACCATCGTGCGTCGGGGCATCGCTCTTGAGCAGCACACCCCTGTCGGCGCCCATCGCCAACGTCTTACGGATCTGCTCCTGCGCAGCGTCAGGGCCAAGCGAGATGACCGTCACCTCGCCGGCGCCGGCTTTTTCCTTCAACTGCAGTGCGGCTTCCACCGCCCACAGGTCGAAATCGTTGACGTCGTACTTGAGACCCGCGTCTTCAACGCGGGAGCCGTCAGCGGCGATGACGAACTTCACTTCCATCACCGGGACGCGCTTGATGCACACGGCAATCTTCACCGCGGTCGCTCCGTCAGAAAGGGCATAAGGTATGGGGTAACGCCGGAAGCTAGGCCCACGCGAAGGTGCGGGCAATGTGACGCCACCGTCGGGTTTTGGCCGATCGTCATGCTTGACGACTCCGGTGTGAAAGGGCAGCGTCGTCCATGCGGATACAGCGCCGCGAAAGGAGCATCGATCGCAGCCTCTCTCGCGATCACGGTACGCCAACGCGGGCGTGCAGTACCCTGAACGCGTGCACTCAGCACCCCTCCGACGCGAAACGCCTGCCGCGCGTGTTGCGAAGCAGGCGTGTGCCGCGAAAGCTCGGCGTTCATGCGAACGCCACCACCAGCGCTACTTGAATGCGCTCAAACCCGTGATGGCCTGACCGAGAATGAGCGAGTGCACGTCGTGCGTCCCTTCGTACGTGTACACACTCTCGAGATTGGCCATATGTCGCAGCGCGCCGTACTCGGCGAGAATCCCGTTGCCGCCGAGCAGACGACGCGTTTCGCGCGCGATATTGGTCGCAATGTCCACGTTGTTGCGCTTGGCGAGCGAGACCTGCGTCGGCGTGAAGTTGCCCGCGTCCTTGAGACGTCCCAGATGCAGCGCCACCAGCTGCCCCTTCACGATTTCGGTGAGCATGTCGGCGAGGCGCACCTGCTGGATCTGAAATCCACCGATCGGCCGGTCGAACATCACGCGGGACTTGGCATACGACACGGCCTCCTCGAAGCAGGCCAAGGCTGCACCAAGCACGCCCCACGAGATGCCGAATCGCGCCTGCGTCAGGCACATCAGCGGGCTCTTGAGGCCACCTGACAGTGGCAGCAGGGCATCGGCGGGTACGTGCACATCGGCAAGCACAAGCTCCGACGTATCGCTCGCACGCAACGACAGCTTTCCCTTCTGATCGCGGGCGGTGAAGCCGGGGGTTTTGGTATCGACAATGAAGCCACGAATTGAGGTGTCTTCGGTGCTGTCACCCGTTTTGGCCCAGATGATCGCGATATCGGCCATCGAGCCGTTGGTGATCCACATCTTGGCGCCGTTGATGATCCAGCTGCCATCGGCCTGCTGCCGCGCCCGCGTGATCATCCCGGACGGGTTCGAGCCGAAGTCGGGCTCGGTGAGTCCGAAGCAACCGATCAGCTCGGCCTTCGCCAACTTGGGCAGATAGTGATGCTTCTGTTCCTCCGAGCCGAAGGCGAAGATCGGATACATGACGAGCGCGCCCTGCACGGACGCGAACGAGCGGATCCCCGAGTCACCGCGCTCGAGCTCCTGCATGATGAGGCCGTACGCGACGCTTGAGAGACCAGCGCAACCGTACTCTTCGGGCAGCGACGCGCCAAGCACACCCAGCTCGGCGAGTTCGGGGATCAGTTCCTTGGGGAAACGGCCTTCGACGTAGCAGGTGCCGATGATCGGCAGGATCTTCTCGTCGACGAACGCGCGGATGGTGTCGCGAATCACACGCTCTTCTTCCGTCAGCGCGGCATCGATGTTGAATAAGTCGGACGCGTGCGCGGTCAGATCCACGGAAGGCAGGGCCGGAATCGCAGCAGCGGTCAGCAGGTCGGTCGCCATGAACGGGGAACCTTTCAGTAGAGGATTCGAAGGGAGACAACGGGAAATGTAGCCACTCCGCTCGGTACGCGAACGTGAAGGGATTTCCCGATTGACACCGTGCATCGTGCATCCCCGTGTACACCGAGCACACAACTTGCGCGGTGACCCCTGCAACTCACCCCGCAATTCTCCAGTACCTTTTTACGTCGAGGAACCGATGCGTAGCCTGTTGATGCTGGCCAGCCTTCCACTGATTCTTGCTGCGTGCTCCAGTGGAGGTGATGACGGCGTCACGCCTCCGACGAACCAGAGCATCGGCCTCGTCCTGTCGCCGGCCGCCGGCACCGTGATCGCTGGCGGCTCCACCAGCACCAGCATCGTGCTCAATCGCGTTGGCTTCACCGGCATTGTCGCGCTGAGCGCGGAGAGTGTGCCGGC
>CAYWCJ010000388.1:0-4533 GCA_964456595.1 uncultured Gemmatimonas sp. | reverse complement strand
CCCAAGACACTGGGCTCTCGGCCTTCTGCATCGCTGCGCCCTCGCGCGCCTCGCCCGCGCCGCGACTTCGCCCTATGTTCGCTCATCCCTCTCGGCCGAGTCTTCCATGCTCCGTATTGCGTCCATCGGCGTCGCCGCCTTGGCGTGCGTCTCCCCCGCTCTGCCCGCGCAGAGCGCCCCCCCGTCGCGCCTGCTCCTGCCCGACGCCGTCTGGGATGGCACCGCCGCGGCACCCGTACGAGGGTGGGCGGTGCTGGTGACGGGCGAGACGATCACGGCCGTCGGCCCGCTCAAGGAGCTCTCGGTGCCCAAGGAGGCGGAACGCGTGGACCTGCGCGGCACGACGCTGATCCCCGGCCTCATCGAGGGGCACAGCCATCTGCTGCTCCATCCCTACGACGAGACACCGTGGGACCAGCAGGTGCTGAACGAGCCGCTCGGCCTGCGCATGGCGCGCGCCGTGGTGCACGCCGAGCGGACGCTCCGCGCCGGCGTCACGACCACCCGCGATCTCGGCACCGAGGGCGCGGAGAATTTCGACGTGCACCTCAAGCAGGCGATCGCCAAGCGCATCGTCCCTGGTCCACGCATCCTCACGACCACGAGGGCCATCATTGCGACCGGCTCGTACGCGCCTCGGCGGACGCAGTACACCTACGATGTGCCGCAGGGTGCGGAGGAGGCGGACGGGGCGTCGCTGGAGCGCGTGGTACGCCGCCAGATCGGCTATGGCGCCGACTGGATCAAGGTCTACGGCGACTATTCGTGGGGCCCGAACGGGGAAGCGCAGCCGACGTTCAGCGAAGCCGAAATGCGCACCATCGTCGAGACGGCGGCATCGAGCGGCAGGCAGACGGTGGTGCATGCCTCCACGCCGGAGGGCATGCTTCGCGCCATCCGTGCCGGCGCGGCCACGATCGAGCATGGCGACGATGCGACCCCCGAGGTGCTGCAACTGATGGCCGCACGCGGCACGGGACTGTGCGCCACGCTCGGCGCTGTGGAGGCCACATCGCGCTATTTCGGCGGATGGAAGAAGGGCGAGGGCGCGGTGCCGGCGCGCGTCCTCAAGAAGCGCGCGACGTTCACGGCCGCACTCGATGCGGGTGTACCGATCTGCTTCGGCGGCGATGTGGGCGTCTTTGCGCACGGCGACAACGTCTACGAACTCGAACTGATGGTGGAGTACGGCATGACACCCGCAGCGGCGTTGCGTGCGGCGACCAGCGTGAACGCGAAGATCATGCATCGCGAGAACGAGTTCGGTCGCGTGGCGCCGGGACTGCTGGCCGATCTCGTGGCTGTGCAGGGTGATCCGACGAAGGAGATCGCGCGGTTGCGCGAGGTGCGCTTTGTGATGAAGGGCGGACAGGTGGTGCGGCGCGATGGGGTGCGCTGAGTCGGCTCGTTGGACGTGCGCGTGGAGTCGATGTTGCCCACCAGAGAGGACAAACGAGGCGGGCCGCGTACTGCGACCCGCCTCGTTTGTTGTGTGGCGTCACTTCACCGGCGATACCGCGCTTCCGTCAGATCAGCCCTGACTACCGACGACTCGCCAATGCCAACGAGTTGTACGTCACGCGCATCCAGTCGAAGAGGCGTCCGCGCAGTCACCATCTCGCGCTGTACACCCACGACGAATCAGTGACCACGCCCCAGTGCAACACGCGCCCGGCGCCGAACGCCGTCCGCGACCTTCGCAACCTTGACGGGTCGCTCAATCCTTCGACGACGGCGTTCATGGGTTGCCATGTCTTTTTCGGACCAGCGCGGTCGTCGGAGGCGGACTTCCGGTTTCCACCCGGTGTCGCCCTCCGGTTGCCGGCCAACGCGGCGCTCGAATTCAACTTGCACTACGTCAATCGCTCTCCAGCGGAGTTTCCGGGAGAGGCCGCTACGAACCTCTCCACGATCGACAAGTCACAAGTGCAGACGGTCGCGCGCACGCTGAACCTCAACAACACCTTCATTATCCTGCCGCCGAAGCAGCGAACGACGCTGACCCGAGCGTTCCCCGTCGCGGTGCGTACCACCGTCCTCGCGCTCACCTCGCACATGCACTCCATGGGCGAGCGATTCGAGATTCGCGTGCGGCGGGCCAATGGGATCGAGTCCACCGTGTACACGAGCACCGACTGGGAGCATCCGGCCTTCATCAACTTCGACACCCCGATCGTGCTGCAACCGGGCGAATCCGCGTACTGATCGTGTTCTTGGCACTGGTGTCCTCCATGACGGACGTGTGCCGCATCCGAACAGCGCTCGCACGATTTCGGTGACACACGCGGACGCCCTCCGCGCTATCCTCGGCGGATGTTCGCCCCTTGCGCACACCCCATCGCCGAGCCGACCGTATGGCTATGCCACATTTGCACGGTTATTCGCAGGGCGGACCTCCTCCGCTCCCGGAGCGGTCCATCTGGACCGTGGACGACGTCGAGCGGTTGCCGAACGACGGCAATCGCTACGAAATTCTGCACGGCGAGCTGCTCGTGAAACCGCTCCCGTCGAATGGGCATCAGGGTCTTGTGGTCAGACTGATCGTACTGCTCAGCGCTTGGTGCCAGACACACACACGATGGGCCATCCGGTCGCCCGGTGGCGTGCTCGTGAGCGCAACCAACTGGTTCGAGCCGGACATCGCGGTGTATGCGGCTCCCGAGTTTTCTCGACTGTCGTGGCGTGACTTGCCACCGCCTCGGTTGGTGGTTGAAGTGCTCAGTCCGTCCACGCGCAGACGCGATCGCCACGGCAAGCGCCCCGTCTATCTCGCACACGGGGTCGGCGAAGTCTGGCTGGTGGACGACGCCACCCGCACGGTCGAGCGGTGGACCGCCGCGTCGGAGTTCCCCGAAACGCTGCGGGAGATCTTCTCGTGGACGCCGGATGCGGCGTATCCGTCGATGGTGGCCACGGCCGACGAACTCTTCGGCCCCGCGTTGAGCAGCGAGAGCACGCCTGACCAGGCGAGTGACGAGGACTAGCCAGTTGGCGCTGGCCTGATCCGTCTCGGCGCACCACACCCCAGGCCTACTCGCGTAGCTCGAATCGTCGTTCGCTTTTCGCCGCCACGCCCGCCCGCGTGCGCCTCTCGATGCTCATCATGTACTCGCCGACCGGCAGTGCCGCGAGGTCGAGCGTCAGTGATCGCCCGATGATCGGTTTTGAGGCCGAGAGAACCGTCGCGCCGCGACGTGCGTCGGGCTCTGTCCAGCGCACCGTAATGCTGTCGCGCAACGACGACGCCAAGCCGAGTGCGGCCGCCGCGACCCGGGCGCCACTGCGCGCGTTGTCGCGACGAACACCGACGTTCACCTCGACCGTGTCTCCCGGATTCAGTCCGTAGCTTTCCCAGTACACCGCCACCGGCGCGGCGCGATCGAACGTGAGCGAGCCGGCCATGTAACGTGCCGCCGTGTCCGGATCGTGCGGCGCCGGCAACGTGCGGTCCGGCAATCGCATGAGCAACAAGCCGGACAGGGCGACCTCCGCCGGCCCCATCGCGTGCAGTGTCGGCGGCGGTCGCACGCCGTAGCGATATCGCAACGCCTGCGCGGGTTGCGTGCGCGAAAACAACTCGGCGCTGAGCACGAGGGGCGTCGACGGCAGCTCGGCGGCCAAGCGCAACGCGTGCCCCACGCGCACTTCGGATTGCGCGAACGCCTGCATATCGAATTCCGACGTGCCCCCAACGAGCGCCGCCGGATACGCACTGGCATCGGCCACCGGCTGCGTGCGCAGCGGATCGTCTACCGCGAGGCGGTACGCGATCACGGTATCCCGGCGCCAGAAAATATCCTGCCCGGCATCGAGCGGCAGCAAACGCGCCGGCAGCGCCATGTGCTCCTGCGGCCACCAGCCGTCGGGCTCTTTCGGCGTCGGGTTGTACAGGTCGTAGTGCGACGCGTTCAGGCTGAAGGGATCGAGTAAGACGCTGAACGCCGGCACCAGTGCGACGCGATCAGGCGTGTACTCCTTGGTGGTGAACGGCGCCAAGAATTGCTTGGGAGACTTCTCGAGCTCTACACCGAGATTCCTCTCGAACAACCATCCCGGCCAGTAGGTGTAACTGGGCCAGCCATAGCGTACGATCGTTATCTGCACCGCCTCGCCGCCGCCATCGCGCGTCCAGACGTAGCGTTCGTCGCGATAATTCACGGCGCGCAGCCGCGTCTGCGCCGTTCGGGGGAGAAACGCCAGCTCGGCCACATGACGAAAGCCGGCAATGGGCGCATGCGCTGGCTGCTGGTCGAAGCGGCGTGGACGATCCTGCGCTCGACGTCCGCGGAGACCGCGGCGCGGCGCGCATGGACCCTGCAGATCGCGCAGCGGCGCGGCAAACGCATTGCGGTGGTCGCGCTCGCGCGCCGACTGGCCGGCATCCTGTACGCGATGTGGCGCGACGAGGTCGCGTACGACGCGCACCGGATCCGCCCGCGACCGACGGAGGCAACACCGCGCGCGGCGTGAACGGCAGAACACCGATGCGGGAATCGAGATGACTGAATCGGGAGCGGCGAGCGCGGGAATTTC
>CAYWCJ010000387.1:0-4534 GCA_964456595.1 uncultured Gemmatimonas sp. | reverse complement strand
GCAACACGGCGGTGCTGATCGAAGAGTCGGTGCAGAAGGCGGACGTTGGTGTGAAGCTCAACGAGGGCGTGCGTCGCCGTCTCGAGGAGATCCGCACCGGTGTGCAGCGCGCTGCGACGATGATGACGAACATCGCCGAGGGCGCGCGCGAGCAGGAGCGCGAGCTGGCCGAAGTGAGCGGCGCGATGGCGCAGATCAGCACTCTCACGCAGCGCACCGCAGCCAACGCCGAAGAGTCGGCGAGTGCGGCCGCAGAACTCAGCGCGCAGGCCGGTGAGATGCATCAGCTGGCATCGCAGTTCAACGTTGGACAGCAGGGCGCGTCGTCAGCGCTCTCGCATTCCACTCCGACATCAACGTCGCGCACGCCGAGCAGTCCACCGCCGGCTCGCTCCCGCCGCAGTGTGAGCACCACGAGCGGCAGCAGCACGACCAGCCCGAGCGCCAAGAATGCGCGTCCGAGCAGCACAAAGTCGAGCAGGAGTGCCGCCCCGGCCTCTCGCGCGACGGTGTCGGACGAGGTGTTCCCGATGAGTGCATCGGCTGCCATTCCGTTCGACGATGATGAAAACGGGAGCGACGTTCTCGGTCAGTTCTAGCACCTGTCAAGGTCGTTCGCTCAACACCGGTTCCAGGCGTTCCAGCATCGCAAGGATTGTCGCCGTTCTCTGCGCATCCGAAGGGGGAGCGAGGCACCTGCCACACCCGTAACCGACAACTACGCGTCCTGCTGTGCCGCGTGCGCCCTGGCGAATTCGTCGAGCAGCGTTGCCGCCGCGCGCATGCCCAGCCGATAGTTCTCAGCGCTGATCCATTCGTTGGGCGCGTGCGCGTTCTCGCCGGGAAGGCCAAAGCCCATGAGCAGAACAGGCGCGCCGAGAATGCGTTCGAAGTCGCCGACGACGGGAATGGAACCGCCTTCACCAGTGATCACGGGCTCGCGACCAAACGCGGCCTCGAGCGCGCGCTTGCCCGCTTCGATGATCGGGCCGCGCAAATCGGCGCGCCACGGACGGCCACCGTGCAACGCCGTCATCTTCACCGTCACACCAGCAGGCGTGTGTTTGGCCACGTGCGCGATAACGAGTTGTGCGATCGTGTCGGGGTGCTGATCAGGCACGAGACGAAAACTCACCTTGGCCATCGACAGCGCGGGCAAGACGGTTTTGGCGCCCTCACCCGTATAGCCACTGAGCAGGCCATTCACTTCGCACGTTGGACGCGTCCACAGTCGTTCGAGTGTGGTGAAGCCGGATTCCCCGCCCAGCGCCGCGACGCCGACTTCATGCATCAATTCTTCGTCGCTGAACGGGAGCTCGCGCATCTGCGCACGCACGTGATCGGGAAATGGTCGCACATCGTCGTAGAAGCCGTCGATCGCAACGCGACCATCGGCGTCGTGCATGGTGGCGAGCAGACGCGCCAACGCCATCGCCGGATTGACGACCGCGCCACCGTACATGCCCGAGTGCAGATCACCGTTCGCGCCCTGCACATCGAGCTGCAGATACGCCAGGCCGCGCAGCGACGACAGAATGCTCGGAATTCCCGGCGCAAACATCGTCGAATCGGAAATCACCACGGCGTCGCACGCCAATCGCGCGTGCTCCCGCTCGAGAAACGCTTCGAGATTCTCGCTTCCCACTTCCTCCTCGCCTTCAGCGAGCACAATCACATTCACCGGCAGCGTGCCACGCACGGCAAGGTGCGCTTCGAGCGCCTTGATGTGCAGGTGGAGCTGACCTTTGTCGTCCACCGATCCGCGCGCATAAATGCGACCATCGCGTACCGTCGGTTCGAACGCAGGTGAAGTCCACAGCTCGAGGGGTTCGGCCGGCTGCACGTCGTAGTGACCATACACGAGCAACGTCGGCGCGCCGGGGCCTGCGTTGCGCCACTCGCCGACGACGATCGGGTGACCAGGCGTGGGAATGATCTCCGAGGTGAAGCCGATACGCGTCAGCGCATTCGACACGAACTCGGCGGCCGCCACGCAATCGGGCTTGTGCTCGGAGCGCGCGCTGACCGACGGAATGCGAAGGAACGCGAAGAGCTCGTCCTGTGCGCGGGCGTCGTTGGCGGTGAACCAGGGGGCGAGGTCAGACGGAATGGAGGGCATGAGTGTGACGGGGCGAGAGAGTTTTCACGACCCAGTACGGGGCTGTGAGTTGGGGTTGGGAGCAAGCAAGTACGGCGCGGGTGCGATGGAGGGGCGAGACCAGGCGCTGCGTACTCGGGTTGTGGCTGGGGCTCATCCTCTGCCCGCCACCAACTTGTTGCCAAGGATGATCCCCGCCGTGGTTGCCAGCACGGCCAGCGTCACGCTGGCAATCACGTAGATCGCGGCGCGCATCGCGCGTCCTTGCTGCACCATCGTCACGAACTCGGCACTGAATGTCGAGAAGGTGGTGAATCCGCCGCAGAAGCCGACGATCAGTGCGGCGCGAAGCACCGCGTTCTCACCGGGCACGTTGAGCATGCGCGCGAGCAGCCCGATGAGGAACGAACCACTGACGTTGATGAGCAGCGTGCCGTACGGAAAATCCGCGCTCATGCGCTGCATGCCGAGTCCGAGCAGATAGCGCGAGACGGTGCCCGCCGCGCCGCCGAGTGCGATGGCCCAGATCATGTAGCGCTCACGGCGCGACGCTGACGACGCGATTCCGCCTCGGCACGTCGCGGGCGATGCGATACAACCAGATGCGACGCTGGGTGATTTCGCCCTTGCCGCGGCGCAACGAGACCGTCTCGCCCTGCTTGTAGTCGGCAAACCATCCACCAACATGCCTGGCCAGACTGTCGCCGTGCGCACTGGCGTCGAACGCGACGACGAGCCCGTCGCCCGGACGCACCTTGTCGTACGCATTCGGCCAGATGTCGTACTGGTTGGGCCGCCCGCCAAGATTGAGCGCGAATACGATTGGCTGATCCGGGAGATGAAAGGCCAACTCCGACGCATCCTGATACCGATCGGCCGCGACCCAGCGATCAACAGTGCCGTCCAGATATCTGTCGTAACGCGCGCGTTCCACCGCCGCCGCGAGCATCTCCCACCCATGCGCGCGGGCAATGGGATCCTTGCGCGGCAGCAGTGGCAGGATCGGTCGCCATGCCTGCGCCGTCACCACGAGCAGCAGGAACGCGGCGAGCGCGAGGCCGGCGCGCCAGACGCGCGTGCGCGCCCACGACGCATGATTGGTCGCCAACAAGATCACCGCGCCGGGATAGATCAACGCAGGCCAGTTCGCTTCCACCGATCGGCGCCAGGCGCTGACCGCGAAGAACAGCAATGGCACCACACTCACCACGGCGAGGGCGAAGCGTCGCGTGCTGTCGTCCGTGGGCGAAGAGGTGCGTCGCATCCGCCATCCGTCGCGCAGCGCCACCCATACCGCGGCGGCCATCAACACAAACAGAATGGGCGACGCGAGTCCGGCTTGTCCGCCCACGAGTTCGAGTTCGCGTGAGAGCGGATTGCCGCGCGCGCTCGGGGTGAAGCCGTGATTGAGCTGAAAACGAAACGAGACCCAATCGGACAGGTAGTTCCAGAGCACCACCGGCGCGAACATCAACAGCGCCAGAACAGCAGCGAGCCATGGACCAGGTTCACGAAAGCGCGCGCGCAGCTGCGGATGCACGAGGCACGCAATCACGAGTCCGGCCGGCAGCAACACGGACGTGTATTTGGAGACGAAGGCCGCGCCGAGTGCAACGCCGGCGAGCATCCACCAAGCGAGCGAACGCCAACTGCGCACTGGTGCGGCGAGCGCGCGTTCGACGCCCACCAGCGCCAACATCACCGTGACGAACAGCGCCGCGTCTGGCGTGGCCAGTACGAGTCCGAGCGTGGCGATCGGCACGAGCGCCATCAGCGCAGCAGCGCGCACCGCCGCCTCCGCGCCAGCACGACCGTCATCGTGCGGCTTGCCAGCGAGCAACCACGCGAGCCACACCGCCGCTCCGTGCGTCACGAGCGCTGCCATGGCCGGTCCGGCGCGCACGCCGCCGACCGTGTTGCCCAACTGTGCCGTCCCGAGCGAGACCAGCAGCGCGATGCCCGGCGGATGATCGAAGTATCCCGCCTCCAGTCGTCGCGTCCACTCCCAGTAGTATGTCTCGTCGGGCAGCAGTGGCACGAACGCCGACAGCAGCGTGCGCAACGCGAAGCCGCCGACAATCCAGAGGCCAACCAGCAGCCACTTGCGCGAAGCACCGTCGCCGCGATCGGAGGAGTTGCTGACGGACGCGTCGCGCGGTGCGTGTCCGGCGAGGGTGTCGCCGGCGGCGAGAGGCTGGGGCAATCGATCGGTGCGCACGAGTGAGTGTAAGTTGCCATCATGTCCAATCGTCTCGCTACCGAATCGTCGCCCTATCTGCGACAGCACGCGGAGAATCCCGTGGACTGGTTCGCGTGGGGCGAGGAGGCGTTTGCCGAGGCGCGCGCGCTCGATCGCCCCATCCTGCTGAGTGTTGGCTACGCCGCCTGTCACTGGTGTCACGTCATGGCCCACGAGTCGTTCGAGGATGCCGACAC
>CAYWCJ010000386.1:0-4541 GCA_964456595.1 uncultured Gemmatimonas sp. | reverse complement strand
GGGAATGTGAGGCGGGGGGCGGGCGACTAGCCTAGCTGGCCGTGCTCGCTCTCGTTTCACCCGTTCCCGCAGCTCAGACACCTGCGCCGCCCAATCCGAGCGAGCTCCCGTATGCCGCGGCCGCATCTACGCCGCTGCGACGCGTCGTTGGCGCGCCCGTCGGCACGGTGGCCACGCTGAAGACGCATGGCGACTGGATGCCGCTGGCTGTGCCGATGAGCAGAAACCTGCGTCCGACACTGCGCCTGCACCGTGGGCTGGTGGAGCACAACGCGCGGCACAACAGGATGCGCGCGAAGTAGCGGCAACGGGGAGGCGCTATACGACGCGCAGTCGAAGATCCGTCAAGCGCTCCCGAAGTCCTGGCAGAGCCTCACCCGTCGGCAAACCACGACTGAACGCGCTCGCTTACTGCACGATTCAGCTGACGGCCCGTTCGCGCGAGTATCGCCGACGCACCGCCGGCGACGGCACCAAGGGTCGCCGCCCACGTCGTCAGCGTGTCCGCCTCGCCGTCCTCGCCGATGAGCACCGCGAGTAGTTCACGGCGCAGCTTGAGCACCACCGGACTCGCCACGCGAATGCTGTTGAAATGCCGATCGTAACGGCCGCCAACGCCCTCGATCAACGCCGCGGTGCGCGCGAAATACACCAACTCGCCCGGCAGCACGATCGGCCAGTTGAACAGCTCCTTGAGAATTCGATCTGCCAGCACACGCGCGCGTTCCTCCATCGCCGATTCGGCGTATGCGATCTCGAGCAGTACGGCGACGAGCGATTCCATGGTTTCTGCCGACGTACCCGGTGCGACCATCCCCAGAGCTGTGAACCCCGCAGCCGTGCCGACCGGGTCTCGGCGAATGGCGGCAATGATCGTATCGAAGAGCGCTTTACGCGTGGAGCGTTGCACCTCGATCACCATGCCGAAATCGAGCAGCACGATCCGGCCCGCCGAGTCGACGAGCAGGTTGCCGGGATGCGGATCGGCGTGAAAGACACCGTCGCGCAACATCATGCGCGCGTAGCTCTCAATGAGTGTTTCCACGAGTGCCGTCGGCGACAGCTCGCCACTCGCGACCCGATCGTCCAGCGCGTCGATGCGCGTCCCCTCCATGAACTCCAGCACGAGCACCTCACGCCGCGTGAGGGCCTGCTCAACGCGCGGGATGCGCAGTCTCGGCTCGTCGGCAAAACGCCCGCGCATGCGTGTGCACTGCGCGCCCTCACGCACGAAATCCATCTCTTCCGCGACATGGATGGCGAACTCGTCGAGGACGACGCGAAATCCGAATACGTGGTGATGCGGGAACCGCGCGTAGATATGGTCGACGATCCGCCGTGCGATGCGCACGTCGCGTTCGACCACCGCTTCCACACCGGGGCGCAGCACTTTCACCACGACGTCACGACCCTGGTATCGCGCGCGATGCACTTGTCCAAGCGAGCCGGCGGCGAGTGGCGTTGGATCGAGGTCGTCAACCACCTGCGCGGGATCGGTGCCCCAGGCGCGCGCCAGAACGTCACGGATACTCGGCCACGGCACCGGCGTCACCTGGACGGTCAGCGTGCCGAGTGCGGAGAGGTACGGCTCGCGCACCAGATCGGCGCGTGTCGCAAAAATCTGCGCCAACTTGACGAAGGCGGGACCGAGTGCGGCGATATCGCGCACGAGCTGCGTTGCTCGTCGCGCGTGGAACGATTCGGAGCGCGAGACGGGCCCACCCCACCGAATCCATCGTCGGTGGTCGCGCCGAAAGGAGACAGCGAGCGGAACGAGTCGCGCGAGGATGGCCACGACGCGCGGCAGATCGCGCCACGGCGGATGGGCTGCATCGGCGGTGTGGGGCGTCGCGGCGATCGGTGTGGCCTCATGCTGCCCCTTGCCGTTGTGCGACGCGCCGTTGGCTGCGGTCCCATTCTGCGCGAGGCGCTTCTGGTTATCGCCGTTGAGCAAGCCGCCGTTCCGCAATTCGCTGTTCCGCAATTCGCCGTTCTGTTCAGCGCCGTTCCGCGCGCCGTCAGGCATTGGATGACGTGTCCAACCCGACGCCCGCTTCGCGAATGAGCGCGTCCGCATCGATGCCAGCGATGCGCGCACTCTCCGTCCAAAGTCGTGATGCGGTGTCAGCATTGCGCGCCGCGATCGAGGGCGGCGTCTGGGTTCGCTTCACCCAGTAATCACCGCTGCTGGCGATTGCATCGTTCGACGACGCCAGCCAGACGATGGTGTCAGCCCCCTGTGCTGGCGTAACGGCGACGACGTCCATCACGCGACGCATCAGTCGGCCACGTCCGCCGTTGTTGGCGGCAAAGCGTGACGAGACGACCCCCGGATGCATCGCGTGCGACACGAGGCGCGATGGATTCGTGCGATCTGCGAGCGCGCGTGCGAAGAGCACGTTGCACAGCTTGGAGTTCGCATACGCGCGCCAGCCGCGAAATCCATGCGCCAACTGCAGGTCGGCGAGATCGAGTCGGGCATTGCGATGCGCACGGCTGGCCACCGAGATGATCCGCGCCGGCGCGCCGTCCGTCGCGGCCGCCGAGAGCTGGTGGAGCAGCAGGAGCGTCAGCGTGAAGTACTGGAGGTGATTGAGCGCGAATGTGCGCTCCAGTCCTTCGGCGGTCACTGCGCGCTCCAGAAAGACGGCACCAGCGTTGTTCACGAGCACGTCGATGGCGGGTATCCGCGAGCGAAGTCGACGGGCCACGTCGCGTACCGCGTCCTGCCGGCTCAAGTCTGCGATCTCCCACATGATGGTGCGGCGACCGAGTTCGCTCATGATCGACGATGCGGCCGCGGCAGTCTTCGCTTCGTTGCGCCCGATCATCATGACCGTAGCGCCCGTTCGAGCGAACTCGCGCACTGCCGCTCGACCGATGCCATCGCTGGCGCCCGTCACCACCACCACCTTGCCGGCCAGGGCGTCGTCGGCGAGGGCACCATCGTCGTCTCGCGTCACGACCTCGCCTCCGTATGGCCAGCGGGCATGGCGAGGGGTGGTATCAGACTCAGCATGTCGAAGGATCACCGCGTGCGCTGCAGTGCGTCAACGAGCGGTATGTCTCGATCGGCGGTCAGGGCGGCGGTCGAGCCCCACTCTACATCGCGGTCGCGCTCAGCGGCACGGGGCCCAACGTGCCGGCCGTCACCGTTGCGGTCTGCATACCCACCTGCGGGCCAAGCGTCCACCGCACGGAGACTTCGCCAAGCGCATTGGTCACCGCAGACTGCGGCGAGACCTGCCCGCCGCCGCCGGTGATGGCGAGGGCCACCGTCACGCCGGGAATGGCGACGTTGTTGCCACCCACGACGCGCAGCACGATCTGCACCGGAAGCGCCGCGCTGGCCTTGGCGGACTGATTGTTCCCTTGCGCGATGATCAGGTCGCCTGGCAGAACACCGAGTGCGCTCAGGGTGATGGCCTCGACACCGGGCGCACTTGCCGACAGCGTTTGCACCTGGGAGTTTGGGCCGAGTGTCCACTTGGCTTTCACTTCGCCATTGACATCGCTGAGGCTCGTGGCCGGATCGACAGTGCCGCCGCCGGCGACCACACTGAGACTGATCGGCACCTTGGCCATTGGGGTGCCGTCGGTGCTGACGACGCGCATGACGATCGCGGTGGGCAGCAGTGCGCCCGCGGCGCCGGTCTGCAGGTGCCCCTGTACGATGGTCAGCTTCGAGGCGACGGGCGCCGCGGTCGTGGCGGTGCACCCCGGAAACGCCATCAGGGTCGGGATGGACGCGAAGAGGGCGGCGAGCAGATACACGGGACGGGCGCGACGCATGGCAAAACCCTCGAGGAAGAAATTCGATCAGCTCTGATCAGTGTCGGCCGTTACTTCGCGGTAGTTGAGTGTCACAGGCACACTTTTGATCCTTTCTGCGGCGAACGGGGAGGCGCGAGTCGGTTGGCGGACCTAGATTCACTCTCCCATGTCAGTCACTCCTTTGCACGCCCCTCGTCCCGCTCGCGCCGAACCCGTCCCCAGCGACGCTCGGGCGGGGACGGAACGCGCGCCGCATCGCGCCCAGCCGCTCCATCCGGACGTCCCACCCCTGCGCAACCCGGGCACGGCGCTGGACCTCGCGCTCGTCCGGGCAACGCGGATCAACCGCAGCGCCGTCGAGCGACGGGTCGCCAGTTTGCCGGCCAGACGCACCGTGAAGAAGGAGTGGCAGGCCGCCTGGCTGCTGCGTGCGATCACGGTGATGGACCTGACGACGCTTTCCGGCGACGACACCGATGGCAACGTGCGTCGTTTGTGCGCGAAGGCGCGCCAGCCGCTACGCGCTGATCTGGTGGACGCCCTGGAGGTCCGCGACCTCGCGATCACCACTGGCGCCGTCTGTGTGTATCATCACTTCGTCGCCACCGCCGTCGAGGCGCTGCGCGGGTCGGGCATTCCGGTTGCCGCGGTCTCCACGGGCTTTCCCGCCGGACTCTCGCCGTTCGAGCAACGACTGGCCGAAATTCACGCGTCGGTCGCCGCCGGTGCCAGCGAGATCGACGTGGTCATCACGCGGGCCCACGTGC
>CAYWCJ010000385.1:0-4574 GCA_964456595.1 uncultured Gemmatimonas sp. | reverse complement strand
CGCAACATGAAGGGGTTGCCCTCCGATCTCATCGGCAAAGCCAATCTCGCCGTCACTGCCGCGAATCCGCAGCGCATCTACGCACTCGTCGAAGCACTGCCCGGCGGCGGTCTTTATCGCTCCGACGACGCGGGAGCCTCATTCACCCTCATGAACTCCAACGGCGCGCTGCTGCAACGTCCGTTCTACTACACCACACTCGGCGCCGACCCGAATAACGCGGACGTGGTGTACGCCGGCGCCGAATCGTTCTTCAAGTCCACCGACGGTGGCAAGACGATGGTCACCATGCGCACACCGCACGGCGACAATCACGATATCTGGATCAATCCGAACAACAGCAACACGATGATCCAGTCCAACGACGGCGGCGCGAATGTGTCGTATGACGGCGGACGCACCTGGAGCACACAGCGCAATCAGCCGACCGCCGAGTTCTACGGCATCGCGACGGATAACTCGTTCCCCTATCGCATCTACGCGGCGCAGCAGGACAACTCGACGTACATCTTCAGCAGCCTCTCCGATCCGTACACGACGGAGGGCATGCGCACGGGTCCCGGCTGCGAGACGGGACCGATCCTGCCGCACCCGACACAGAAGGACATCGTCTACGGCTCGTGCAAAGGGCAGTTCGCGATCATGAATCTCGAGACGAGTCAGTCGCGCAACTACTGGGTCGGCGCGCAGTCGCTGTACGGCAACGCCGGACAGGATCTCATCTATCGGTTCCAGCGCGTCTCACCGATGGTGACCTCGCCGCACGATCCGAATGTCATCTACTACGGATCGCAGCACGTGCACCGCTCGCGCGACAAGGGCGTGACATGGGAAAAGATCTCCCCCGACCTCACCGCATTCCCCAAGTGCTGCCAGGGCGCCAGCGGCGAACCGATCACACGTGACGTGACCGGCGAAGAGTTTTTCAGCACGCTCTACGCGATCACGGAATCCACGAAGGAAGCCGGTGTCATCTGGACAGGCGCCAACGACGGCCCCTTTCATATCACGCGCGACAACGGCAAGACGTGGAAGAACATCACGCCCAAGGATCTGCCGTGGGGCGCCCGCACGGCGTGGATTGAAGCCTCCCCGCATCGCGCAGGCACGGCGTACTACGCAGTCTATCGCTACCTCCTCGGCGACTACGCGCCGTATCTCTATCGCACCGACGACTACGGATCGAGCTGGACGCGTCTCACCGATGGCAAGAACGGCATCGCCATCGACAATCCGACGCGCGTGGTGCGCGAAGATCCGGTGCGTCCGGGGCTGCTGTACGCCGGCACCGAGTTCGGGCTCTACATCTCATTCGACAACGGCGGGCACTGGCAGCCGTTCGAGTTGAACATGCCGAAGGTGCCGATCAACGAGATCAAGGTGAAGAACAACGACCTCCTTGTGGCCACGCAGGGACGCGCCATGTGGAGTCTGGACAACATCTCGGTGCTGCAGCAGCTCACGCCGAAGATCGTCGCCAGCGCGGTCACGCTCTTCACGCCGCGCGATGGCTATCGCACGCAGACGGGACCGGCGTTCCTGGGTCCACAAATCGAGTACTATCTGCCCGCGCCGCCGAGTGATGCGGTGAAGATCGAGATTCTGGATGCGAAGGGCGCGGTGGTGAACAGCTACAGCAGCGATGCACCGCCGGCGCCTGCCGGTCGTGGTGGACGCGGCGGTGGTGGTGGCGATCCGGATGATCCGGAAAATGCGATGCTCGAGGGACGTCCGGGGCGCGGTGGGGCCGCGGCGGCGCCGCTCAACATCGTCACCAGGAACGTCGGCCTCAATCGCTTCGTGTGGGGCGTGCAGCATTCCACCGGACTCGGCGCACCACCGGGCGCGTATCAGGCACGCCTAACCATCGGCAGCACGACGCAGACCGTCCCGTTCACGGTACGCATCGATCCACGTCTCGCGGCGGAAGGCATCACGATCGCGGACCTCAAAGAACAGTTCGAGCACAACAGCAAGGTGCGCGATCTGGTGGCCGACGCGAACACGCAGGTGACACGCACGCGTCAGCAGGATACGCGCCTCAAGGCAGTGACGGGTGCGGCGGCGGCAGATACGCTGTCGAAGGTGCAGGCCATCGCCAACACGCTGAACACGCAACCGGTGCGCTACGGCAAGCCAGGGTTGCAGGCGCACATCGGCTATCTGTCCGGCATGACTGTGCGCGTGGATCAGAAGGTCGGACGCGATGCACTGTCGCGTTATGCGGTGCTCAAGCAGGAACTCGACGTGATCAAGAAGGAACTCGACAAGCTGTTCCCGCCGAAGATGTAGCTCGTCGAGGAGAAGCCGGGACGATCGGAGACAGGGGCGTGTGCCACATCGGCACACGCCCCTGCGTCATGTTGGGCCCTGCTTCGCTCAGACGGCTACACCCGACGCCGCCGCCTGCCGGCCACCAGGAGCCCGCCAAGTCCCACGGCCATCAGCGCCCACGTGCCAGGTTCAGGCACCACGTTGCTACCCGTCTGGTAGTAGATGCGGAAGGTGGCCTCGTCGAGCGACGCCGACGCGCCGTAACTGGCGAAGTTCGGATCCGACGGGTCAATGAGCCCCTGCTCGGTTTGTGGCGCGAACTGGCGCATAGCGTACGCGGACTGCAGGAATTGGACTGACACAAACGTCCCCCAGTTCGTGCCGGTCAGATCCTGATAGGAGGTGCAGTCGGCACCCAGTTGAGGAATCGTGACGCCATTCTCGTTGCAGTAGTAGGCCGTCCGGTCCCGAGCGTTGTACTCACCGGTACTCGTGTACGACGTCTGCGCATGGATGTTGTCAAAGCGCTGCCGCCAGAGTGCGTTGTTGCTCACCGACCGGAAAAACGCGCACTTCTGGGTCGCCGTGAACAGCTGTCCCAGATTCGGATCGTAGATGCTCCAGCCGCAGCCGGTATTGATGTCCGGTTCGCCGGACGGCAGGTACGTCGGCTGAATTGGTGCGTGGCTTGCCGAGGATGCTCTCGTGCCGAGCGTCTGGAGTTCAAGCCGGGTGATGGCGTTTGGTGCCGTCAGCGAGTGCGTGAAACTCCAGAAAATACCTTCGCTACGTTGGGTTGGCTGAACGTACGGCAGGTATTCCGGTCCCTGCGTCGGATCGTTCGGGTCGTAGTTTGGGTTGTAGACCTGCGCGTCCGCGGGGGTGACGGACGCCGAGAGCAGCGGAGCGCTATTGGCCGACGTCAGGCGGAACCCGAAATAGCTCCCGAATCCGTTCGTGCCGGTGAGCGGCGTGATCATGGCGTTGGAGACGTTTCCGCTGAGACCATTAAATTGGCCCCACGTGAGAGCCACACCGCCAATGGTGCAGCCGTTCGGACCGTAGTAGTTCACGTAGCTGGCCAAGGGGCCTGCGGCACACGCCTGCGCTTTGGCCACGGCGGGCGTGAGCGCTCCGAGAACGAGCGCCGATCCGGCCAGCATCCGCTGGCGTGTGCGACCGCCGCCGTGTTTCATTTGATCGAGAGACGAGCCCATATATCCTCCGAGTTGGGAACGACGGCCGGCACCACGCCGGATGACAAGGGTAAAAATCGCAGGGCATACTCAACCCCGGATCAACCGGCTCAAGCCATTGCGCAGCATGCGATTGCGACATTCTCAACCGATCTGCTGGTGCCCCGTTGATGTCCGTAGGGACGCCATCGCTGCATCGCGACCGCTCGTGTCCACCGCGAACGGCGAATGACCAGCGTCAACCCGACCACGGTCGACGAAGTCGTCGCCCCACGCGCGCTCCTCCACGCACTCGGCGGGCTCACGCTCGAGCCGTCACTCGCCCCCGATGGGTCGCCCGAGTCGCGCGCGCTGCTCGAACTCGCCACCCGGCGCCGCAAGGTCGCATTGCTGCTCTATCTCGCCATGCAGACCAAGCCGGTCTCGCGCGAGCTGCTGGCCACCCTACTCTGGAGCGAGGAGCCGCCGGAACGGGCTCGTCACAATCTGACCGAAGCACTTTCACATGTCCGCCGCGCCTTCGGTCGCGACGCGATCGCCACGCGTGTTCAGGACGTCGAGTTGTCGGCCGACTGTCCGATCGACTTCGATGTCACGCTTTTCGATGCAGCCATCGCTGACGGCGCGTTGGAGCGGGCGGCCACGCTGTATGCGGGTCCGTTCCTGGCGGGGGTCTTTCTGGACCGCGCGCCGGCGTTCGACGATTGGGCCGCACGTGAACGCGCCCGTTTGTCCGCTCGCTTCGTGGCGCTGTGCCGAGTGCTGGTGCCGAGCCTGCTGTCCGACGGTCGATGGGCCGATGCCGCATTTCTGGCGGAGAAGTGGCTCGAAGAGGATCCCGAGGACGCCGATGCCTCCGTCGCGCTGCTGCACGCACTCGCGTCGCCCGGCACCCGAGTGGCGCTGCGTGGTGCGATTGATCGATACCGCCGCCTGAAAACGAGACTGCAGGCGGAATTCGACAGCGAGCCTGATGCCCAGCTGGCGGCGCTGTCGGCCGCACATGAATCTGCACTCGCGGAGTTGCCGGCACGCCGGGAAGCGGACGCTGAGGGCGCGAAGACGGAGCGCCTCGTGACCACCGAGCGTCTGCCGACCACCGAG
>CAYWCJ010000384.1:1783-4587 GCA_964456595.1 uncultured Gemmatimonas sp. | reverse complement strand
AGCCGAACGGACTCGGCCTCGGTCTCTACGTGGCCCGCCAGATCGCGCTCGCCCTCGACCTGAGTCCGTCAACGCGCGAGTATCTCTCGATGCTCTCAAGCGCGGAGGCGAGCTATTCGATGTTGCTCGAAGCGGAGCGCAATTCGCTCCGTGGCGATCGCGAGCGCGTGATGCGCGCGGACTTGCGGTTGGAGCTGACGCGCGCCGAACAGGCCGTCGCGCGCGTGCGCACGCTCTTGCACGCGCTCGAGGGGCGGTATGTCGATTTCCGTCTCAATGGCGCCGTCGACGCACTGCGTTTCCTGATCGATCAAGGCGGCGAGCAGTTCTACACGGTCGTGACTGCGCCGGGGCATGCGCAGCGCGACGGGGATCTGCTCACGTTCGCGTTCCCGCAGCTCAGCCTGAGCGGTCGCCATGAGTACCGACTGCTGATTCTCGCGGATCCAGGCGGTGTGTCGAACTGGGAAATAGGCGACGAACTTCGCCCCTCGATTCGTATCAACAGTCAGCAAGGCGGAGGGCGACCGATCTCTCCCGTGTTGGTGTGCGAACTTCCATCGCAACGCAACTTCGCCGTCAATTTCGATACACCGAGCGATGTGGCGACCATCAACTCCATCCAGCTGACGGTCCAACCAGCACACAAAGTGCGCGGCGCTGTCCTCTACCAGCGCCGTCGCGGACTGGTGCCCGAGACAATTGGGTCCCAGCCGGTCGACCCGGGCCCGCGTTCGCAGCTGCCGGCGGGCGGTGCGCCGCCGCCACGCCAGGCCGAGCCAGCCCCTCCCGTGACGAAAACCGGTCCCATCATGGTCTTCAAGCCCAAGAAGTAGACTCGCCGCCCAACTCATGGACCTTTCCCGTCTCGCGCTCGATCTTTCCGCGGCTCTCGAGGATGCACAGGCTCTCGCGTCGCGTGAACGTGCTGGCTACATCAAGCCGCGGCACCTTTTTCTCGCCTTGCTGCAAGACGGCGGTGCACTGCAGCGCATCGCGGGGGCTGTCGCCCTCGATGCCGCCATGGCCCGTCGATTCATCGCCGACCTTGGCGATATCGGCAACGAGGGCAGCCTCGAACCCGGTCGAAAGCCAATTGCCAGTCGTGCGCTGCGCGACCTACTGGACCGAGCCTTCGCGGTCGCAGCGCGGAAGGGACAGAACACCGTGGGCGTGCTCGAAATGGCGCTTGCCGCCGCGGAGTCGCCCGGGCTTCCCGTCGGACGCGCCTTGGTCGATGCGGGCTGGAATGCAGAGCGCGTAGAACAGGCGCTCGAGGATCCTCGGGTCATGCAGCCGACCGCCGAGACCGGTGAAGCCACGGACAAGCGCCCGATGCTCGAGCGGTATACACGCGATCTGACCCTCGCGGCACGTCAGGGCGAGCTGATGCCGGTCGTTGGTCGCGATGAGGAACTCCGCAACGTGATGCAGACGTTGCTGCGCAAGACGAAGAACAATCCCGTCCTGGTAGGCGACCCGGGGACGGGCAAGACCGCCGTCGTGGAGGCGCTCGCGCAGCGCGTGGCCAGTGGCGATGTCCCGTCCGCGCTCCAAGGCGTGTCCGTGCTGGCGCTGGATCTGACTGGGCTTGTCGCTGGGGCCAAGTATCGCGGCGAATTTGAAGAACGAGTCAAAGCGGTTGCCGATGAGGTTAAAGCTCGCAAAGACGTGGTGCTGTTTCTCGACGAGCTGCATACGCTCGTAGGTGCCGGCGGCTCGTCCGGCGGGATGGACGCGGCCAACATCCTGAAGCCGGCGCTGGCACGCGGTGAACTGCGATGCATCGGTGCTACGACGCATGAGGAATATCGCGAGCACATCGAGAAGGACGGGGCACTCGCCCGCCGCTTCGAGAAGGTGATTGTCGACGAGCCCGATGACGATCTCACGCTCGCGATGGTGCGCGGCGCCCGGGCGAAGTACGAAGCCCATCATCGCGTCCGGGTCTCCGATGCAGCCTTGCAAGCCATCGTGAAGCTCGCGCGCCGTCACCTCCGGGACCGAGCCTTCCCGGACAAGGCGTTCGACGTCCTTGACGAGGCTGCGGCCAGCGTTCGCTTGCAGCTGGATTCCAAGCCCAATGTCTTGGACGCACAGGAGCGAGTACTCGCCCGCGAAGGCCGACGCGTGGACGCCATGGAGTTGTCCGGTCATCCAGACCTCGCCTTGGCGCGTGAGCGGGTTGCGACCTTGGAGTCCGAGGTCGCCACGCTCAGCGAGCGTTGGCAGCACGAGCGCGACATGCTCTCGCGAATCGCCGAAACCGAAGAGACGCTCGCTGTCGGGGAAAAGGCGCTTGAGGAGACTCGCGCGACCGACGCGGCGCAGGCAATCGCTCTGAAACAAGGAGCGTTGCACTTCCTGCGCGGACAGTTGGTGGAGCATCAGGCGGCGCTCGCCGCACTCACCGCGGACGGCGCGCTGGTGCCACAAGAAGTGTCGCCAGCGATCATCGCGGAGATCGTGGCGCGACGCGCCCGTGTGCCCGTCATGCGCATGATGGAAAGCGAGCGCGACCGGCTGTTGAATCTCGAGGATACTCTGGGCGGACGCGTGATCGGTCAGTCCGAGGCGGTGGCTGCGCTGTCCGACGCCGCACGGCGCGTCCGCGCTGACCTGCGCAAGAAGCGGAAGCCAGCGTCGTTCCTGTTCGTCGGTCCTACCGGGGTTGGCAAGACCGAGTTGGCGAAGGCGCTGGCCGCTTCGCTGTTCGATGACGACGCGGCGCTGATTCGCATCGACATGGCAGAGTACAAGGACTCCGGCTCAGTCTCTGGGCTCATCGGTTCGCGCCCTGGTCT
>CAYWCJ010000384.1:0-1773 GCA_964456595.1 uncultured Gemmatimonas sp. | reverse complement strand
GTTCGGAGCAGGGAGGCTTTCTCACCGAACAGGTGCGCCGGTCGCCGAACTCCATCGTGCTGTTCGACGAGATCGAGAAGGCGCACCCGGAAGTCATCGACATTCTGCTCGGCGTCCTCGACGAGGGGCGACTGACGGATGCCAAGGGGCGGTTCTGCGACTTCACGAACACGATGATCATTTTGACGTCGAATCTGGGTGTTCGCGAGGCGATGCAGGCGACAGAAGACCTCGATGCGCGCAAGGAAATCATCCTGAAAGTCGTGCAGGCATCGCTGCGCCCAGAACTCTTCAATCGCATTTCCAACGTCATTCCGTTCAACGCGCTGGCGGTGGAGACGCTGCAGGCGATCGTCCGGATGCATCTCAGTGCGCTCACCACGCAGCTCAAAGAGGCCTATCGGGCCACACTCATCGTCGACGACGACGTGGTCGCACGTCTGGCGGAGCTGGCCTACGACCCGGCGTACGGTGCGCGTCCCGTCGAGCGCACCATCGACCGGCTCGTGCTCTCGGACTTGTCGGTGCTACTGATTTCCGGCGCTGTTCCTGACAAGGGAGTCGTCCACCTGTACTTGGACGGTGAGGACATCGGCATGCTGGCCGGCACTGCGGAAGAAGTCGAGGTCGAGATGGCCAGCACTCGCATCGAGATCACGCAACGCGCGGCCGAGGCGGCCGCCGTTGCTGCCGCAGCCGCGGCAGAAGCCGCAGCAGAAGCCGCCGCCGTTGAAAACGGCAGCAGCCCTAGCGTCGCTGAGGGCTTGGCGGAGTTGGCGGCTTCACCGAGCGCTGAGTGATGCGCAAAGCGCTCGTCGTGCTGCTGCTTGGCGCTGCTATGACGGCGCCATTGTCGAGCGCTGACGCACAGCTGGGCTGGATCAAGGGCTTGTTTGGTGGTAAGAAGGCAAAACCGGCGGCAGAAGCGTCGGCCGCGCCGTCGGCTGGAGGGGCCGCGAGTGGTGCGGCAGCGCCAGCGCCGAACACGCCGCCTCCGCCACGCGAGCCGCCAATGGCACAAGCCAATGCGAACGCAATGCAACAGCCGTCGGCGAGTGCGGGTGGGGGCGGCCAGCCCGGCACCAGCCCGGCAATCGAGGAGGAGCATCGCAAAATGCTCGAGTACGGACGTCAGTTGGACAGCGAACCGCTCTCCGTCGAGGGCGCGAATCGCCGGGTACAGCATTGGCAAATGATGAAGCTTGCGCCTCCGTTCGATCCGGAAGTCCAGCAGCGCTACGATCAGGCTCTCCGGTCGTACGAGCAGGCGAAATCCGGCGACTCAACGAGCAAGGCGCAGACGCTGACGATGACGGACGCCACCAAGAAGCTCGATCGGGCTGTTTACGCGCTTCGGGCGAACTCCTTCAGCGACGCCGAGTCGATTGCGGATGACCTGCTCGCGTCCGATCCGACGAACGAGCGGGCGCGGGCGCTCAAGGCCGCTGCCCAGAAGGGCGAGCAGGCTCGGCGACTGCGGGTGACCCTCGTGGCGGTGGGTGCTGCCGCGATTGGTCTGTTCGCATTGTTCGCTGCCTTCTCTGGAAAGATTTTCAAGAAGAAGGAGCCGAGTGAGAAGCCATCCGGTGGTGGCGGAGGCGGTGGTTCGGGTGCGAAGGTCTACCTCAAAATCGTGGACGGCGTGGGGCGCGGGCGTCTCGTTCAGATCGGCGGGGATGTCTACCGGATCGGCGCCACGCAAGGTGCGGGGGAGGACGATCGCAACGATCTCGTCATTAACGATGATTCCGAGTCGGTGTCGCGATACCATTG
>CAYWCJ010000383.1:0-4596 GCA_964456595.1 uncultured Gemmatimonas sp. | reverse complement strand
CCGTGTAGTTGTTGCACAACAGCGAAAAAAGCACCAGATGACCATCGGCCGTGGTCACATACCCCGACAGCGCGCGCGCCTTGTCCACGGTGCCGGTCTTCGCCTGCGCATTGCCTGCCGCTGCCGTTCCCTTCATGCGATTGGCGATGGTGCCATCCACACCCGCCAGCGGCAGCGCGTTCCGATACACCTCGAACCAGGGCGACCGACGCATCGCATCGAGCACTTGCACGACGGCGCGCGGCGTGAGGTAGTCGTGGCGCGACAGACCGCTGCCATCGCGGTAGGCAATGTCGTCCGGCGCCACGCCAAAACTCGCCAGCGTGCGAGCACCAACGGCCCGGGCGCTGTCCGCCGATCCATCGCCACTCACCTGCAGCCCGTTCGTACGAAACAGTAGTTCGGCAATCTGATTCTGCGACGGCTTCTGCATGCGCGGCAACACGTCGCGCAAGGGCAGCGATTGCAGCACCACCAGCGTGTCCACGGCGAATTCCTTCGCGCTGTCCGCAGTCGTGCGCCCGCGCGTGCGCCCGCGCGTGCGCGAACGCTCGCGAAGCCGCGGCGCGAGCGTCACTGCAGAGGCCGCGATGTGCTCACGCAGCGCCGCACGGAATGCATCACCCGGATGTCGATACGCCAGCGAGAGTATCGCGCTGTCGCCGACGGCAATTGCGCCCGTGATCTCGACCGTCACGCCGACGGAATCGTACGCAGCACGAATGCGCTCACGACGGTCGACCACGGCGCGGGTCTCCGCGCGCACGTTCAACGTCGGAAATGTTGCCGTGGGCGCACGCACGACACGAACCGGTGCGCCAACCTTCGACCCGCCGTACACCCGCAGCGTCAGCAGCCCTTCGTTGAACATCAACTCGTCGACGGCAGCACCATATGGCGAATCGAAGTCATCCACTTCCCATCCATAGCCAAGCGGTGGACCGCCGAAGGCATCGCCGATGGGCAGCACATCGCCGCGGACACGGCGAATACCGCGAGCCCGCAATGCGGTCACCACGGGCTCGAACGCGCTCATCGCATGGCCGTCGCGCAACGCATCACTGATGCTCGGGTCGCCACTGCCTGCCACCAGCACGTCACCAATCCAGGTGTCGCCGCGCTGCTGTCCGCGCAACAACACCGGCGTGCGCCAGCGATAGTCCGGGCCAAGGGTCTGCATCGACACGGCAGCGGTGAGCAACTTCTGATTCGAGGCCGGCATGAAGAGACGTCCGGCGTCGCGTGACAACAGCGTGTCGCCGCTGGTCACATCCACCACCAGCATACCCCAACGCGCATGACGCCACATCGGCGCGCCAATCGCGGAATCACCGAGCTGCTGCACGGTCTCACGCAGGGATGGCGGCGCGTCAGCGACCGCTGCCGGCATCATCATGGGCGCGACGGGCTCGGGACGCCGTGTGGCTGGCGGCGTGGACACGGTGCGACCGCATCCGTGCAACAGCACGCTTCCGGCGATCACGCCGGCGATGCGTCCGAGCCGCGAGTACCATCGCGCACCAGCGGATGTCGTGCGGCGTGCTCGCGCGGTGACGGCTCGCGCGGTGACGGCTCGCGCGGTGACGGCTCGCGCGGTGACGGCTCGCGCGGTGACGGCTCGCGTCCTGATTCCGCTCATGCGTCCACCTCGTACGTGCTGCTCAACGTCGCATCTTCAGCGAGATGCACGCGCACGACACGCGCGGTCGTACGCGACAGCGCCGCCTGCATCCTGTCCGTGATAAATCGCGCCAGGTTCTCGCCGGTCGGAATGAGCTTTCCGTCGCCAAACTCCGGCACGTCGAGATTGATATTGCGATGATCGAACCGATCCCGCACTTCGCGCTGCAACATCTGATCCAGAAACCCCAGATCGACCACGAAACCTGTTTCCTCGTCCACCGGCCCGGCGACCGTCACGTCGCACACGTACGTATGTCCATGAAAGTTCGGGTGCGCGCAGGCACCGAACACTGCGGCGTTCTCGGCGTCGCTCCAGTCGGGACGGCGGTAGCGATGCGCGGCGGCAAAGAGCACGCGGCGAGTGAGCGACGTGCGCGGCATCCGACGCTACCGGAAGATGGGCACGGACACGCCGACCGACAGCGCCCAGTTGCCACGCCAGGCAGACCGGGCACGCGTGTCCGAGAGAATCGATGTCGTGTCCGACGCCACGACGAAATACTTGTCGGGATACTGATACTGCCAGATGTGGTTCGTCGCTTCGGCGCGCACCGACCAACCGTTGCGACGCACATAGCGCAGGCCGGCACCGTAGGCAAACGAAAACTTGGTGCCGAATTGATAGGCGCCCGTGTCGGCGCTCGCGAAATCACTGACTACGCCGATACCGCCCGTCAGCGATGGCATCAGGCGGTGCCATGTCTTCTGTCCGGTGAGCGAGAGATCGAGCCCGATGTCCGCCAGATGCGTGGTCACACTCGGCGTGCCCACCAACCGCGACACGCGAGGACGAGCCGGATCGAACACGTTCCGCTCCGACGGGGCGAACGCGTAGCGCACGTAGAGCGCGGCAGGGCCACCGATCGGCAACTCGTAGCGCAGCGCCAGAAAGGGCGACGCTTCGGGAGCCACCTTGGCCGGATCGCGCTTTACGCCGATGCGCCCTGCCGACAGCATGATCGACTGGCCGGGCTTCTGGTCTTCGTAGGGACTCTTCGCCGGGACATACCCCACCTGCGCGGCAACACGGTGCGATGGCGCCAGCAGCAGCACGACGGCGGCAGACGTGAACAGGCCGGCGCGACGCGCTGTCGAAACGAACGAGAATGTCATCAGATCGTGGGAGGATGCGAAAGATCGCGCAGGTCGCGACCGGTCATCTCGGGAGGTAGCGCCACACCAAGCAGTCCGAGGGCCGTGGGACCGACGTCGCACAACGCGCCACCGGCACGCAACGGCACATCGCCCTCCGGGTCGAGCAAAACGAGTGGCACGGGATTGGTGGTGTGCGCGGTGTGTGGCTGCCCCGTCACCGGATCGACCATCACGTCGGCGTTACCATGGTCGGCCGTGATAATCAGCCGCGCGCCGCCAATGCGCGCAGCTTCGAGTATGCGGCCAAGACAGGCATCAACCGTTTCGACGGCCATGATCGTCGCCGGGATCGATCCGGTGTGGCCGACCATATCGCAGTTGGCGAAGTTGCACAGCATGAAGTCATACGAGCGATGGGCCAGTGCGTCGCACAATATGTCGCACACACCGGTCGCGCTCATTTCGGGCTGCAGGTCGTAGGTCGCGACCTTGGGGCTCGCCACCATCCGCCGCTCTTCTCCCGGGAACGGCGCATCGCGGCCGCCGTTGAAAAAGAACGTGACGTGTGGATACTTCTCCGTCTCCGCCGTGCGCAGCTGCGTCAGTCCCGCGTCGGCAATCACTGCGCCGACGAGGTTCTGCATCGACTGCGCCGCGAACGCGATGGGGAAGGGAAAGTCCTCCTCGTAACGCGTCATGGTGGTGATGGCGACATTCGGTCGCACACCGGTATCGAAGCCGGTGAACGATGGCATCGCCAACGCACGCAGCGCCTGCCGCATCCGGTCGGAGCGATAGTTGAAGCAGATGACGGCGTCACCATCGCGCATCGGTGCGAGCGCCTGTCCGTCCGGGCCGGCCATCAGGAAAGGGAGGACGAATTCGTCAGTCGTGCCGGCATCATAGGAGCGATGCAGCGCGGCCAGCGCATCCGCTTCGACCGGTCCGTTGCCGCGCACGGCGCAGCGATACCAACGCTCCGTGCGCTCCCATCGGTTGTCGCGGTCCATGCCGTAGTAGCGACCCGAGACCGACGCCAGCTCCGCGCGTCCGGCCGTCTGTGCAAGCATCGTCTCCAGGAACGCATAGCCCGACGACGGCGGCGTATCGCGGCCATCCAGCAGTGCATGAATCACCACGCGACTGACCTGCTCGCGCGCGGCCAAGTCCACCAGCGCCAGCAGATGCTCGTCGTGCGCATGCACGCCGCCGTCGCCGATCAATCCGACGAGATGCAGCGTGCCGGTCCGCTCGCGCGCCCCGCGGCAGGCCGCCACCAGCGCGGGATTGGCGAAAAAGCTCTCGTCTTCGATCGACGCGGTAATACGGACCAGATCCTGCATGACGATGCGACCAGCACCGAGATTCAGGTGACCGACCTCACTGTTTCCCATCTGTCCCGTCGGCAGCCCCACCGCGCGTCCCGAGGCGGTCAGCAGGGTACGTGACGAATGCGACCAGATGGAGTGCCAGTTCGGTGTTCTCGCCAGTTGAATCGCGTTGGCCGTTCGGTCTTCCCGGTACCCCCATCCATCCATGATGATGAGGGCGACGGGTCGCGGCGTACGTGCGGGCATCCGTACTCGGGTGTGGGCCGATGAAGGTGCAGAAATTACGTTGCGGGAAACCACTGACCGCCTGATCGACGCAATCTACTCGTGGCCGTCAGACGCCACCAACCGGAATACGCATGCAACGACGGACGATCCTGCTCGTGATCGTGCTCCTGTCGACACTCGCCGTCGATGCCGCGCTCTGGCAGCGACGACAGCGCTACGTGGCCGAAACGGTGCGCCTGCGTGACGGCATGTCCGATAT
>CAYWCJ010000382.1:0-4610 GCA_964456595.1 uncultured Gemmatimonas sp. | reverse complement strand
GCTGCGCCCGATTCCGCGCTCGCTCAGCGCATGCGACGGGAGGCGGCACAAGCCGCCGAGGTCTCGCGCGCGTCACACGACACACCGGCGATGTGGCTGGTCACTCCGTTTCGCGTGCCGCGCCCGTCGCGTATCACCAGTGGGTTCGGAGGCGGCCGCATGTTCAACGGCATCGTGACCAGTCGGCACATGGGTACCGACTACGCAGGCACCGTGGGCGCGCCGGTCGTCGCCACCAACCGCGGCATCGTGCGACTCGTCGGCGCGTTCTACCTCGGCGGGAACGTCATCTACCTCGATCACGGCGCGGGGGTCGTGAGTGCGTATCTGCATCTCAGCCAACAGCTGGTGGCTGTCGGAGACACGGTGCGCGCCGGAGCGTTGATCGGACGTGTAGGAGCGACCGGTCGCGTCACCGGTCCTCATCTGCATTTCATTGCGCGCTACGGAACCATCACTATCGACCCGGCAAGCCTGATGGCATCAACGGCTCGCGACACCGGCAGAACGCGATGAACGGTGACCGTGTGGCGCAACTCGACGTGTCGCTGTCCGCGGTGATCGTTTCGCGCTTGCCCTTGCACTACCACGACGGCGGGGATCCGTCGCTCGATCGACCGGCGCACGTGCGTGCGGCCTCGAGCGCGGCGTGGATTGGCGAGTGCATCGCGCTGGTGCAGGATGACGCGAACTTCGTGGCCATGTTGCAGCCGCGCGACGGCACGATTCGCGCGATCGCATTGCCGGCGGGAGAAGGTGGCGTGCGGCTCTTCGATGACAGTCGCGGCAACAAGAAGTTCAAGCTCGATCTGGAAGCCTGCGCCGCGATCGTCGGAGAATCAGGGCCGCAACTGCTGGCGTTCGGTTCCGGCTCCAGGAAACGACGTCGAAGAATCGCGACGGTGCTGGGGCTCGACGGAGCTGCGCCGGAGGCTGTGGTGCACGATGCGACGTCGTTGTACGAACGCCTCGAGCAGGAAGAGCGATTCGCGGGCAGCGACATGAATCTCGAAGGAGCGCTCGCAGTCGGAGACATGCTTCGTCTCTTCGGTCGTGGCAACGGGCAAGCGCGTCGCGGACTGTTGCCGCTGAATGCCACCTGTGATCTCCCGTTGTCCGAACTCTTCGCGTTCCTGGCGAACCCGGAACGAGCCCGCGCTCCCGAGCCCCGAGATGTGGTGCGGTATGCGCTCGGCGCGATCAACGGGATTTCGTTGGGCTTCACCGACGCCGCGCTGCTTGGAGAGCACATGCTGTACACTGCGGCCGCCGAAGCGTCCGAAGACGCATCAGAAGATGGTGCGGTAGGCGGATCTGCGCTTGGCGTCATCGCGCCCGACGGTACGGTACGATACGCCCTCCTGCACGATGCGAACGGCCGATTGCTGCCCGACAAAGTGGAAGGGATCGTGGTGATTCCGGGGTCGCATCAGCGCGCGTACATCGTGATCGATCAGGATGACGCGACACGACCCTCGGAGCTATGCGAAGTCGAGCTCCGAGGGTCGTGGTCGGACTAGCGACGCGCGCCGATCACGCGTACGGCATCGGCGAGACCTTGCCGAGTAGTCGCGCGTACACGGCGAGCGACCCGCGATGGTGCGCGGTGTGGTCGACGATGCCGCTGATGACGGCCTGACGAGGCGCACCATGCATGATCGTGTCGTTGGGTATCGGTTCGAGTAGCGCTTCGTTGCTGGACGCTTGCACCGTCGCGATGGCACGTTCGAAAGCATCGAGCATCGCCGCCTGCGCCTGCTCGAGCGACGTCACCGCCTTTGCCCGCGCGATCGCTCCGTCGAAGTCCAAATCCCATCCGGCACCGAACGCGCCGCCCATGAACCAGTCGACGGTGTCCGCCACATGCGAGACGTGCGCCGCCGTGGTGTACATCTCCGCGTGCGGTGCAAACCCGGCATCCTGCGGCTCAAAGATCGAGATGGTGGTGCAAAAGAACTTGCGGGTGGATTCGAGTTCGGATACGAGATCGCTGACGGGCATGGGAAGTCTCCGATAAAGTGCTGTTCGGCCTATGTTCGGTAGAATACGTTCTCTGACGAGCCCCGTCAAGAGCGATCCGGCCGCCGGCGGTAGCTACCGCCCTTCGCGCCAACACTCCGCCTACCGGGCGCCGGTCAACCGGACACCGGCCAGAAGTCGACGCCCCTGAAGCGGGCCGTACACATAGCTGGTATCGAAGCGGTCGCTGAACGGGGCATCCGCGCCCACAATCGCGTTCTGCTGGCGATAGTCGAACAGGTTGCGCACCGAGGCGTAGATCTGCAAGCCGCGAGTGATCGGATGGGTGAGCTGCACGTTGTGCTCGCTGAACCACGGCGAGGTCGTGGCGCGACCGTCAAACGCGGGCAGGGCCATGGGGCCCACCACGCGAGCGGTCCAGTCTACCGTGGTGCCAACACGGGGCACCCGCACACCGGCGGTGACGTTGCCCAGCACCCGCGCGGCAAACGGCATGCTGTTGGTGACGCTGGCTTCCGTGAATGTGACGGCCTGCCAGGTCACACCGGCCGCGAGTGTCCACGGCCGAGTGGGCGCATCGAGTTGCGCGGTCAGCGAGACGCCTCGCGACACGGAGGTGCCATCGAGGTTCTCGTAGACGATGAGATTCGGATCGCGGTCGTAGTCGGGCCGGATGCGGTTGCTGAACCGGGTACTGAAAGCATCGACACCGAGCACGAGCACGTCGGAACCGCCGGCCAGATGCGCGTGCTGCTCCACACCCACCGTCACGGTCCGCGACCGCTCCGGATCGAGCGACTCCGCAATGAGCACCTGACGCGCGCCGGTGAGCGCCGCATGGTCCTCGGTGAACAGGTTGACGATCCGGAAGCCGGTGGCGGCGTTCAGCCGAATGGTGGTGTGATCGTGGTCAAAAGGCTGCCACTTGACAGCCAGTCGTGGTGCCGGAATTAGCCCATGGCGACCGTAGCGATCAACGCGCAGTCCGCCCAGTACGGTGAGCCCCGCTCGCAGCTCGACCTCGTCTTGAACGAAGACTCCGCCAATGAGCGAACGATCGGCTTCTGCCGTGCCTGCGGTATTGTCGTCATACCGCTGGTATCGCAGCGTGGAGCCAAGCTGCAGCGCATGGCGACCGACCGAGCGGTCCCACACGAGTTGCGCGAAGCCCGTGCCCTGTGTCGCGGCGTACGGGGTGTCTCCGTACCAGGAATCCTGATCGTGCCACGTGCCGGAGAACCACAGCCGCAACGATTCTGCGTTCACGGGCAGTCGCCAGTTGCCGATGAGCTCGGCGCGATTCGTGGCGATGAACTCGCCGTAGATCGAGCTGCTTCCCAAGTCGGCGCCGGTCCATGCGGACGTCCCGCCGAATCGCTCCTCCTGATACCACCGGCCCGTGAGGTCGAGTCGGCGCGCGTCAGCCGAACCTTGGCTGTACTTGGCAAACGCGCTGAGGCGCTCCACGAGCGGCAGGTCGGAAAAATCGTCGGGATCACGGTCTACGAACCGATTGTTGCGCGCGTAGTTGCCGCTCAAGAGGACGCGCGCGCTGCCGAGTGTTGGAGCGAGTGCGGCGTCAACGTTCGATTCCCCGTCGGTAGTCACGAAGGAGTTGAGCGCGAAGCGCGGTGCGAGCCGCGGATCTTTGGTGATGATGTTGATCACGCCACCCATGGCTTCGGATCCGTAGAGCGTGCTGAGCGGACCGCGAATGATCTCCACCTGCTCGATCAGCGCCGGGTGCAGACCGTTGAATCCGTAGACGCTGGCCAAGGAGCTCATGACCGGTGTGCCGTCAATCAGCACGGCAGTGTACGGCCCCTCCATGCCGTTGATGCGGATGGAGTTCGTGAAGCAGACGCCGCAGTCTACCTGCACATTCACACCGGGCGACACGAAGTTGAGGTTGTCCATGAGGTTGCCGGTCACGTTGCGCTGCAGCGCACGGCTGGTGAGCACCTCGGTGCGGACGGGCGACTCGCTGGTGAACTGTTCGCGCAATGAGGCGGTGGTGGAGATCGTGCCGAGCACCTCGCCGCGTGGCGCAAGCGCCACCTGTAGCGTGGTCGTTGTGCCGGCGCGGATTCGCGCCGTGTAGCTCTCCGGCGCGAACCCGACGCGCATTACGCGCACGGTCTGTTCTCCGACAGGTACACCGGAAATGCTGAAGGCGCCGGCGGTGTCAGAGCGGGTGCCGAGCGCGGTGCCGATCAAGCGGACGGATGCATTGTGTACGGGCAGGCCAACGGAATCACGGACGACTCCGCGCACAGTACCGGTAGAATCGATCTGCAGCGCGACCGCTCGGAAAGCGCCGGTCGTCGCGGCTACCTTGGAGAGCGGTGCCGTGAGAATCACCAGACAAAGGCAAGTGGCGAAACGGCGCATGATCGGACGGTCGATGAAGGTGAGCGGGACACACGTGGCGACGCGGATGAACGGCCTACTGCAGCGTGCGGGCGACGAAGGCCACGACGTCCGGAGCATCCCAGGCGAGGGCGCCACGATGCACGGCGGCGATGCGTCCGTCCCGACCCACCAGCCAGGTGCTGGGAACGGCTTTGATACCAAGCACCGGAGGCAGCGGATCGAGCTCGACGACGAAAGGGAGATTGATGGGACGACGC
>CAYWCJ010000381.1:0-4635 GCA_964456595.1 uncultured Gemmatimonas sp. | reverse complement strand
CGCCCCACTCGTCGGAGAAGAGCAGCTTCGTGCCATCGTTGTTGAACGTGGCCGAATGCCAATAGGCGAAATTCGAGTCGGCGACGGCATCGAGACGGACCGGGTTGACCGGATCGCTGATATCGAGCAGCAGACCATGTCCTTCGCAGGCGCCACCGGCCAGACCAAGCGCCGGATAGACGGTGATGTCGTGGCACTGCGAACGATCGCTGACGGCGCCGGTGCCGGCACCCGGCGCGGGCGCCGCGGCGAACATGCGATTCACCACACCCTGCACCTGCGCTCGCGCCGTCGTCGTATCAGCCGCCGTTGGCGCGCCGGTGCCACCGCGCAGCTTCACGATGCTGTCGAGCAACGGACGCACCATCTGCGGCGGGACGACCATGTCCATCCCCGACTGTGGATTCCTGGCCACGAAGCCGCCGCGTGCCTTGGCATCGGCGAGCTGCTTGACGGCCGCTTCCTTGTCGGCGTCGGAGAGTCCGTGACGAGGATTCTCCTTCAGGCCGGCAAAGATGTTGGCCTTGCCCACCACGGCGGCCTTGCTCGGATCGGCCAAGGGAACTTTGATGATTTCGATGCGGAGGCGCGAGGAGTTCGGATCGTCGGCGGTGAGATTGCCCGCGCAGCCGGCGAGTTCTTCGGCCGGGCGGATGCCCGCTGAGCCGGAAACGTAGATGTAGATGTTGTCCCGGTCCTTCGGATCCTCGAGCACCGTGTGCGTATGCGAACCGCGGCAGGTCTGCACGTTGCTGACCAGCTTCGGATTCTTGATGTCGGTGATATCGAAGATGCGGACGCCACGCATGCGCTGCTTGCTCACCTGCTCCGGCACGCCGCCCGACATGCAATCCACGCGACCGTTGTTGGCCTCGACGGACATGAACATCAGATTCTTGTACACCGACACGTCATTCTGCGAGGCCGGGCAGACGTACGACGTGACCAGCACCGGCTTGTTCGGGTTGCTGATATCCCAGATGACCGGGCCGTTGTAGTTGCCCTGGATGGCGTAGTTGCCGGTGAAGGCGAGGTCGGAGTTGGTGATCCCCCGGAAACCCTGCGGCGATGCGGCGGTGGCGGTGAGCTTCATGTTCGACGATGCTTCGCCGGCGTCGAAGAGCCCCGCCTTCAGGTTGACCCGAGGGTCGGTGGCCGGATTCGGCGCGGGCGTGGTGTTGGGCTTGGCGCGGGAGCAGGCGGCCAGCGCCACGAGCGCGGCGACGGCCGCAGCGTAGCTGGCGATGTGGCGCGCGCCGCGATGACGCGGTGGAGTCGGGGACATGACGGGTTCTCTGGGTTGGCAAATGTGGAACGACACGAACTGGGGCCTCAGTTCGCGGGTGGTACAAATCCCATCTCGAGCAGCATGGTCATCATGCGCCGGATCTCGGTGGACTGATCCACTTCGACATCCGCCGCGAACTTGAAGATCGTTTCGTCCTGCCCGGCGCCTCGCGCCTCGAACAGCGTGCGCACCATCGACACCGCGCCACGATGATGCTGGATCATGTAGGTGAGCAACAGCCGGTCAAACTCGGGGCCGCGCGCGACCGCGAGCTCCTTCATCTGCGCGTCGGTCAGCATCCCCGGCATGGCCGGCATGCCCCCCATCCCCCCCATGGCCGACATGTCGTGTCCAGCCATCGCGGGCATAACATGTCCCGCATGCCCGGTCGTCACCTGGCCGGTCGAATCGACCTTGGGCGGCGTCTGGTTCCGGTCCATGAGCCACGTCTGCATGAGCGTGATCTCGTCGGTCTGGGCATTGATGATGCGCGCCGTCAGTCGCTGCACGGAGGCGCTGGCCTGATGCGAGGGCGCCAGGCGCGACATGGTGATGGCCTGCGCGTGGTGATGGATCATCCCCGACATGAAGTCGATATCGGCCTGCGTGTACGGCAGGCGCGCGCTATCGGCGCGAGCGCGGGCGATGGCGGCCGCCGGTCCCATGGCGAACTCGGGGCCGACGGACCTGGCGCCGGCGCTGGCGCAGGCGCCCAAGGCGCCCAAGGCGAGGATGGAGACGAGCAGGGTCGCCCGATGAAGCGCGGGCAGCGGCAGGGCAGATCGAGTGATGGACATTCGCAGGGGAAGGTTCGCGCGATTTGACAGCTGCGGGGCCTGAAGGGTTCGCGGGAAATCTACGGGAACGGCAGCGCAAGCGCGGCGTGTCGCCGGCGGGAATCTCAGTCGCGAAACCGCACGGCTGTCCGACGCTCGCGATTCACTGTGAGCTGCAACACGTCGGGCGGCGCGGGCGAGTGCATCCAATTCTCCCCGCAGTTCAACGCGCCCACGGTAAACGGGTCAAAAGCGTGCGTTCGCAATCCGTGCCCATCGCTGGGCGCCCGGCCTCGATCTGTACCGCCTGATCGAGATCGTGGGCAGGGAGGAAGCGATCGGAGCCGAACTCGGCCTTGGTGCGCCATCTCTATTCGCGGTCCCTACCGGAGCCACGAATCCAGATGCTCCGCCACGAACGCGTCGTCATGCAGTTCCGGATGACGCAGATGCAATTGCCCGATCGCATCGGCTTGTCCCGGTGACAGCTGCTCGTGCGTGTCGAACGTCCACGTTCCACGCACCAGCCCTTGCCGACGCAGGACTTCGAGAATGCCGGGAAGACAGCCGGCGTACCCGTTCGCGGCATCGAAGATCGCCGCGTTCGCCATCGTCAGCGCCGCGCCACGCGACAGCCACTCGCTGGGCAAGGCATCGGCGCCCGACGAATGCCAGGCGCGAATCTCGTCGAGCAATCGGACCGCGGCGCGCGTCCACACCGCCCATTGTCCAAGCAACCCGCCCACGAAGTGTCGGGAACCAGCGCGACCACCGGTCACCACCGGAATTCGCGTCACCAGATCGCTCACAATGGCATCATCGTTCCCCGTATACAGCGCGATGTCATCACGACCCGCATCGGCGATGGCGCGCACGACATCCAGTGTGGCATAGCGATCGAACGGCGCGACCTTGATCGCCACGACATTCGCGATCTCGGCGAACTCCCGCCAGAACGCATATGACAGACGTCGTCCGCCAACCGCGGGTTGCAGATAGAACCCGAAGAGCGGAATCGTTTCCGCGACGTGGCGACAGTGGGCGAGGATGGCGCGGTCGTCGGCATCGCGCCACGCGCCCAGTGACAGCAGCCCGCAGTGATAGCCGACGGTGAGCGCGATGTGCGCTTCCTTGACGGCGTTCGCGGTGTCACCCACCAGGCCGGCCACGCGCACGAAGCCGCGTGGCGCGAACATGGTGGCGTCGTTCGTGCCTGCCGTCGCCCGTACGCGCGTGTCGCGCGCCAAGGCGTCGGTGGCGGTTTCCGCCGCCAGCTCGAGCACCGGCTTGTACAACCCGATCCTGGTGTCGTGAATGGGAAAGCCGGTGGTGTGCACGCCAACGGCCATGCCGCCCGCGCCGGCCGCCACGTAGTAGCGCGTGAGCGCGCGCTGATGCTGCTCGTCGATCGTGCGATGCGGCGTGAGCGCCAGCGGATGGGCAGGGATGACATGACCACGCGCGAGATGCCGACGCACGTTGAACGTGTCGTGCTCAGTACGTGCCATCGCGCTTCTCGAAGCTGGTCGGCTTGTTGAGCAATCGTCCGCCCTGACGGATCCACTGCACCGTCCACGCACACAACGTGTCGAGTGGCAACGACGTGAACGGCAGCCGCCGCTCCAATCGGGACGTGTTTGCCAGCAGTGCGTCGTCACCCTCCGTGCCTTCGAACACCGGCGTCATGCCGGCCAGGCGTCCGATGCGTTCGGCAATCTCGCGCACCGGTACGATCGGACCGGTGACGTTGAGCACCGACGCGGGCTGACTGGCGCACGTCAGCGCGCGCAGCGCCAATCGGTTCGCATCGCCCTGCCAGATCACGTTCACAGCGCCCACGGCGAGCGAGACGGGCACGCCTGACAGCACCTTGTAAGCGATATCGGTGACCACGCCGTAGCGCAGATCGCACGCATAGAACAGGCGATACAAGAGGAGTGCCGAGTGCGTGCGCGCCGTGATGGATTGAAAGACGCGCTCGCGCCCGATGCAGGACGCCGCATATTCACCATCCGGTATCAGCGCATCGTGCTCTCCCGATCCGCCATGCGCGACCGGCGTCCGTCCGTACACGTTCCCCGTCGAAAAGCAGACGATCCGCGATCCGCGGTAGCGTTCGGCGGCATGCACCGACGCGACGACGTTCTGTGTCCACGTACCGATCGGATCACCAGTGGTGCCGAACTTCTGTCCGGCCATCCACAGCACGTTCGGCGCGTCGGGCAACGGCGCCACCTCCCGCGGGTCGTCGAGATTCGCGCGGACCACGTCGACGCCATGCGCGTCAAGTTCGTGCGCGACTGCCGCGCTGCTGAAGCGGGAAACAGCAATCACCCGTCGGCGCGGCGCGCCCGCGGGCGACGTCGGACTGTCATCGAGAGCGAGTCGCGCCATGCGCGCCACCGTCGGCCCCATCTTGCCACCCGCGCCCAGAATCAGGATGTCGCCCTCGAGCGACGCAAGCGCGGCGACCGTCTCCTCGTCGGGCGCCGACAGCAGCGCCTCGAGCGAGGGTTCGTCAGGCGGGCAGCTGCTCAGTGCAGGCGACGGCATCGATGCGAAGTCCCAGTT
>CAYWCJ010000380.1:0-4639 GCA_964456595.1 uncultured Gemmatimonas sp. | reverse complement strand
GCGTCGGACCGATGAACGTGATGCCGGAGGCGCGGCACGTTTCGGCGAACTCCGCGTTTTCGGCGAGGAAGCCGTAGCCCGGATGAATGGCATCGGCGCCGGTGATTTCGGCGGCGGCGATCAGACGCGGGATCTTGAGGTAGGAATCGCGACTCGCCGGCGGTCCGATGCAGACGTCGTCGTCGGCGAAGCGTACGTGCAGCGACTCGCGATCGGCCTCGGAGTACACGGCGACCGTCTGGATGTCGAGCTCGCGGCACGCTCGGATGACACGGAGAGCGATCTCTCCGCGATTCGCGATGAGAACCTTTTTGAACATGTCGTTGGGCAGGGGGCCGGCAATGCGGATCGGCGGCAGGTACCGCCGCCCGCCGAGGAGGCCGCGCGGCGAGACTCGCCGCGCGTTCACCCTCGTGTCGAGCCACGCCGAATGGTGGCGAGGTCCCCCGTATCCCGCTAGGCCAGCCCGCCGATCGACCGCGTGCTGACGTCGACCGGCACCTGCCCGCCGCCGGTCAGCTTCGGTTGCTGCCCTGCTTGAAGCCATCCCAGCTTACGTCGCTCGATCCGTCGACGCCCTGCACGCGCAGCCCGAATTCGGCAGGGTTGGTGGCGTAGAACAGCGCATTCTCGTACGAGATGACACCGCGCGAGTACCAGTTCATCAGCGACTGGTCGAAGCTCTGCATGCCGTACGCGACACTGCCTTCCTTGATCAGGTCGGGGATGTTGAGTGCCGCGGAGAGGTCGCGGATCTGGTCAGCCACCGCTTCGGTGTTGACGAGCACTTCACACGCCGGCACGCGACCCGGTTCATCCTTGCGGGGCACGAGGCGGAGCGAGATGACGGCCGAGAGTGCGTTGGCCAGTGCGAAACGCACTTCGTTCTGCTGGTGCGGCGGGTAGAACGACAGCATGCGATTGATCGTTAACGTCGCATTTGTCGTGTGCAGCGTGCTGAAGACGAGATGCCCCGTGCCGGCCGCCTTGAGCGCCACGTCCAGCGTCTCGAGGTCGCGGATTTCGCCGATCATGATGACATCGGGGTCCTGACGGAGCACGCGGCGCAGCGCCTGCGAGAACGCGGCCGTGTCCGTGCCCACTTCGCGCTGATTGATGTGGCTCAGTGCATCGCGATGCACGAACTCGATCGGATCTTCGATCGTGATGATGTTGGCCGCACGGCGCTCGTTGATGTGATGCACCATCGCCGCGAGCGCGGTGGACTTGCCGGATCCGGTGACACCGGTGACGAGCACGAGACCGCGCGGCTTGAGCGCAATGTTCTCGAGCACCGGCGGGAGGTTGAGCTCACGGATGCTGGCCGCCGCGTGCGCGATGGCGCGCATGGCGAAAGCGACTGTGCCTTTCTGCTGATAGACGTTGACGCGGAAACGACCGATACCCGGCACGTTGATGGCAAAGTCGGCTTCGCGCATTTCCACGAACTCGCGCAGCTGCGCAGGCGGCAGCAACTGCTCGGCGAGCGTCCGCAATTCTTCCGGACGCATCGACGGCATGGCAAGCGGGACAAGGTCTCCGTGAAGTCGCAGCGTCGGCGGACGGCCAACCTTGAGATGCAGGTCGGACGCGCCTTCCCGCACCATCCGTTGGAGCGCGGCCTTGAGGTCCAGGCCCGCCGTCGGTGCCGCGCCGATTGCGGCGTCGGAGACCATCGTCATGTCATCATGTCTCAGCCGTTCGGGTCTACTCGGAAGAGCATCTGTCCGTATTCCACGGGATGCGAGTCAGCCATGCCAACTTCGCGCACCACGCCATCGTACTCGGACTCGAGCTCGTTCATGATCTTCATCGCTTCGATGATGCAGACGATCTGCCCCTTGCTGACCCGATCGCCGACGGAGATGTACGGCTTGCCGCCCGGTTCAGGAGTAGAGTAGAACGTGCCCACCATCGGTGACTTGATCTCGAGGAGGCTCGCTTTCGGGGCCTCGGCCTTCGGCACCGGTGCGCTACCTTCTTCCGCAGGACGCGCCGCCCCTGCGACGGGCAACACGCTCGGCATCGCGACTGGCGCGGGGAGCGGTGCGGCGACCGTCATCGCGGCGGCACGCTGCTGCGGACTCTTGGAGATCCGGAGCTTCATCCCCTTGTCCGAGGAGATCTCGATGGAATCCACAGTCGAGCCGTCGAGCATCTCGATCAGCTTCTTCACGTAGCGCAGGTCAATCATGGCGGGGAGACAGGCGGTGGGAACGATGCAGACCCGCGCGCCGCATTTACTGCGGCGCCTGCGGACCCGCGCGGCATGGCCGGCACCCGAAGGCGCCGACCGACGGTGATCAGTCGATCTCGTGCAGTTCGCGAGGGAAACTCGTGAGCACCTGCGGACCCTCGTCCAACAACAGAACGTCGTCCTCGATGCGCACCCCTCCCCATCCGGCCCGATAAATACCGGGCTCGATCGTCACGACGGACCCAAGCGGGAGCGGAGCGTCAGCGGTTTTGGCGAGGCGAGGGGCTTCATGCACCTCGAGGCCGATACCATGCCCGAGGGAATGACCAAACGCTTCTCCGAACCCGCGGCCGTCAATGTACTCTCTCGCAATCGCATCTGCAGCCATACCGCGCATTCCCGCCCGAACCGCGCCCGAAGCGCGCGCATTCGCCTCCTTTACCACGTCATACACCTCCCGCTGCGCGGCGGAGGCAGCGCCCAGCACCACAGTGCGCGTGATATCCGAGCAATAGCCCGCGTACACCGCGCCAAAGTCCAACAACACGAAGTCCCCGCGCTGCAACATTCGATCAGCCGCGCGCGCGTGCGGCAGTGCCGATCGCTCGCCAGAGGCGACAATGCTCGGAAACGGAAATGCGTCGCTTCCCGCCTCGCGGAGTGCGCGCTCGAGGAGACCGGCCACCTGCGTCTCGGTGAGCCCCGGACGAAGTGCGGGCAGCGTTGCGCTCAGCGCCGACTCGGCGATCGCCACGGCACGGCGGATGTGCGCGACCTCGCCGGCGTCCTTGCTCACGCGCAGTTCCTCAACGAGCTCGGTGGTCGGTCGCCACTGCCAGCGAGATCCCTGTTCCAGCAGCCGCTGAAAATCGCGATGCAGCAAGTGCGCCGACTCGAAGCCGACACGATCGACGCCGGTGATGCCGCCAAGCTGCGCCCAGAGTCCGCTCCAGAGACTGCTCGCCTCAATGCGAACGGTTGCCGACGTGCCAACCTCGTCCTGCGCCTGTGTCGCATAGCGAAAGTCAGTGAGCAGCACACAGTCGCGCGCGGTCACCACGACGAGTGCATTGCTCCCTGCAAATCCGGTCAGATAGCGGATACTCGGCAAACTCGAAACGAGCAGCGCGTCGAGGTTGGCGCGACCAAGACTCTCCCGCAGCGCGAGCAGTCGCGATGGGCGCATGTCCACCGAGCCCTGACTCGCTTGCTGGGACATCACCGACGAGTTACGCGCGAGCGCGAAGCGTTCCCACGAGCCCGCGCAACGCGTATTCGTAGCCGCTGGCACCGAGTCCGCAGACCATGCCGATAGAGACTGCGGCGAGCATCGAGTGATGCCGCTCGGGCTCGCGTGCGTGGACGTTGCTCAGATGCACTTCGACAAACGGAATCGACGTCGCCGTGAACGCGTCGCGCAGGGCGAGACTGGTGTGCGTGTACGCCCCGGCATTCACCACCACGCCATCGACGCTGCCGCGCCAGCCGTGCAGGATATCGATCAGCTGCCCCTCGCCGTTGGCCTGCGCGGCGACCAGTGTCGCACCCAGTTCCATCGCGATGCCGGCAAGCAGCGTCTCGATCTGCGCGAGCGTCGTCGAACCGTAGACGAGTGGCTCACGCGTGCCGAGGAGATTCAGGTTTGGTCCATTCAACAGGCCGATCTTCACGACGGACCGAGTCCCTTGAGCCAAGCGGAGAACTGCGCAAGATCGTCGCCAGCCGGGGCCTGTGGATCGTCGGGCGGCGGCGGCGGCGGTGTCACGTGGGGCTGAGCGTCGGTGGAGCCCTCCGCGGCGGAGTCTTCCGACGGCAACGGGGCGGAGGATGACGGCCTCGCCGGATCGGGGAAGAACCGGTCGAAGGAGAAGCCAGCGTTGGACTGCTCGACCTGACCTGGCGATGGATCTCCCGCAAACGTTTCGCCAGTGACGCCAAACGACGCCTCCTCGGCCGTCGAGGAACCGTGCGAGGTCTGGGGATCGCTGTCGGTGCCGTCGCCATCGATGAAGCCAAGGAATCCGTCGGACGTCGAGTCGAGGTCGGACATCGGCGCGAAGGCATCAGCCAACGCCCGCGCCGCCGCGTCGTCGGACACCGGAGAACCCTCTTCATCCCCAAAGAGCGCCGACAAGCCTTCCAGCTCTGCGGCGACATGTTCTTCGACGCCGGTGAACGGCTGCGGCGGCGTGCGTCTCGGTACACGCCGCGCGGCGAGCAGGGCGAATCGCTCGCGCGCTGTCATCCGGGCCGCCGCACCGCCGGGAATGGCGGTGAAGCTGGACGCGGTGACGGCGTAGGCCGGGGTGACGAATCCGGCGCCCGAGATTGCGGGGGACGCGTAGTCTGGCGTCGGATACGCCGGTGTTGCGTACGTGGGCGTCGGATACGCCGGTGTTCCGTACGCGGGCGTCGGATACGCGGGCGTCGGCGACGCAGGCG
>CAYWCJ010000379.1:0-4642 GCA_964456595.1 uncultured Gemmatimonas sp. | reverse complement strand
GGGCGGCGTCCGGTGTAGGCCCGTCCAACAACACGTTGCAGCTGTCGAGCGAGCTATGGAACGCTCGCTTCGCTCGCAATATTTCATTCGCTCGCAGCTGAACGTGATGGCGTTGGGGGCATCAGCGACATCCTACCACGCACGCGACCGGCGATGAGCGGACGGTCGCAGTCACTGCGAAGGTGTTCGCGATCGTGCCGACGGTTCGACCGCTGGCTGGCCGGCGCACCGCCTCCAGCAAGTAGATTGGCCAGTGGCGCACCGGGGAGACACGGCGCCTCGCCCCGCTACCATGTGCACCGCACCCAGAGGACGTCGTGACCGACAATGCCGTTGCGTTCGACTACGTGGAGACCGGCTCCGGCCCCGCCCTCCTCTTCCTGCCGGGGAGCTTCGGGACGGGCAGGGCCTGGAAGGCGGTCATCGGTAATCTCGGTGACGGCTACCGCACGGTAACGACCAGCCTGCTCGGATATGGGGCCACACCAGAGGTCCGACCGGACGGCAATACCACCATGACGCAGCAAGTCGATCTCATCGACCGCATCATCGACCGAATTGGCACGTCCCCGCATGTCGTGGGGCACTCCTATGGCGGACTGGCCGCTATCGCGCATGCCCTGACCGGGCGACACGGTCCCGCGAGCCTGCTGCTCGTGGAGGCGAATCCTCTGGGCTTGCTGCGGGCGTCAGGAGACCTCGAGCACTACGCGACGTTCGAGGCGATGACGGGTCCGTACTTTGCTGACTTTGCCCGGGGGGATGCCGAGGCGGCTCGGCACGTCATCGACTTCTACGGCGGTGCGGGGACTTTTGATGCGATGCCCGCGAAGGTGCGCAGCTATGTCGTGGCGACCACGGCGGTGAATGTGCGCGACTGGTTCTCGGGGACACCGTTCGAGCCCACGAGGGAGAGGCTGCAGTCGATCGCCGTTCCCACGACCGTGGTGCGCGGAGGACACAGCCATCCGGCGATGCGCAGGATCGCCGAGCTGCTGAACGAGGCGATACCCAGGGCGCAGTTAGTCACGATCGAAGGCGGGAGTCACTTTCTTCCGAGCACCCATCCAGCGGAGGTCGCAGCACTGGTGCGGCGGCAGGTCGATGCAACACGAAAGACGTGAAGATCGCCCCCTGTGTCAGGATAGTTGTCGCTTGACCGGTGCACCGTCATCGGTATTGTGAACCACCGCAGACGCCAGAAACGTCTCCGCCACCTGCCTGCACGACGACGGGACGCGTGGGCCTCTACTCTCGCGCTACCGATCCAGGTGAAATCGCGACTTCGGCCAAAGCGTTGGTGATTCGAGCAAGTACCAGTGAAACGTCGAACGAGCGATATGCGAAGGACAGATGCGACGATGACATTGTTTCGGTTTCGCGTTTTGCAGTCACCTAACCCATCCAATCTCCAGCAGCTCGTTGCATTGCTCAACCACCGGGCGCGCCCCAGATTGAAACGACCGTCCCGCGGTCAGATCGCCCTACCGTCACGCTGAGATTCGCTGCATGTCGTTGTTCCGTTTGCTCGTGGATTCGCACCTGGTCGTCGGTGCCGTAGGGCTGCCACTCTTCTGGGTGGCAGTTTTTTCGCGCAAGGGCGGTAAAACGCATAAGCAGTACGGGCGGATCTTTGCGTACAGCATGCTGATCACCGGGACGTTCGCGATTGGTATGGGGACGCTCTCTGCGCTCGATCCGCGCGGTACGCATCCCAAGATCGCCGACACGGTGATGGTCACCGGCATCTTCGGTTGGATGATGGTCTATCTTGGCATGCTCACGGTGAGTCTGGCCTGGCATGGACTCGCCGCGGTAAAGAACAAGCGCAATCATCTGGGTAATCGCGCCTGGTTCGATGTGTCGTTGCAGATTCTCGTGATGGTCGCGGCGATCAACTGTGCGGTGCACGGCTGGCTCGACCGGCAGCCGTTGATGATGGGCATCTCCATCGTCGGTGTCGCGTCGGGGATCACCAATCTCCGGTTCTCCTTCAGCGACAATCCACCGCGTCACGGATTTCTGCTCGAACACGTGAAGGCGCTCGTGGGCACAGGCATTTCCGTCTACACGGCATTCATGACGTTCGGTCTGGTGCGACTCATGCCGGAGCATGCGCTGAATCCGATGACCTGGGCGGTTCCACTCGTGGTCGGTCTCGCCCTCATCATCTATCATCAGGCGCAGATCCGGAAACAGTACGCGCCAAAGGCGGCGGCCAATGTCGGTGGCGCCGCGCCGTCCACCGCGCTCGAGCACTGACCGGACCGGTCGATGAGTCGGACGGGACGCAGCCTGGTCGGTTTCGGTTGTTACGCCTGCGTCATGGGAGCCGGGTTGGCCACCGTGCCAAACACGATGCTCTTTCTGCTGCTCACCGCGCCGACGCAGGAGCACTGGATCCGGATCCTCGGTGTTTCGGCCGTCGTGCTGGGCAGCTACTACATCGTGGCCGGACGCCACGAGCTGCTGCCGATCGCGCGCGCGAGTCTGTGGGGGCACGCGTTCATGATCGTCGCCCTCAGCACGTTCGTGGCGCTGCGCATCGCGCCCGTGCTGCTGCTCGGCATCGCGGGGAACGAAGCCGTGGGGCTCGCGTGGACGTGGTGGGCGCTCCGCGCAGATGCGCGCGCGCAACGCTAGCGTACCGGTTCATCAGCAGAGTGGCGAGCCGTCCGTACCGCCGCAGCTGTCCTGCCTTTCACTCTGTGTTGAATGACTGCCGTCGCTGACCTGTATCGCCCCCCTGCGCCCTCGCCGATCTCGCCGGTGCGAAGCCTGCTGCGCATGATGTGGCGACGTGAGCGGAGCCTGCTCAGCCTGGTGCCGATCGATGCGTATCGCGAGTTGACGATGATCGTGGGCAAGACGCGTCGCGGCATCCTGCTGGTGAACGAGCCGAGTCTCGTCACGCACATTCTCGCCGACCCGCAGGGGATCTTCCCGAAGAGCGATCTGATGGTGGATGCGCTGGAGGCGCTGGTCGGCGACGCGATGTTCGTCTCGAGCGGAGATCTGTGGCGCAAGCAGCGTCGCATGATCGAGCCCGCGTTCTCGCACATGCGCATCAATCGCGCCTTCGGCCAGATGGTGGCCGCGGTGGACGAGCACGAACGCTGGCTCGACGATCGCATCGCGCGTAACGAGACCTACTCGCTCGATCAGGCGATGGGGCATCTCACCGCCGACGTCATCACGCGCACGATCTTCTCGACACCGCTGGCGTCGGGCACGGCCCGGGATGTCTTCGCCGCCTTCACGGTGTTCGAGCGTACGGTGGCGAGCGTCAACATCAAGGCGCTGCTGCTCGACAAGCCGTGGTCGCGCACAAAGCAACCGCCGGCCGTGCTCGAAGCCTGTCGCCTGATTCGTCAGCACATCGGCGATATGATCGACCCACGGCTCGCGCCCGGTGCACCGGTGTACGACGACATCGTGGGCGCCGTGCTTGCGGCGCGCGATCCGGACACGGGCGAAGCATTTTCGCGGGAAGAGCTCGTCGACGAACTCGGCGTGTTCTTTCTCGCCGGACACGAAACCAGCGCCAGTGTGCTGACGTGGGTGTTCTTCATCCTCGCGATGCAGCCGGACACGGTCGCGCGCATTCGCGCGGAAGTCGACGCCATGTGCGGCGACGGCCCCATCGAGATCGAGCACGCCAAGCGTTTCGTGTTCGTGCGCAACGTGTTCCGCGAGACGATGCGGCTCTATCCGCCGATCACCTTCCTGCCTCGGGTCACCACGGAAGACACCACGATCGGCACGCACCGCATCAAGCGGGGCACGATGCTCATGATCGCGCCGTGGATGATTCATCGTCACGAGAAGCTCTGGAAGAATCCCGATCGCTTCGACCCCGATCGGTTCTCGCCCGAGCGCGAGGGCGAGATGACGCCGGGCGCGTATCTGCCGTTTGGTGTCGGACCGCGCATCTGCGTCGGCGCCGCGTTCGCGACGCTTGAAGCGGCGCTCATCATCGCGCGGCTGACGCGCCGCTACGACTTCGAGGCGATTGACGCCGAGAACGTGCGACCGGTGGCGAGGCTGACGACGCGGCCGCTGCATGAGATCATGTTCCGGGTGCGGGCGCGGGCGCGGTAGCGCTGAAGCTGGCGTTCTCTCCCACTCACGCGCTGCGCTTACTCGCCGTCGCCGGGCCGATCAGATCCGCCACCAGCTTCCCCGACGAAATCACGCCCGGCAGCCCTGCACCCGGGTGCGTGCCCGCACCACAGAAGTACAGGTTCGCGATATCCGGGCTCCGATTGTGCGGCCGCATGTACGCCGACTGCATGAGCGTTGGCTCCGTGCCGAACGCGCTGCCATTGTAGCTGTTGAGCGTCTGCTCGAAGTAGCGCGGGTCGATGCGACGTTCGGTGACGATGTGCGACTGCAGCCCCGGCAGATAGCGATCCTCGAGATACTGCATGATGCGATCGCGGTAGCGCTGCCCCACGACTTCCCAATCGATGCCGCTGCCCAGATGCGGTACGGGCGACAACACGTACCAGCAGTCGTGCCCCGGCGGTGCCAGCGACGGGTCGGTTGCCGTGGGGCGGTGCAGGTACAGGGAGAAATCGTCCGAGAGAATCTTCTTGTCGAAGACGTCCTCGAGCAGCTCCTTGTAGCCCTTGCCGAGGAT
>CAYWCJ010000378.1:1425-4695 GCA_964456595.1 uncultured Gemmatimonas sp. | reverse complement strand
GCCTAAGGGAGCGCCGCGCGCGGCACTCCGATCGCCATCAGCCGTCGCGACGGCGGCGGTGATGAATCTGTGCCCGGGATTGCGAGTTTCCAGAGCGGCTAACCCGTGGTCTTCCTGAGGGTTGGCGTGCCGGTCGTCAACACAACTGCAAAACGGGTGTACGGCCACGCCTCCCAGGAGGTGTGTCCGTGGAATGTGAAGGTTGCGCGGGAGCGGCCTGAGGGGTCGCCGTTTTCAGCGCGCGAGCTGTTTCAGAACGCGGGGTCACGTGAAGACGCGCGCGCTGGCGCGCGAGATCCTCATGGTGGAGCCGACGGATTACGCCGCGGCGTTCAAAGGCTCACCGATTGAGCGTGCGAAGTTGTGGATGTCGCAGCGTAACGCGTGCGTTGTACTGGGGAATGTCGGCACCGCGGATGATCTCGCGGTGCTCGAGGCCATGAGGTCGCACGAGCATGAGGGCGTGCGCGAACACGCGGCGTGGGCAGTCCAACGCATTCACGCCCACCACAACTCATGGTGGCCGCATCAAGGATCACGAGGATGGGATCAACCCTGACGTCACCTGTGCGATTGCATGCGCGGTGCCCGCGATCGCATTCCGCGTAGCCGACGCGGCGATGGCCCGTGCTTTCAGCGATGAGCACGCGCAGGATCGAAGGATCACCGCGGCGTGTTCAACGGAAGCCCTTAGTCAGCCTTGAGCACGAAGGTGAGCTTGAGGGACACTTTGTACACGATCACTTTGCCGTTGGCGATCTCAACGCTCTGGTCCTGAACCCAAGCACCGGCGATTCCCGTGATGGTTTCGGAAGCCTTCGCAATGCCCTGCGTAACGGCGTCGTCGAAGCCGACTTTGCTCGACGAAATGATCTCAATGACTTTGGCGACGGACATGAAAGCGTCTCACGGTGAAGGGAATGCCGACTCAGCCTTGTCGCTGACCGGCCTCGCGAAGTAGTGCAGATCGCGTGCCACGCAGCCGCATCGATGCGCCCGCGCCGTCGGTACCTCTGCGCGAGCCGCTGCTCGTCAAGCTGTTCTTCGCGGGCCGACTCACCGCGGAGGCGCTGCGCGGGATTCTTCAATCGGAGTTGTCGGACGTCAACGCCGGCCTCGCGGAGCGTTTGTGGCTGCGCGGACTGCTGGAGATGCAGCGCGAGTGTAGGCTGACCGTCGACACCTTGCCTGGCGAACCGGACGCCCGGTTGGAAGCAGCGCCCATGCCTCGCCCCCCGCCACGGTTGAACGCCTCGCACGTCGCGGTGCGGCGCGACCAGCCCATGTACAATGGTCAGACGATCCGTTTCCGTCGCGCTGAGAAACACTCTGTTTCCGAAAAACTGAGCCACCTTCGCTTCATCCCGCTCATCCGGCCACCGCGTCGTTCGTCGGACGACGTGAGCGCCAGCAGGCTGCGTGTGCGCGCAGCGCGCCCTGTGGCTCGCGAACGAGTGTGGCTGCGCGAGCTGGTGCCCCTGAACGGTGCGAGCCGCACGGGCCGAAGCGGCTGCTGGACGTGGTGACAACCGGTGCGCGGACGCGCAGCCGCCCTCCGAGCGCAGATGGCGATCACGTTATACTTCGCTCATGACCGATCGCCCAATGTTGGTCCAGCGACTTCGCCGAGGCGAGGAGGACTTATCCGACCAGGCGTATCTCATCCTGTCGCCTGCCGAGCGCCTCGGCATGATGTGGCAGCTCGCGCTCGACGCGTGGATATTTGCCGGCCATGACCAGCCTGAATCGCGACTTTCGCGACATACTCTCGTTATTCAACACCGAACGCGTTGAGTATCTCGTAGTTGGCGCCTACGCGCTTGCTGCACACGGGCTTCCGCGTGCGACCGGGGACATAGACCTGTGGGTGCGACCAACTCCGGGCAACGCGCAGCAAGTGGAGCGCGCGCTGCTGGCATTCGGAACGCCCTCCGATCAGTTCAGCCGATCCGACTTTGAAAGCGACGACCTGATCCTGCAGCTCGGCGTACCACCTGGGCGCGTGGACGTCATCACCTCGATCGAGAGCGTGTCGTTCGACGAGGCATGGCCGAACCGCGTTGTCGTGGAGCTCGACGGCATCAGCATTCCCGTGCTCGGTCGAGACGAGCTTCTGCGCAACAAGCGCGCGGTCGGGCGACCTCAGGATCAGGCCGACGTGGCCCGGCTCGAAGCACAGGCACGCGGTCCACGTGACCCGTGAACCAACCATCTGACCGACGCAGCTCCGCCCTCGCCGACCGCTATCGCAGCTAGCGCGAAGTCAGCGGCGGTGGCATCTCGCGCGTGTTCGTGGCCACCGAAACGGCGCCGGGCCGGCCCTGGTTGTGAAGATGATCTTACCCGACGTGACGGGCGACGCCGGCGTCGACCGATTCGCGCGCGGGGTGAAGCTCGCAACCTGCGGGACGTGGAGCGCCATGGCGTGCACGCACGGCGAAGGAATCGTGCTGCGCGACATCAAGCCGGAGGACGAGCGGCTCTCGTGCGATACGGCGCTGGTGACCGACTTCGGCATCGCGAAGACGATCGCGCCAACGGAATCTCAAACCTGGTGTACGGGCAGTGTTCGTCGACGCTGACGCCGCGACGTTGGCCCGCCAGACTCTGGCGATGGAGCCAACCGACTACGCCGACGCGTTCAGGGGCTCGGCAGTGAAGCGCGCGGAGTGGTGCATGTCGCAGCGGAATGCGGCGGCGGTATCGGAGAATCGCGGCACGACCTAGTGCAGCCGGTCGCCTTACGCCGGACGCCGTCCTGGGTGCACGATCCCCCAGATTTCTTCGCGCGTAACGCGCTCAGTCGGCCCTGCCGCGTCGAGCGGAGCGCCGGCCGTGCGCTCGGGGCCCAACACAAATCCCACGCCCTTCTTGGCGACCAGTGCATACGGCACCATCCATTCGGGCACGATCACGCAGCGCAGCCGACCGTTGCCGCGCTTCGGAGCACGTGAATTCCTTCGTGCTCCCACTGGGACACCGTCGATGAGGGCGCGAGAAAGTGTCCAGTCGCCGCGCCGGTCGCGTCCGGCGGGTCCGGAATCAGGGCGCAATCTCGTTCGGCGTAGCACGAAACGGACTTATCACCGTCACCCGCAGCTGAGAATGCGAGCGTGCTGTCTCAGCGTGACGCTACCGCCAGCGCCGTCTCGATATCCGCAGCGATATCCGCGGGCGATTTGGTGGACGCGTAGCGACGAATCGCTTTGCCATCGCGTCCCAGCAGAAACTTGGTGAAGTTCCACTTCACCCCTTCGCTCCCCAACAGAC
>CAYWCJ010000378.1:0-1415 GCA_964456595.1 uncultured Gemmatimonas sp. | reverse complement strand
CCAACAGACCGGGCGCCTGCACTTTGAGCCACTGGAATAGTGGGTGTGCGTCGGCACCGTTCACCTGCACCTTGCGCATCATCGGAAACGTCACGCCGTAGTTCTTCTGGCAGAACGTCGCGATCTCCGCGTTGCTGCCGGGATCCTGCGCGCCAAACTCGTTGCTGGGAAAGCCGACAATCAGCAGACCGCGATCACGATAGCGTTCCCACAGTTGTTCCAGTCCGGCGAACTGTGGTGTGAAGCCGCACGCGCTGGCCGTGTTCACTACCAGCACCACGCGGTCACGGAAGGCGTCGAAGTGTACGGGCGCTCCGTCAATGCCGATGGCCTCGAAGTCGTACAAATTCGCCGTCTTCGGGTTCAAGCTGCGGACGGAGTCGAGGGGCGCGAGGCCGGGAGGCAGGTCGGGAGAGGACATTCGGTGAAACGTGGGGGATGCCACGGGTGCGCGCCACCGTCGACGTGGCGTCGTCTCGCCACCTCGGGACCATCCGGGCTCATACTCGGCGCGAACTCGGCCAGTGGCGTGTTCACCGCCGATCGTAAGGGTTTCGGGCACGCAGTCGCTCGCGAGGGCCTGCGTGGCCTGACACCAAGGCCCGCACAGACGATCATCACGCGCGATCGGGTTCGCTCGGCGGGCGCGGTTACCGTTCGGTCGTCCGTCTCGCGTCAGGCTGGCCGGTCTCGTCGTTATTCACGAGTCTGCTCGTCCACGCGGGTAGAATGGCTTCTTCCCCGCCGTGTGGTCCGTCGTGTCGACGATCTCCACAATCTCCGGAGCGACCCGACGCACCTTGACCTCGAACCCGCGTCGCAGAGTCAGTTGCGAGGCCGCACATCCCTGACACCCTCCACTCATGGTGACAAAGAGGTTTCCGTCCGTCACGTCGACAATCGAAATCCTCCCGCCGTGGGCCTTGATGGCAGGGTTGACTTGCCGGTCCAGGAGTTCCTGAATAACCGTGCGAACCTCGGCGTCGGTGCGCCCCGACGCACCGGTGGTGCGAGGGGCCTCGAGGATGGCCGGCACGCCGGAGACGAGCTGCGCACGGATGACCGTTCCAATCCCCGATTTCAGTGCGGACCACGAGGCGCCTGAGTGCTTCCCGACGGACACGACGTTTTCGACAACGAGTACGTGGGCGACGCCGGGAAGCGCGAACAACTGCTCGGCGAGCGGTGAACCAGCGGCCAATTCTTTGGCGTGGAAGAAGAAGGGGCCGCCCGGATGCACCGTCCGGCTTACGGTGAACTTGCACGTGTCGGGATCGGCGACGGACGTCTCGGCGCGGATCGTGATCGTCTCTTCCAGAGGCACGACATCAAACATCGTCCACCACCTTGGCGGCGAACTGCTCCGCGAGGGCCCGCAGGTGCTTCAACGAGTAGATCCCGGTACTGTGGCCGTC
>CAYWCJ010000377.1:0-4703 GCA_964456595.1 uncultured Gemmatimonas sp. | reverse complement strand
GCGCTCGTGTAGAACAGCGCGATCACGAGGACGGCTCCCAGATCATCCGCGATCGCAAGAGCGGCAAGGAACACCCGGAGACTGGCCGGCACGCGGTCGCCAAGCAGCGCCAGGATCCCCAGCGCAAACGCGATGTCGGTCGCCATCGGCACGCCCCACCCTGCGCTCCCGGGGCCCCCCGTGTTGATGCTGGCGTAGAGCGCGGCGGGGACAATCATGCCGCCGAGTGCCGCGGCGACCGGTAAGGTAGCTGACCGTCGGGTGGCCAGTTCACCGACCAGCCCTCGCGCTTGATCTCGAGCCCGACGAGGAAGAAGAAGATCGCCATCAGGCCATCGTTCACCCAGGCGTGCAGCGGCAGGGAGAGCCCGAAGCCGGGCGCCCCCACGGTGACCACCGTTTCCCAGAGGTGGTGGTAGGCCGCAGCCCAAGGGGAATTAGCCCATCCGAGTGCCACGACGCAGCACACCAGCAGCACCACGCCACCCGACGCGCTGGTCGAAAAGAAACGCTGGAAGGGACCGAGAACGCGCTCGACGAGTGGAGGGGCGGCCGTCGGGCGCTGGGCGGGCTGAGTCATGAATGCAGGAGTGCTCGTGGCTGGCGGCGGCGCTCGCGCTTGGGGAGCACGAACGTGCGATGGCAGAAACTATCTGTCGGTCGCGGCGCTGCCCAAGGCCACGCGGATACTTTCCACCAACACATCCGGCGTGATTGGTTTCTCCAAGTATGGGAACTCACCGCCCATTGACCCCTCGCTGCCGGCGCCGCCTTCCGCATAGCCAGACAGAAACAGGATTGGCAGTGACGGCCACTGTTCCCGAAGCTGACGCGCCAACTCGCGTCCACCCATCTCCGGCATCATGAGGTCCGTCAGCACGAGCGCCGGCGGGCCGGTGCGTGCCACCAGCTCCAGCGCGTGCACGCCGTCGTGCGCATACAGGACGTCGAATCCGGCCCGCTCAAGAATCCGACCGGTAACGGTGCGAATCGCTGCCTCGTCGTCGACGATGAGAATCGTGGAGCCTGCGCGACGGGCCACCTGCGGCAGGCGCGCGGGCGCCACGACGGTCGACGCTTTCGTCTCCGGTACGACCTCGGGGAAATACAGCGTGAACGTGGTGCCCTTTCCACTCTCACTGCGCACAGTGATGTGACCCCCATTCTGCGCCATGATTCCGGCGACCGCCGCCAGACCAAGCCCCGTCCCCTCTCCAACCGGCTTGGTCGTGAAAAACGGTTCGAAGATGCGCGCCTGGATCTCGCGCGACATACCCGTACCGGTGTCGCGGATGACAAGTGTTGCGTACACGCCGACGGGGATCGTCTCGCCGTGTACGTCCGTAATCACCTCCTTGACGACCGCCTCGGACGAGCTGACCCAAATGAGCTGCGCGCTCGAGGTGGCGTGTCGGGCATTCATCACCAGGTTGATGATGAGCTGCTCGAGTTGACCCGGATCCATCCAGATGTCCCGCGCCGCATTCGTCAGCACCTCCAGTCGGCGGTTCTCGCCCGCCAGACGTCGGATGATCGGCTGCAGTTGACGTAACGCGACGTCCAACTGGAGCAGTTGCGGGCGATGAACCGCGTGACGGCTGAATTCAAGCAGTTGCCTGGTGATCGCCGCGGCGTGCACGGCCGCTTTCAGAATCTCGCTGACGTCCTCGCGCGCCTCGTCGATGGTGCTCGGCGCGTCCATCAGCAGCGCTCCGAACCCCATGATCACCTGCAGCATGTTGTTCACTTCGTGCGCTACGCCGCCGGCCAACGCGCCAACCGCTTCCAGCCTCTGCGTCGCCTGGATATGCGCGGCCAGATCGCGCGCGACGGCCTCGGTGGCCAGCCGCTCGGTGATGTCGCGAATGACCAGATGCGCCGACGGCTTTCCCCGCTCGATGAACACCTGCGCACGTACCTCGACTTCGACCTCCCGGCCGTCGAGCCGATGAAACGTGTCACGCACGGCCGGCGCCTGTTCCTCGACCCGAACGGCACCGGTGAGCTGGCGCTCGACACCCTTGAGGTACGGTGGATGGAGTATGAGTTCTACCGGTCGCCCGATGAGCTCATCGCGACGGCTCGCCCCCGCCAACCGCAGCACCGCCGCATTGGCGGCGAGAATACGCTCCCCGTCGTGAATCAGAATGCCATCGGGTGCGAATTCGACGAGCTGCTCGTAGCGAACATCCCGCTCCACCGCGTCGCGCTGGTCGCCGGTCAGCATCAATCCGTGCTCATTCGACGTCCGTCTCCGAATGTTCGGCGGATGCGTGGCGGGCGATCCTCGCCGCGCGCCGCTGACGCGTGGGCAAGCCGGTACGGACTCGGTCGTACTCATTCAACGTGTTCCGCAGCACGATGCCGCTCGGCGTTGACTCGTACGTCCAGAAGTCCCGACTGTGATCGCTGCCGCGCATCTTCACCACCAGCAAGGCCTTGCGCAGCTCCCCTTCGATCTCGACAAAGCGCTGACTGAGAATGACGTCGGTCAGGAACGACACCCCGTGTCCGGTGATCTGCAGTCGCTCCTGTTCGACCACTTCCACGGTGGAATACATGGTCACGCCCAGTCCCGTCAGCGTGCCGATGAGGCGATAGAGCGACTCGCGAAAATCCTCGCGAAACGTTGGCGCGAGCGCCATCTCGAAACCGGAGATGGAGTCGATCACGACGCGCGTCGCGCCGATCTGTTCGACGGCATCGCGGATCTCCTGCAGCGTTTCATCAACCGAGAGGTCGAGCGGGCGCAGGTAGATCATGCGCAGTTTGTCGTTGCGTACCGCGTCACCGAAGTCGGCGCCCATGGCGCTAGCGCGAGCCAAATAGATGCCGGGACGCTCTTCGAACACCGCAACGACGGCCGCTTCACCATCCTTGAGTCCGGCCGCGACGAACTGCACGGCGAATGTCGTCTTTCCCGAGCCGGTCGGGCCGGCCACGACCACGGAGTCCCCAGCGGGGATACCGCCGCCCATCAGCGCGTCGAGTCCGGAAATACCGGTACCCAGGCGACGACCGTCTCGCGCCTGTGCGTTCGCGTGCGAACTCGGCACGCGCGGATATACCTGCACTCCCGCGTTCGTGATCTTGAGGGTGTGCAGCCCGGGCATGGGGCTGACGCCTCGCGACTTCACGATCTGCATCTTCCGCACAACGGAGTTGCGATCGACGGCCTGCGTGAGCCAGATGACGCCGTCGGCGACCGTGAAGACCGGATTGTGCAGCTCCTGTTCCTTATACTCACCGATCAGGATCGAGGTGATCTCCCACGTCGTCAGATGCAACGCAAGCTGCTGAATGAAACGCTCCACGCTCGTGTATGGCGCACTCGACGCGCCCCCGTGCACGAGCGATCGGAACGAATCGACGACCACCACACCCGGGTGAAGCGTTGCCACTTCGTGTACGATTCGCGCCAGCACCGCATCGAGATCGCCGCGCAGCGCTTCTTCACTCAGATTGACGAAAAAGACGGCGCTGCCGAGCAACTCCGCGCGGAAGAAGGCGAAGCGTTGCTGGTAGCGCATCAGCTTGAGCGACGTTTCGCCAAGCAACGTGATGAACAGTCCTGGGCGTTCCACCGTGGCGTTGGCGAACAGGAACTGCATCGCCAGTGTGGTCTTCCCGGAGCCCGGAGCGCCGGCAACCAGGTTGAAGGACAACCCGGGCAGGCCACCGCCCAGGACTTCGTCAAGTCCGGGAATGCCGGTTTTGAGGAGTTCGAGTGGCGGTGTTGATTCGGAGGTGTCCGGGTTGGAAAGTCTTTCAATCATCGCGGCCAACGTTGGTCTGGGTGCTCACGAAACCGCGCGGGCTCGGTCCACCGACCTGTTCGATCAGTCGCACAGCCATATCATCTCCGATGATGCGACCCAGCAGGGTCATGAGTGACGCCAGCAGCGCGATGATGCCCGCGGCGATCTCTTCACTGGAAGGCTCGCCGCCGTGTTGCGGAGGGGTTCGCGCGAGGCCGAGGGTGGTCGTCCCCACCAGCACGGGGCAGGCAGGGCCGGCCAGCACGACCGCGCGTGAGAGCAGCACGTTGTAGCCGTCGGCGCCAATCCAGCGGCGCAGGGCGATCCCGAGGTCGGCCAGCAGCCGCTCGGCGGTCTGGCGGGTATCGCCCGTTCCCGCGCTGTCGAGAATGCAGCGCTCCCACAGCCGTCGCGCCGCCGCGAGGCTGCTGGCCGAGGTATCGGTCATCGGCGTCTCACCGGGGCGAGCGGGGAGGAGATTTGCGCGTCAGAGCGTCGCGCGCGGCCTGCGAGAATCCCCGCGTGAACGTGATTTCCGAAATGACCATTACCATCCGCGCCCAGAGAGATGAATCGGTTCGACGCACCGGCATGATGGAGCCGCCGACCGGCATTACCGCACTTTTACTGCACAAAGCGTACTCACGTGGATTGTGAACCGTGATGCCTCTAAGGCTCTTGTTCTGCGATCGGACCGCGGGTAAGTTACCGGATTCCGAGAGTGAAGCGTTCGGTCGAGTGGGAGATCGTTCCGGCGCGGGTTCGACCACGCAAGTGGGGCGGTGGTGTGCGTGCGAGCACCAGCGACCAACGGAGTTGATTGGCAGGCTTTTGCACGCGTAGCTCAGTCGGTAGAGCACATCCTTGGTAAGGATGAGGTCACCGGTTCAATCCCGGTCGCGTGCTTGGGAAGTCCGGTGGAGAATAACCCCATAAACCGTTCTG
>CAYWCJ010000376.1:582-4704 GCA_964456595.1 uncultured Gemmatimonas sp. | reverse complement strand
TCGCGCAGGAGCCCGGACTGTACGGGCCGATCGAGATGCGCAACCCGCGCACGCCGCAGGTGACCGCCGCCTTCACCGAAGCCTCACGCGAGATCGCGGATGTGCTCGCGCACGGCGATCAGGTGGCGTTCACGCGCATGTTCGAAGACGTGCGCGCCTTCTTCGGTGATTTCACGACGGAAGCGGTCGAGCAGTCGAGCTACCTCATCGACCGGATCGTCGAGCGCACGTAGCGGTTGGTCGACGGAGCTTCGCGTGGTACGCCGGGACTATCGCCTGAAGCGCGCGTGATGCCGGCCGATCAGTGATTGCGCAGCACGACCAGGCGGCGCTTCATGTCGAAGCCCTCGCCCGGGTTGAGCTTGAGGTATGGCTTCCCCTCGGGATTGTAGTTGCGCGTGTTGTCGTGCACCGTCACCTCGGCCTTGCCCATCACCGTGAACGCGTCGCCGTGGACTTCGATGGCCGTTCCTTCCGATAGCCCGATGCCCAGCAGGTCGGGGAAGCGCTTGATCACCGGAATGAGATCGTCCCAGCGGTTGCGCGCGTTGATGTGCTGGTCGATCGCCGAACGCCGCAGGAAACCGAAGGCGGTCTGATGCTCGGGTTCAGGGGCCATCATCACGTCCGATCCACTGACCGCGCCGCGCACCAGAAACGCACCCTGAATCGTCGCGCCCGCCGAACTGCCGCCGATCACACCGCCGCGCGCCAGTACATCGTGAAACGCACCGAACGTTTTCGTATTCGCATACGAGTCCACGATGTTCCACTGCCGCCCGCCGTTGAACCACACGGCGCTCGCTTCGCGCAGCATGTTCGGGAACGAGTCCGTGTCCGCGACTTTGGCGTCGTGCGAGTGCAGCATGCGCACGTTGTTGGCGCCGAGGCGATGCCACGAGGCGAGCACCTGCGCAGAATCATACATGGTGATGGTGCCGTCGGGCCGCCGATTGCCGCCCGCCGTCGGCACGACGATGATGCGCGCGTTCGGTCCGCCGGCCAGTGCGATGAATCGCTCGAGGATGCCGGTGCCATCGAGATTGCCACCGCCGACGATCAGGAGCGTGCCGGCAGGCGGGCCGTACTCCGGCGCGCCACTGTTCGCGGCGTTGCCGTTGCGCAGTGATTGCGCCGAGAGTGCGCGTGCGTCAACGGCAACGAGCGCGGTGAGAGCGAGCAGCGCCGCGTGAAGCGGGCGCACCGGGAGACGACCGAAGAAAAGTGGCATGCGCGAATCTTGTCGAAGAACCGTCCCTTCGCCATCCTCCGTTCATGCCCGCACAGCTCGAACGAATCTGGATCAAGCGCGCCAAGCGCGGCCCCATGGATGCCGCGGTCCGTGCGCGCCTCCGTGCCGACCGCGGACTGGTGGGGAACGCCAATCAGGGCGGTCGGCGGCAGGTCACGATCATCGAGGCCGAGCGTTGGGCGGAGCACCTGGCGGCACTGGGGACCGAGATTGATCCGTCGAAGCGCCGAGCCAACCTGATGGTGCGCGGCATCGCACTGGCCAACTCGCGTGGGAAGGTGTTGCGCGTTGGCGCGGTGCGTCTGCAGATCGCCGGTGAGACCAAGCCATGCCATCAAATGGACGAGCTGTTCGACGGTCTGCAGGCGGTCATGCGCGCCGACTGGGGTGGCGGAGCCTTTGCGATCGTGATCGACGACGGTGAGATCGCCATTGGCGACGCGGTGGCGTGGGATGACAACGCCGACGTCACCCCACTTTCGAGCCGACGCACGCAGGCGCCGCCTGAACAGCTGTCCCTCTGAACCGACAGGTTCGCCAGGTGCGCGCGGCGCGTCCCAGCACGTTTCCTAATGGACCGACCGGGCTATCTTTCGATATGCACACTTTTCAGTACCTTCGTTGGAACACGCGCAGGGGTTCTCGTTTGTCCGCTCGTTTGCACACCGGATTGGCGGTGCAGCTCACCGTCGCCACGTTCGTGCTTCTGTGCACGCTCGCGCTGTCGGCCGCGCCTGCGCACGCGCAGCGCACCACGAGCGTTCGCGATCGCGCCGCGGCCGAAGCGCTCCGCCAACCCAGTCTGTATGGTGTGGTCGACGGCTTGGTCACCGATACGCTCCTCCGTCCACTCGGCGCAGCCGATGTGTCCGTCGTCGGCATCGGTGCGCGCGTGGTGACGTCGGAGAACGGTCGATTTCGGCTGCTGCAGGTTCCGCCCGGTCAGTATCTCTTGGTCGCGCGACGCATCGGCTACGCGCCGACCTCGAGCATCATCGAGGTGCCGGCCAGCGACACGCTGCGACTCTCGTATACGCTTCTGCGCTCCGCCAACATCCTCGACACGGTGCGCGTGAAGGAGCGTCGCGTCACCATGCGCATGCTCGAGTTCGAGACGCGCCGCCGACAGGGGCAGGGGCAGTTCATTACGCAGGAGGAGATTGATCGCCGAGGCTCGTTGCAGGCGTCGGACTTCCTGCGCACGCTGCGCGGACTCGATGTCTCGCGCGTGACCACACAGGCGTTTGCCGGTACTCAGGTCTACTCGAAGCGTGAAGCAGGTGGCATCACGAGCGCCATGCAGCAGAACTTCTGCGCCATGCAGGTCTTGCTCGACGGCATCATCTTGCCCACGAACTTCAATCTCGACTTGCTGCCGCCCCCCAAGCAGATCGCAGGAATCGAGGTGTACTCCGGCGCGGCAACGGTTCCGCCACAGTTTGGCGGACCGGATCGGCGATGCGGGGTGGTGGCGTTCTGGACGAGGGATGGGTACTAGGGACTGCAACCACCAAGTGTCGGGCTTCGGGTTGGGTCTTGAGCGTCGAGATCGACGAGGCTGAGAGCGATGTATGCAGAACAGGCCCCGCGTGATCGCTCACGCGGGGCCTGCTCGTCTCATCTCAAAGCCCAGAACCCAGACTCACAGCCGGAAACTTGGTGGTTAGCCCACCCAGCCCTCGCTCGGAGTTCAGTCTCAGCAGCCTGGTCCCGCCAGCGCTCCGGTCTTGCCGCGGCGCTGGAGGCACTCGCCTTGCGGCAGCGGCTGTACCCGGGCCACGAAGTGCGCGTTCACGCCCGTCGTGATGTCACGCGGCAGCTGGGCCAATCGACCGTAGCGCCGCATGTCGATCCAGCGATGCCCTTCGAGCAGCAGCGAGTAGCGCTTCTGCACGAGGAGTTCCGTGATGATGTCGGCGTCGGGTGAGGCCGCCGTCAACGTCGACGGTGCCAGCCCGCCCGAGCTCACGCGGATGCTGTTGATCAGCGTCAGTGCACCCGCCTTGTCGCCGGTGCCCAACAGAGCCTCGGCGCGCAGGAGGATCAGCTCCTCGTTCCGGATGACCGGCAACGGCGTGCTGATCGCTGGGAAGACGTTGAAACCCAACGACGATGGAATGCCGAGTCCCTGCGGCGCCGACCGGGTCGGACGCGTTCCGATCTTCGCCAGGTAGCGATTGTCCCTCGTCCCGTCGGCCTTGAGCGGCACGTCGGTTTCGATCGACATGTGCGCGTACAGGTCGGTGTTCGTCGCCTGCGCGAGCGGATTCGTCGCGTCCGGCGCCGCCGCGTACGGCAAGTACACACCCGCCGCCAGCCCTGCGGCGGACGTACCCGCCGGGTTGATGAACGAGGCGCTGAGTGCCGTCAACGCACGCTGCCAGGCGGCAGCTCCGCCGCCGGACGTCGCGTAGTACGCAGCCGCACGCGCCGCCATGGCCCGGTTGAACTGCCGGAACGTGGTGGGCGTGTTGAAGCCCGCGAAGCCCGAATGCAGCGCAAACGGGAACGCGGCACCACCGGCTCCGAGATCGGTGTTGCCGTCGTCAAGCGTGCTCAGGATGTACTTGTACACCGAATCACGCGAGACGAACGGCGCGATATCAGAGGCATCGAGATTGATCTGCACCACGCCGCCAAGCGTGTCGCGCGTCGCGATCACCGTCAGCAGCTCGATCCCTTCGATCGTCTTCGCGAAGCCAAGGGCCGCGCGCTTCTGCTCGGCCGTCAGCGTGCTGGCCGCCACCGTGTTCTTGAAGTTGAACACGTCGCGCAGGTTGCCGTACGGTCCCCCCCAGTTCTCGACCGCGAAGCCCGACGGATCGAGTCGGTTCTGCCCCGAGATGCCGATCAGGTACGCCGACGTATTG
>CAYWCJ010000376.1:0-572 GCA_964456595.1 uncultured Gemmatimonas sp. | reverse complement strand
GCGTATAGATGTAGGCTTCGCGACCGAAACGCGCCGTCGAAGTGATGAATCCGCCGCGGCTGTTGCGGTTCTGGCGCAGCAGTCCGGTGGCCAGCAGCTGTAGCGCCTGCGGGTCCGCGCTGGCACCCGCGACCGTGGGGATGTTGGGGTTGGTGATGTTCAGCGTGTCCTTGCTGCACGCAGCGAGGGACAGCGAAGCGAGTGCAACCGCACCGATCGTGCGTGAAGGCGTGCGTGTCATCATCGAGCGCGTCGCGCCGGAGAGAGAGTTCGAGGTCGTCATGGATTAGAACCCGATGTCGACGCTGAGGAAGAACTGACGGCTCGACGGGAACGGGGCGAGATCGATGAAGCGATTGAAGTTCGTGTTGCCGAAGTTGTTGAACTCCGGATCGAAGCTCCAATAATCGGTCCACAGCGCGAGGTTGCGGCCGCTGACGTTGAAGCGCAGCGAGCGCGCGCCCGGAATCTTGTTGGCCCACGTGTCGGGTGCCTGGAAGTTCACGGTCACTTCGCGGAGCTTCACGTACGTGCCCTTCTGCATGTAAGGACGGACGTCGCCACCGTTGAAC
>CAYWCJ010000375.1:0-4726 GCA_964456595.1 uncultured Gemmatimonas sp. | reverse complement strand
ACCTTGTGGAACACGTAGTTGACCTGATCGCTGCGGCAGAACCGGTTCATGGGGTTGGCGACGACATCCCATGTCTTGTCGATGGCCATCGGTTCCGATCTGACCGCGTTGACCGAATCGATCATGTCGCCAAACTCGCGCGACAGGCGCCGCGCGCCGAGCATCTGCACTGAGTTCGGTCCGCCGAATTTCACCTGATCCGCGCGCCCCTTGCCCAGCATGTCCATGTTGTGTGCGGCGACGATGGACGTGAGCGGTACGGACGGGTGATCGGTAAACCACTTGGAGCCGAGCAGCCCGGCTTCTTCGCCCTGATGCGAGACGAAAATGATCGAACGGGCCGGCTTCTCCCTGGCGAACTGTTCGGCGATTTCGAGCAAAACGACCGTGCCCGACCCGTCGTCGTCGGCCCCGTTCATGATCGAATCGCGACGGGGCGGACGGATGCTGCGTGCGCGGGTGATGATCGAGTCGATTTGTTGCTGCTGCGCGACGGTGGGGCGACAGGCGGGGTCGTTGGCGCCTTGCCGACGCGTGATGGTGTTGACGGCGCGCAGCGAGTCATGATCGAGCGCCGCCGTGTTCACACCCACGTGATCGTTATGCGCGCCCACCAGCACGTATTCCCCAGCGCGCGCCGGGTCGGAGCCGGGAAGGATTGCCACGACATTGCGCGCCGGCGTCGGGGTCATGCGCCATTCGTAGCTCCACGAGGCGGAGACAGGCTCTCCCACGTCGCCCACGCGCAACGCCTCCACCGACTTGCCGAAGAGCCGGGACGCGGTGGCCGGAGCTATGGTGGCGGCGACGGGGCCCGAGGCCGGTCCCGAAGCATTCGTCGGCTTCATCGCCATGCGGCCGCTGAACGGAGACGGCGAGCTGGCTGAGAGCGCTTCCGGCGAGATGATGAGGATGCCGACCGCACCGGCTGCCGCGGCGCGCATGTCCGCGCTGCGTGGAGGCGCCGCCGGACCACCGGCGCGACCACCGCGTCCGGCGGCGGGAGCACCACCCGTTGCCGCCGCCTGAGCTTCACGAATCCTGGCTTCGACAGCGGCGGCCGCTGCCGCGCCAAACTTGTCCGGCACGGAGTCACAGCGGGGGAGCGTTGGTGCGATCGCCGCGCCGCCCCCACGCCCAGCCACGGGTGTGAGCGCCGTCAGCGCGGCAGGCGTCGCCACAAACACGGCCACCTTTCCGCGAAAGACCGCTGGGTCCAGCGCGACCGCCGAATCGCCCCAATGACCGGCGAATACCGCTGGCACATTGTTGAGCTCTGCCCTGCTGCCAAAGCCGTTGGCCAGCGACGGTGTGAGCGGAACCCAATCCGATCGGACGGCCAACGTTGCTCCGGCCACCGTCAGGCGAGTGGCCACGCTGTCAAACCCGATCGGTCCAAAGGGGAGCACCTGAAAATAGCCGCCGTCGTCACCGGCCGGCTTGAGACCGAGGCGCTTGAACTCGCGCGCGATGTATTCGGTCCCCTTGTAGTTCCCGAGCTCTCCAATGCGGCGGCCGAGCATCGAATCGTCGGCAAACTGATAGAGGCGGGTGCGCAGGTCGTTGGCCGTGATCTCGGCGGTCGTCGGCCTGGGCGCCCAGGTCCGGGGGCCTTCGTCCGGCCATACGGGTTTGGTGGCCGCGGCCTTGCTGTCGGCGCGCTTCCCCTGTGCGACGGCGTCTCGAGGGGCGCCCGCCAGCAGCGCGAACAGGAGGGTGGATCGGAACAGCGACGTGGAGCTGGACATCCGAGGTATTGGACTGGAGTTCAAGGCGTAGGTGGCCCGTACCGTCATGCTACGCCCCCGGGAGCCTGAGCGCTGTCAAATTCACTGGGCTGTCACGAAGCACCCGAAACAACGCAAAAAAAGCAACAGCGTTCGGGAGAACAGGGAGAAGAAGGGAGAAGCGCAGGAGTACGACTTTTTGAAGTCTGATTTGAAATTTGAATCGGAATGCGTGGGCGCGAGACGTGGCGGCATCGCTCATTTCGGTAGGGGCGAAAGCTGAAGGGCCACTTGACGAGGTCGACTGCTGGACGGAACATCTGTGTCGTGGATCACAGCGTGCGGACGGAGCGCGCGGCTCCTGACCAATTCCTTGCAATCAGGCGATTCCGTTGACTCTTCGACTGAAGCTCGACGAGCTGAGCATCACCCTGCACAAGTCGCCTGACTCCGCGTCATGCTCGGACGAGACGTACGCTCCGTACTCGTTTACGACGTTCGTGCTGCCGATCTCCTACAAACTCGAACAGCGCGCCGGAGGCGAGCCCACGGAGGTTCGCTGGCGCGACACGGCACAAGACAAGCCGACTGGGACCGCGCCGTCGGTCGCAGCGCTGTCACGTGTGCGCAGGAAAATGGAGCGTCACTTCCTTCCGGATTCGCGCAGCACTCTGTTCGATCGGGCGCACTGGTTTCGGCTCGACCGCTGCACGTCGATACCGACAGCTCATCCTAGCGTCGACCAAACTCAGTCCGCGCGCGAACCTTGGCATTCCTTCTACGCCGCGTTTCCGGAGGATTGGAAGAATGCAGATGAGACATGGTCAACTGAATTCGATTCCGTGAAGGCGCGACTGCGGGAGGCGCAGCCCGGGGCGCCCGATGGGGCGGGCGGCGCGCCAAGGCCCTCTAAAGACCTGCGCATCCTCAAGCTCGCCGTGGACACGCCCGAACTCGTACTATTCGAATTCGACCTGCCGCACGAAAGGGGCGCAGCGCGACGCTCACGCGATGCGCTGACGCAGCATGGCTTCTTGTTGCTGACGGTTCGCTTCGTGCACTACGATGCCCCAGACTGCGTCAATCAATTGCGCTGCACGCCACGATTCGGAGATCTGCGGTGGCTCAATGAGATCGCGAGATGTCAGCATCGAGGGTTCAGCGGCCACTACGACTTTCACGAGGCGCTGCTCTACGTCGATCGAATTCTCGGCCCGCAGGTCCCGGAGGTGCAAGAGAAGACCCCGCTGGCAACCGTCGGCAGCTTCTGGGGAGACCGCGGCGAGTTGGGCCTGCCGAAGGCAGCAGTCCGCAAAGATACGTCGGGCCAGCGCGACAATGATGGACCGGACCCGCGCGACGTCGACTATCTGGCACCGTGGGAATCGCTACTTGCCGTGCCGTTGGAAACGAGCGACAGCGCGGGTACCGCTCATGGCCTGCGACTGTTCCCCGACGCGTGGTTCGACGACGCACGGCGCGCACTGTGGAATTCGGACGCGCTGGCGGATTCAGCGCGCCGACCGTCCGACGTGCACACGCGCGGGCGCGTGGCCAGGCGAAGCGATGTCACCGGTACAGGCTGGATGGTGGCCGTAGACAACCGCGCCTTCGTATGGAGTGCCGCTGTGCTCGGACCCACATTCTGCGACAACGGTGCAGTTCCGAACGCATGCGCCACCATCGTGCATCAGCTCTCTACGAACCCTCCCGAGGATTGGTTCGAGTGGGCAGGCTTCGTGAACGTCGATCGTCCCGGTGAGGGAACGTCGGCCGAGAACTATTTGACGTCCCCACTGCGCGAGATAGCGAAGGAAACTACGCACGGGCGGTGGGCGGGCACCGGCGGCTACCGCGGATTTGCCTATCACGCGGGTGTTGCGTTGCTCCCGCCCGAAACGAAGTCGGGCGTCTTAACAGCGTGGAGACATCAGCATCTGGCGCGAACGCTCTTGCAACTCTACGTCCGCTCCGTTGGTCATGCACTCAGGGTCGACCTCTCCAAGAGCTCCGCTACTTATTGGGACGCCGCCGAGAGCTCGCATGCGGACAGATACGCGGAGCAGGTCCTCGTGCTGCGCAGGGCGCTCGCTCACGTGTCAAACCTCTATCGTTTTCCGCTCACCAGCCACGCGCAGCAAGAGATGGAACTGCACAGCCTCGCCAATGCCGTGTACCGAATTGACCCGATGTTCGATGCCATCTCGCAGCAGATCCGGGCGACCGACGAATTCCTGCTGAATCGACACAACATTGCCATGGCACGGACTGCGCAATCGTTGAACAAGCTCGCGGCTCTGTTTCTCATACCCGCTCTGACCATCGGTTTGGCGCAACTCGCGCTCGCGCTCTATCCGGGTTTCGCCCAGCAGCAAACACGCAGTATGACGGCTGCCGTCTGTGTGTATGTGCTCCTGTGGGCATGCTGGTTCGCGCTCGTACTGCTTTCGCGATTTCGTCGTTCGTCGGAAACCTGAAGCGAGGTCGGAATCGTGCCCTCACATCTGCTGTTCGCAAAGTCGGTGAATTTCGCGCAGACCTACTACGACACTGAAGATCTGGCGACCGTGCGCGGTGCCAACATGGCACCACTTCGGATCCTGCATCTCCTCGGCGAAATCCTTACCGCAACCCCGAACGTAAGTCGCCTTGATTTGAGTTCGTCCCGCATCATGCTACGCATTCCTGAGGGTCTGGACATCGCGAGCATTGCACAAAACGTGCGGGAGTGGCTGGCGGGCGACTTTGGCAGGCTTCCGATGCTTCCGCCAGAGAAGACAATTCCGGAGCACGCATTGCTTCGCGCCGTCGGACCGCACCTGTCGTTCGTGGTAAGCCACGCGCCCGAGACGGGACAATCAGACGACCACAACAAACTCCGCGATCTCGCGCGATGGGAGCAGCGGAGAGCGCCCGCCGTTCGCGTGAAGTGGGGGACGACATCGAAGCGGGAATTCTGCACGGAGGATACTCAACGGCCTCGTGAATCCGGCATGTAC
>CAYWCJ010000374.1:791-4730 GCA_964456595.1 uncultured Gemmatimonas sp. | reverse complement strand
CAGGTTACCCGGCGTATGATGGCGAAATTCGATGATACGGCACGGATCGCCCTCGAACACGAGGACCATGCCGCGGCGGATCTGAGTCGCAGGAATGGCCATACGAACGACACCTTCGACAAAAGGACTACCGGCTCGCAGCGAAACCTCCCGCCACAAATCGGCATAAGTAGCCTGCCAAGTACAGCCTCGAAACGTAACCCTGATCGGCCCGACTGGTCAACCGAGGAACAGAGACTCGTTCAGCGCAAGAAGGTGTTCGCCCCTTTAAGCACGCCGGTCCGACGCTCCACGCCCGGCGGTGATGGCGGTGTCCCGGACCCGGTCCGACGCTCGGGTTCGAAGGTCGCGTCCACCTGGAAGCGGACGACCGCCCCCACCGTCGATTCCGACCGTCGCACCCGCACGCGCTCGTTGAAGTGCGCCGCCGAGCCGAGCACCATCCCTTCGATCAGTGCGGCGAGTTCTGGGGAGACGATGGTGCTCAGCCGCAGCGTATCCATGTCCTGCAGCTCGACATCAATATCCGGCGCCGTCGCTCCGGGCAGCAGCAGCGCCATCAGATCGTTCACCACCGACGTCACCTGCAGCAGGATGGCACGCGTCGAGCTGTACCGACGCGCAATGAAGGGCGCCGCGACGAACAACGGCGCGACAAGTCGCTCGCCCACCAATCGTGCCATCGACGTCACGGGCTGGCGTCGGAGCTCGCCCAACGCCGCGACGAACGCGCAGGCGCGTGGCATCACCTCACTACTCGTGGCGCGCTCACTCGCGACCGCACGCGTTGCTGCCAGTACGGTCGGGCCAAATTCCTTTCGCACGACGTCTTCAAGGAGCACGAGCATCGTTGGCATCTTCCTCTTGGATTCGATTCGTTTCGGCAGACGAGGCAGGCGCCCGTCAGCAACGGTTCCGCCGGGCGAGCGCGCCGATCGGCGTAAGTTTGATCGCGGCAGCCAAGTCAATATGGCCGCGCGAAACAGCATGACGCGCATCACGGCGCCCTTGGCGTGGTGGATGCCCCAGAAGCCGTTGCCTGCACGTCCGCAAACACCGGTGCCAACCCCTGCCACATGGTGGCGGCCACGCGCTTCGAGCCTTCGACATTCGGGTGAATGCCGTCCGACTGATTCAACCGCGCGTCACCCGCCACGCCTTCGAGCAGGAACCGCAACAACGGCACGCCACCGTCTTTCGACGCCCGCAGATAGGCGTTGTGAAACCGCACAGTATAGTCGCGTCCCAAATTGGTTGGCGCCTCCATCTGCACCAGCAACGCACGCGCGTTCGGTTGCCGTCGCTTCACGATGGCCATCAGAGCCATGAGGTTGGCGTACGTCGAATCGGGGTCCACGCCGCGCAAACCATCGTTGGCACCCACCTCCAGCACCACCACCGCCGCCGGCTGCTCGAGCACCCACGCCGCGCGTCGGAGCGCGCCAGCCGAGGTCTCCCCGCTCAAACCGGCGTTGATAATGCTGATTCGGAATCCCGCCGAGTCGGCCTTGCGTTGTAGGAGGGCAGGATAGGCTTCGTCGGGATCGAGTCCGAGACCGGCGGTCAGACTCGTCCCCAGCAACACGACGCGCTTGGGCGTTGTGCTGTTGGGCACAGTCGGGGTAGCAGTTCCGGCACCGGTCGCCGTTGCCTGCGCCCCTGCTGCGCCGGTTGATTCCGGTGTGCCCTGTACAGACGACGCGGGCTTGTCGCCTCCGCAGGCTGCCAGAGTCCAAGTGATCAGCGCCAACCCGAGGGCGACGCCTGTCGTCCATCTACGTCCCTTCTGCTTCGATCGCATGCTTGTCGCCCGCGGGTTGACCAAGGAATACCAGAGTGGCACGCAACGTCTCGTCGTGCTGAATGATGTGTCGTTCGAAGTCCCGCAGGGGGCGTTCATCTCCATCGTCGGTCCATCGGGCAGCGGCAAAACGACGCTGCTCGGACTGCTGGCTGGACTCGATACCCCAAGTCGGGGCACGGTGACCCTCGATGGGACCGACATTGGTGGGTTGGATGAGGACAGTCGGGCGAAGCTGCGTGGCGAGAAAGTTGGGTTCGTGTTCCAGAGCTTTCAATTGATTCCAACGTTGACGGCCCAGGAAAACGTCCAGGTTCCGCTCGAACTCGCTGGCAAGGTGCCCACACGCGAGGCGCACGCACGAGCGCGCGACCTGCTGACGCGCGTCGGACTCGGCGACCGTACCCATCATTTTCCGCAGCAGCTTTCCGGCGGCGAGCAGCAGCGTGTCGCACTGGCGCGCGCGTTCGTCAACGAGCCGCGCATTCTGTTCGCCGACGAGCCCACCGGTAACCTCGATGGCACGACGGGTGAGCGCATCGTGGAGCTGCTCATGTCGCTCAATCGCGAACGCGGTTGCACCATCGTACTCGTGACGCACGATGCGGCGCTGGCCGCGCGAACACAGCGTACCATCCGACTGCGTGATGGCGTCGTCGTGGAAGACGTGCGACACCTCGAATTCGATGCGGCGCGATTGGCCGTGGAACCCGCCGAGTCGCTCGCGGTGGGCCTGTGACGACCGCGGCGCTGTTGAAGTTGGCCTGGCGCGAGAGCCGAACGGCTCGGCGACGACTGGCGTTGTACATGTCGTCCATTGCCTTCGGTGTCGCGGCGCTGGTGGCGATCGACTCGTTCGCCGGCAATGTCACGCGGTCCATCCGCGACCAGTCCCGCACGTTGTTGGGTGGCGATCTCTCGCTCTCTGCGCGCGCGACGTTTCCCGTCGTCGTCGATAGTTTGCTCGATTCGTTGCGCGCAGGCGGCGTTGCGTCGGCGCAGGTCACCACGTTCGCATCGATGGCGTTGGCGCCGGCGTCGGGTAACACGCGACTCGTGCAGGTGCGCGTGGTATCGCCGGGCTTTCCATTCTACGGTGAGATCGAAACGAATCCGGCGGGTGGATGGGCCACGGTGCACGACGACGCGCCGGTTGTGTTCGTCGATCCGTCGCTGCTGATCTCACTCGACGCTGCCACGGGCGACTCGCTTCGTCTCGGTACGCAGATGTTCCGCATCGCCGGCACACTGGGGAACGTTCCCGGCGACGCGGGCATCGCGTCCGTCATTGGCCCGCGCGTGTACTTTTCGTCGCGCTGGATCGATTCCACCGGGCTGCTGCGCTTTGGCAGTCGCGCGGAGTATCAGACGGTGTTGCGATTGCCGCCGGCGTTGGCGTCAACGGCGCAAGCCGCCACAATGAAGCGCGACCTGCGTCGCCGTATCGATCCGCGCGCCGCCGCGTTGCAGGAAGCCACGGAGGCGCGCGAACGACGCGGTGGACGCGGGGCGCAGCCCGATGCGCCGGATGAACCGGTGCGCACGACCGTTGCCGTATCGGCTGACAGCACCGCGCGAGACAGCACCGCGCGAGACAGCACCGCGCGAGACAGCGCCGCGCCAGACAGCGCCGCGCCAGATAGCGCCGCGCGTGGCAGCACCGCCATCGCCGACAGCGCCGGCGTGCTCCTCTCACAAGCGCCGCCGACACGCGTACGTATTCGCACCGTCGCCGACACCGAGCGCGATTTCACCGAGGCCGTCGCGCGGCTCGCGGACTTCCTGAGCATCATCGGACTCATCGCCTTGCTGCTCGGCGGCATCGGCGTGGCGAGCGGCGTGAACGCGTTCGTCTCCTCCAAGATCGATACGGTGGCCGTGCTGCGTTGTCTGGGCGCAACGAGTCGGCAGGTGCTGGGATTGTATGTCGTGCAGGCGGGCGTGATGGGGCTCGTTGGGGCAACGGCCGGTGCCGCGCTCGGCGTGGCGGTGCAGTTCCTGCTGCCGCAGGTGGTGTCGGATTTTCTGCCGGTTGACGTGACCATTGCGCTCGAGCCGAGGCCACTGCTGCTCGGGCTCGCGACCGGCGTGTGGGTGTCGCTGGTATTCGCGCTGCGTCCGCTGCTGGCGCTGCGTCG
>CAYWCJ010000374.1:0-781 GCA_964456595.1 uncultured Gemmatimonas sp. | reverse complement strand
CGTCGCGATGCCGATGCGCAGGCGCTGCCGCGCGAATGGAAGGACATCGCGCGATTGACGGTCGACGGCCTGCTCGTTGGCAGTATCGTGTCGATCATTGTCGTGCGGATTGGCGATCTGCGCGACGGTTTGATCATCAGCGCGTCGATCACCGGCGCGGTCGCCGTGCTTTGGGTGGCAGCGACCCTGCTCATCGCGGCCGCACGTCGCAGTACGCGCGCGTCATGGCCCTTCGAGCTGCGGCAGGGCATCGCCAATCTTCATCGGCCGGCCAATCAGACACGTGCCGTCACGCTCGCCCTGGGCTTTGGCGCCTTCCTGCTGAGCACTGTCTATCTGGTGCAAGCCAATCTGCTGGGCCGTGTGCAAAACACGGCGGATGCGTCCGCCGGAAACCTGCTCTTCTTCGACGTGCAGGACGACCAGGCGCCGCCACTCGATTCCATTCTGCTGGCGCGCAAGCTGCAGGTGGTACAGAAGACCCCGATCGTCACCATGCGCGTGGACGCGATCAACGGTCGAAGTGTGGCCGCGCTCACCGCCGACACCACAGTGCGGCGCGCGGGCTGGGCGTTGCGTCGCGAATTTCGCTCGACGTACCGCGAGAACATCGTCGACTCGGAGAAGCTGTTGTCGGGGGCGTGGTTTGCCGATAGTGCGACACGCGCACGTGAACGCGCGGCGAATCCGGACGCGCCGTTCCCTGTTTCCTTCGAGCGCGACGTGGCCGGCGATCTTGGTGTCGGACTCGGCGACACGGTGACGTGGAACGTGCAGGGTG
>CAYWCJ010000373.1:862-4781 GCA_964456595.1 uncultured Gemmatimonas sp. | reverse complement strand
GTGGTGGCCGAACGATTGGATGACGGTCGGGACTATGTGCCGACCGTCATCCAATCGTTCGGCCGGCGTCGCGCGCGTGGCATCGAGCTCGAAGATCTTGTGCGAGATGATACGGCTATAAAAGCGATACGCGATGAGATAGCTGCAGATGGCCGCGGTGAGGAGCCACGCGGCGCTGATTTTTTCGCCGCGCGTGAACGCGACAACGGCGATGGCACCCGCGCCGAGCAGAGCGACGGCGAGCCAGGGGAGGAAGCGGAGCAGACGAGAGGTCACGGATGGCGGGAGAGCGGGCAGGAGGTCTCGGTGGAAGGGTTTCTCGCTCCTGTGCGCAGCTCTGTCAATAGCCGAAGATGACGAGTCTGCACATGCCGCTTCACCCCGACGCCTCACGCGACGACATTTACGACATGGCCATTCCTGTGACACTCATCCCTGGTGACGGCATCGGGCCGTCCATCGCCGATGCGACCGTGCGCATCCTCGCCGCTTCGGGCGCCGACATCGAGTGGGACCGGCAGGTTGCCGGTATGGCGGGCGTGGCCCGTTGGAACGACCCCATCCCCGATGTGACACTCGACTCCATCAAGCGCACCCGTCTTGCGCTCAAGGGTCCACTGGAGACGCCAGTGGGTGAAGGGTTCAGATCGATCAATGTGGCGTTACGAAAGACATTCGACCTGTACGCGAACGTTCGCCCCGCGCACACGATCATCCCAGGTCGATTCGACAACGTGGACATCGTGCTGGTGCGTGAAAACACCGAAGGGCTCTACATCGGTGTCGAGCACTACGTGAAGATCGGGGATGACCCGCGGGCCGCGGCAGAATCGGTGGCGATCATCACGCGTGTGGGTTCCGAGCGTATTGTGCGCTACGCGTTCGAGTATGCGCTGGCCAACAACCGCCAGAAGGTCACGCTCGTCCACAAGGCCAACATCCTCAAGTTCTCGCAGGGGTTGTTCCTGGATGTCGGCCGCATGGTGGCGCGTGAATACGAAGGGCGGGTGCAGTTCGAGGAGCGCATCATCGATGCCATGGCCATGCATCTGGTCATGCGCCCCGAGTCGTTCGACGTGGTGGTGACGACGAATCTCTTTGGCGATATCCTGTCGGACGAGATTTCGGGGCTCGTGGGTGGACTCGGCCTCGCGCCGGGCGCGAACATCGGCGCAACCGCGGCGATCTTCGAAGCCGTGCATGGAACCGCGCCTGATATCGCGGGCAAGAACATCGCGAATCCAGGCGCGCTGGTGCTCGCCGCCTGCATGATGCTCGAGCACATCGGCGATCAGACGCGTGGGCACCGCATTCGCGAGGCGCTGGAGGGGACGTTGCGCGAAGGGAAGGTGCTCACGCGCGATCTGGGCGGCACGGCCTCGACCGACGATTTCACCAACGCCGTCATCGCCCGCCTCGGCTGAGTCGCAGATGAGCAGCATCGGTTTTACGGCATGAGTGGACGCGTGGTTCGCGTCCTGCACCTGTCGGATATTCACTGCGGCCGCACGTTCGTGCCGCAACACATCGCCGCCGCGGAACAACTCGCGGCGGCGATGTCGTTCAATGCCATCGTCATTTCCGGCGATCTGTCGCAACGCGCCCGTGCGCAGGAATTTCGCGAGGCGCGTGTCGTGCTCGATCGCTTCGCGCGCCTCGCGCCGATCATCACCGTACCGGGGAATCACGACACCGCGTGGTGGCGCGCGCCGTTTGGAATGGGCGATGCCTCGCGCCTGCACGAAGATTGGCGGGCGCTGATTCAGCCGGACACGGAGCCCACGCTGCGCGTACCTGGAGTCTCCGTGGTCGGGCTCAACTCGGCCGCGGGGATGCTGCCGCGCGCGATCACGTGGTATCCGCGCCACTGGCGTGTGAAAGGTGCGCTCACCAACGCGCAGTTGGCCGATGCGCGCGCGCGATTGGCCGCGAGTCCGGCGGGCGATCTGCGCGTGCTGGTGCTGCATCACAACATCGTGCGTGGCCGACTGTCGAATCGATGGGGGCTCACGCGACCGCAGCACGTACTCGAGCTCATCGCCGCCAGCGGCGCAGACGTGGTCTGCGCTGGACACGACCACGAGGAGCGTGCGGAGCTGGTGCAGCGCGCGGGCGGCTCGGTGGTGTCGAGTACGGCCAATACGCTGGCGTCACGAGCGCGTGGACATCGCAAGAGTGCGCTGACGGTGCTTGAAGCGACCGATGAGACGATCACGCTGACGGTGTGGAGTTATGACGAGGCGAGTGCGCGTTTTTTGGCGGGAGCGGTTTTCAGCGTTCCGCGCATGAAGCGTGCGGAGAGGGCAGAGTAGCGTCTTCAGCGTCGCCACCCCTGACTCTTGCGCTACCGCAAACTGCAACCCGATCATCCGACACCCGCGGGCCCCGTGTGAGGATGTCGCGGTAGCGCGAGGGTTGTCGGTACTGCGAGCGCGCTGAACTGACGTTGTGGTGTTGCGCGACGGCCCGAAGATCACGGCACGGGGGCGGCAGGTGTCGGATGGTCGGTGGTCGGGTCACGGTAGCGCAAGGGTTCCGGGTGGCTCGCGAACGACCACTTGCGCTGCGAACTGGAGCATGTATCTTAGGACTGAGATACTAACGCCTCCACCTGAGGCAAGGAGCAGCTTTATGAGGAACCCCAATGGCATTCTCGGTCTCCACCACGTCACGCTGGTGGCCAGCAATGCCCAGCGCACGGCCGACTTCTACACCCGCGTACTCGGTCTTCGCCTGATCAAGACCACCGTCAATTTCGACGACCCGGGCAGCTACCATCTGTACTTCGCTGACGGCGTCGGGAGCGCCGGCACCGTGATCACGTTTTTCGAATGGCCGAGGGCGCCGCGCGGACGCGTGGGCATCGGTGGGACGCACCATGTCGCCCTGCGGGTGGCCGATGGCGATGGATTGCTGCGCTGGAAGCGCCGCCTCACCGATCTGGGCATCCGCGTCAACGGCCCCTTCGATCGGCTGTACTTCACCTCCATCTACTTCCGTGATCCGGACGGCGTGATTCTCGAAATCGCGACGGAAGGCCCGGGCATGTTGACGGACGAATCAGGCATTGCAATCCCGCAACGCACCCCGCCCGCCGAGCTGGTGCGCGGGGGACGTGACGAAGCCGCGATCGCTGAAGTCACGTGGCCCGAGCCGGTGACCGCGATCGATGAGGGGATGACGTTGGTGCGTGGCATGCACCACCTGACCGCAATGACGGCGAACGTGGAACGCACCGACGAGTTCCTGCGCGGCGTGCTCGGCATGTCGCTGGTGAAGAAGACGGAAAACTTCGACGATCCGGGAACGAGGCATTGGTCGTGGGGAAGCGCCGATGCGCGTCCAGGCACGCTGATCACATACCTCGAGAAGGATCCCGCGCGCGAGCGACGTTCGACGATGGGCACGGGGCAGGGACATCACTATGCGCTGGCCGTGGCGAACGAGGCGACGCAGCTCGAGTTTCGTCAGCGGCTGCTCGATGCGCGATTGCCCGTGTCGGAGGTGCTCGATCGGACCTACTTCAAGAGCATCTACACGCGGGACCCCGATGGACACATCGTGGAACTGGCAACGATGGGCCCCGGATTTCTTATTGACGAACCGGTGGAGACGGCGGGAACCGCGCTGCGTCTGCCGCCGTGGCTGGAAGCGCATCGGCCGGAGATCGCGGCGCATCTCGAGCCGATCGACTACGCACCGTGGCCGAATGATGGCTCGCACCCGCTACCTGATGTGCTGAGCGCGGTCGGACGGGGTGTGCCCGCGAGCGACGAGGCCGAGGGAGGCGCGTGGTGACGACGGACATGAACAACCCGCAGACGGCGACGCCGTCTCCCGCGACGCAGCCCGCGATGCCGCACGCCGCGATGCCGCACGCCGCGATGCCGCACGCCGCGATGCCGCACGCCGCGATGCC
>CAYWCJ010000373.1:0-762 GCA_964456595.1 uncultured Gemmatimonas sp. | reverse complement strand
GATGCTGCGCGCGGGGGCCGCGTTGAGTGGCGCGTCGTATGCGGTCGTGCTGGTGCACGGGCGGGGTGGTTCTCCGGAATCGATGGTGCCGCTGGCCCTTGCCGCCGGTGCGTCGGACGGTGCGATCCTCGCGCCGCGCGCCGCAGACGGTTCCTGGTATCCCGCTCGATTTCTGGCGCCGGTACGTCAGAACGAGCCATGGTTGTCGTCGGCGCTCGAGGCGGTCGATGCCGCCGTGCAGGTGGCAGTGGATGCGGGCATTCCGCGTGCGCATATCGTGCTCAGCGGTTTTTCACAGGGCGCGTGTCTGTCGCTCGAGTACGCGGCGCGTCATCCGGCGCGCTACGGTGCGGTGGCCGGTCTGGCCGGTGCGCTGATCGGAGAGGATGGGAGCGTACGCGTCCTGGATGCGGCGCTGGCGGGTACCCCGGTGCTTCTTGCCTGCGGCGATCGGGATGCGCACATCCCGGAGGCACGCGTACGTTCGTCGGGCGAGTCGTTTCGCCTGGCCGGTGCGACCACCGACGTGCGGGTGTACGCGGGGCTGGGCCACGAGATCATCGAAGATCAGGTCGAGGCGCTGCGCACATTGATCGAGGTCGTGCGTGGTGCGACGTAGCCACTCCCCATTTGCCATGCGGAAAGACAATCTTCGCTGCGATGCGATTCTCGTGGCTGACGCAACTTGGGTTCGACTTCGATACGCCGGCCGCGAGGCCGTCCGCGGGCGCGTCGGCATAGCCCTCGTGCACGCGCAAGGTT
>CAYWCJ010000372.1:0-4788 GCA_964456595.1 uncultured Gemmatimonas sp. | reverse complement strand
CGTTTCTCGGTGCCGAGGTTGCACATCATCGGAAGCGCGTCGCCTTCGCCGTCGGCGCGTCGGTCGCGTCGTCATCGTCGTCGGGAGTGGTGCCGTCCATCGAACGTGCGCCGAACTATCGGCGAATCATTGCGCCGATGCTGGCGTATGACGCTGCGGAGGCGATTGCATTCGCGGGTTGGGGAACAGCGTCACTGCCGATTCGTGGAACGACCTTTGTCTTAGGCGGTCGTATGGAACGTGCTTCGCCCACATCCGTCATCGCCTCGCGCGCGCAGCCAAGCGGAGCGCGACGGGGGTGGAGTGTGGTAGTCGGCGTGCGGAAGTAGCGCTTCGAGGAGCAGTTCGTCGAACGCTGAATCACAGGGTGCTGTGGTGCAGTCGGCTGAGGCTGCAGGGCGTGTCGCTGCGCACAGACAGGCCTGATGCGCGCTCGCATAGTTCACGCAGTTGTGGGTCGCCGGTCTGACTCGAACTGCAGGGAGGATGGCGCCATGAACGTCAGGACTCCGGATTGGATGAATCGAAGAAGTGTCGTCGGATTCGCTACGGCGGTTTCCGTCGCGATGTTGATCGTTGTGCTTTCACTCGAAGTGAGAGCTCTTCGACCACAAGCACGGGAACTCAGGCGAATGAAGGCCGTTCCGACCGTTGGCCAGTGGGTGCCCAAAGTTGAGGCGACAGCTTTGGATGGGCGCGTTGTGACCGTTGGCGAGTCGCCGGACCGTCGCACACAGGTTCTGGTCTTCTTCACGGTCTCGTGCCCGTACTGCAGGCAGAATCTCATCGCGTGGCAGGCGCTGTCCGATTCTCTGCGCTTGGACTCGCGCACTCAGCTGTTGTGGGTGTCGCTGAGTCCACGGGATTCAACGGTGGACTACGTGCGCGAACATGCGATTTAGTCGGAGGTGGTACTGTTTCCTGACAGGCGGGCCTCGCTCGTCTATCGCGTCAAGGGAGTTCCAATCACGATGGTGGTCGATGACCAAGGCAGGGTCACGCATGTGCACCCGTCGCTGATTGTGAACGAGGTCGACGCGAACTCGATCCTGCTCGCGGCGAGGACGCCCCGAGCAGCGGACGCGCGCACATCGGCGCGCGTCTCTTCCTCTGGCATCCCGTGAGCGGGTGCCACACATTTCAGCGTGGGAGGAGTTGTGAACGGATCATGGAAGCAGAGAGCGGGCGCAGTCGTGGCCGTGGTGATCAGCGCTGCGGTGCTCGGGTTCGGAGCAGTATAGGCGGTTGGTGCGCAGGAGGCGCTGCTGAAGGCTGATTGCACACTCACGAACTGGTGCACCGGCGGTCAGCGGAACTGCAACGAGTGCTGTTACTCTGAGGTCGGACTTTGCTAGTCATTTGATCCAAACATTCAGGGTTGTCTTTGCTCGTGAGCACGTCTGGTGACGGCCTCTCCAAGTCGCGTGGGGCCGTCACCACACCCTCGGTACTCGAACGATGCGCGTCATCGCGCTTCGCCCCTTCGACCTCAAGCGAAATCGGAATGAAGTTGCGCGAATCGCGACCGGCTCTCGTGTTGACTGTCACCTTCCTCGTCAGCGCGTGCGGAGGTGGTACCGTGGCCGATGGCACAGGCCCCGTGCTTCCGCCGCGCGACACGGTGCCGACTGGCGGACCTCCGACGGTGCAGCGAAGCGCGCTCGACGTTCAAGTGATTTTCGATCCCGCCGATGCAACGCTTGCCAATACTGCCGGCGTGTCGGTCGAAGGCATGAGCGTTCGCCTGACGCGTTCCGTACCTGGCGCCGTACCGCGCACGGTGCTGAGCGGTGCAAGCGGACGAGCACGGTTCGATAGCCTGTTGGAGGGCAATTACCAGATATCAGTAGAACGATCGCTCACTGCGGGCGAGTTACAGCGCCTGCCGAGCATCGACAGAGAGACAGCGCTATTCGCCGGCGGCACCGATGTTGTGGTCAGACCGCCGACCAACGCTTCTGCGGAGCTCTCGGTGGTCGGGACGAGACGAGGTTCGGTTGTCATTTCCGAGATCTTTGCGTTCAACGGACTCCCGGGAAGCGCGTACGGACTCGGTACGTATGCTGAAGTCTACAATAATGCGGATACGACGGCGTATCTCGACGGCATGCTCATCTTCTGGACGCAGTCGTCGCTGCACCGCGGGTCGACCTCCCTCGCGTGCGAGAGCGTAAACGTCGCGCAACGACTCGACACGACCGCGATCTATTCCTCGTCGGTGATGTTTCAGTTCCCTGGCAGTGGCCGTGAGTTTCCGATCCGACCGGGTGAAGCGAAGGTGCTCGCCATGGATGCACTTGATCATCAGACGGCGACATCAGCCGGTGGACAGGTGGACTTGAGCAAAGCGGATTTTGAGCAGATTGGAACCGAGGCGGACATCAACAACCCCTTTGTCCCCGATATGATTCGCGTGTTCGCGGGCACCGGTTTTTTTGGCCGGGGTTTTCACTACATGGCGGCTCCAGTTTCACACGTACTCGCACTACCCGCCGCGAAATCGGCCGTCCGGGCGGAGCAGCTGCGGCTGACCAACGCTGGCGGAATGGGCGGATCGATCGATGTGTATCGAGTGCCTCGCGAGTTCGTCCTCGATGTTTTCGGTGTGCAGTTCAAGCCGGGTACATCTGACGTGGGCGGTGGGGATCCCGCTCCCCTGTGCACGCCATGGCTTGCTCCGACCTTTGACCGATCGCCAGCATTCCTGATTGAGACTTCGCTTCGCAAGGCAATCGGGCGCAGATCCGTCGGACGAACCGCCGACGGTCGAGAAATCCTGCAGCGAACGCGCACGAGCGCGCGCGATCTTGAGTTGCGCGATCCGCTGACTCGGTCGCTGCTCAAGCCGTAGATCGCCGGAACAGCTGGTTCGCAACCCTCGCTCACTCGACTTGCGCGTTTGCTGATCGGACGGAGGCGCCGCTCGCTGCTTCTGCGGGCAGCACGCTTCAACCATCGCCTCGTCCGTCAGTGCAGACGTCAGAGACTCAACGCAACGGACGGTGCGTTGACATCTGTATGGTGATGCGTTAGCATCATTTGATGCGAACCACGATCGATCTCGACGACTCGCTCCTCACTCGACTACGTGACGAGGCCCATCGCGAAGGAGTTCCGTTTCGCGCGCTGCTGCATCGCGTGATTCTGCGCGGGCTAGACGCGCCTGCAGCTGCTGATCCTGTCACTTATCGAACGCCTTCCATCTCGCTCGGACAGGTTCGAGAAGGCGTCAATTTGGTCAAGGCACTACAGCTTGCAGCGGCGCTCGAAGATGAGGAGATCATTCGCAAGTTGGCCGAGGGCCGGTAGCTAGTGATTGTTCCCGACACCAACCTGCTGGTCTACGCAGTGCACGCGGAGGCCGCAGAGCATCGGCGTGCGAAGCGCTGGCTGGACGAACTCCTCACTGGCGACGAGCCTGTAGGGCTGCCGTGGATCGTCGTCCTCGGTTTCATTCGCTTGACCACAAATCGACTCGTCATTCCCAAGCCGTGGCCAGTTGAGGACGCGCTTGCGCTCGTCGACACGTGGTACGCGCAGCGTGTCGTCTCGGTGGTTGAACCGGGAGCGGCACACTGGCGCGTGCTGAGGTCACTGCTGTCCGACGGCGGGCGAGGCGGCAACCTCACAACCGATGCGCATCTCGCCGCGCTGTGCATCGAGCGTGGTGCGACGCTGCACTCCGCGGATGGAGACTTCGGGCGTTTCCGATCACTCCGCTGGGAGAATCCGTTGCGCGTCTGACGGTACGAACGCATTGGTCCCTTGCTGAACTCCGCCGTCGTTCAGTACGCGCAGCAGATGCTCGAAGTCGGTCATTTCTGGCGCCGCAGTTTCTCGCCTGCGCGTCGCGCCTCTCATGCAGGCGCTGCATTTCCACCAGGAGCGCCATGCGCTCGTCGGTGGTGCGCTCGAGATTCTGGCGCAGCCGCGAGCGGTCTACGTCTCGCTTGTAAAACTCGATCACAGGGTCAGGCTCCAGCCCGTACTTTCGAAGAACCGCCGCCGTGCGCTCGTCTTGCGTCATGTCGGACGCTACGCGTGCTGCGTGACGAAGGCCAGCATCGGGCGACAAACTGCGATCGGGCTTAAACGTCCGGAGTGGTCGGCGTCGAAACGGGCGTCGACACCGGTCGACGCGCCGCCACCACGCCATGCACCGGCGTCGGCGTCTGCCACGATGGGATGGACGTTTCGGTGGTTGTCTCAAAACGCAGCGTGAGCACGCCGCCGCGCGACTTCACGACAGCGCCAAGTCCAACCGTTGCCGCGGCCCACGTGAACGCCACCGCGACCATGCGGGCGAGCAGACCCGCCACCACCACATTCGAGATGAGCGACGCACCAAACCAGACCGCGCTGAGCGCCGCCAGTCCGACCGCCAAACTGCGGAGCGCCACGGCACGAGGAGTCGCAGCACCGCCCTTTCCGGCGATGGCTCGACCGGCAACGATGGCGACGGCCAGCAATCCCAGCGTGAACGCACCCGTGTACGCCAACGCCCAGGCTAGTGCGACCACGGGAATGGCCAGAATGCCGATGATGGTTACGGCGCACGCCAATACCAAAACGAACAGCAGAGGTACTGCAGCCAACTGGGCGAGCAATCCAATCCAGAAGCTGCCGGAGATATCGCGCGCAGCAGCACGGGCGACCGCCGTCACCGACGACTCGGCGGTCATGAGCACGACCAGCCCTACCAGCAGCGTGATGCCAAAGACGCCGGCGACGGGGAGGAGTCCGGCGGTGTTCACCTGTGCTTCCTCAGCGCGCCGGGCGCGCTGAGGA
>CAYWCJ010000371.1:0-4821 GCA_964456595.1 uncultured Gemmatimonas sp. | reverse complement strand
GCCGGAGTGCTGCTTGCTAGCGCAGCGGAAGCCGGGTTGGCCGGACGAGCCGGGTTTGCTGAGCCCAGCGCGGGCTTGGCCGCCACAACGGCAGCGGCCGCACGCGGTGATACTGGACGCGCGCGGGCAGCTCGTGCTGCAGCGGGTGGTTGCGCCGCCGCGTCCGCCTTATCGACGGTTTGTGCCGCAAGCGAGGTCGTTGCTGGCGCACCTCTGGCCGCGGCGGTCGTGGACGGCGATGCGCTCGGCGATGCGGTTGGCGATGCCACGGCGATTGCGGTCGCGACGTCGGGCACCGGCAGCGCGCTCGACCTGGCGACTCCCTGCTTCGGGACGCTGGCCGGTACGCGCAACTTCATTCCGACCAGCAGCACCTTGCTGCGAGTGGTGACGATCGAGTTGCGACGGGCGAGATCCTGCCAGGCGTAGCCACTGCCGTAGTAGCGTTCGGCCAGCAGCCAGAGCGACTCGCCCGCCTTGACCACGTGCGACGTTGTGGTGGTATCGGGCGCCGCCTGCGCCCTGACTACCGTAGGACGCCAGATGGCGAGCAACAACACGGTCGCCAGGAACGCGACCACGAGTCGGAGAAGCGCGGCGCGCGCGCTCGTGGCGGGTACTTCAGACGGGTGCGCTTGGGCAGCAGCGCGCATCGGCGAGCCTCACAGTGGGAGAGCGACGCGCCTCCAACAACGGGGCGCAATTTGGGCGCACCCGACGAACGAGTGCTTTCCCAACGGGAGACGCCCGCCGCGCACGCACGTAACGTGCGCGGCATCACGTCCCTAGCCCGGAGCATTTCAGCGGCAGCCCCGACTCGAAGATTGCTCCGCGGGCACCGCCACCACAAACTAGAACGGCAGGTCGTCGTCCTCGTCTTCCAGCGCGCCGGGGAAGTCGCTGAAATCGTCTCCACCCGCGGCGCCGGAGGCGGCCGTTGCGGGCTTCGCACGCGGCGAACCCGGGGCGCGACGAGGAGCCGAACTCTCCGTGTCGTCGCCGCCGCCGACGCCGGCGGCGCGACCGCCAAGCAGCAGCAGTTCGCGAACCTTGATCTCGGTGGTGTAGCGCGTCTGTCCGTCCTTGTCCTGCCACTGACGGTACTCGATCTCACCCTCGACGTACACGCGTTCACCTTTCTTGACGTACTTCTCGACCACGTCGGCCAGCGAGGAGGCCTTGTTGTTCCAGACTACGCACCGGTGCCACTCGGTCTTTTCCTGCTTGGCGCCCGACGCGTCGTTCCATACTCTGCCCGTCGCGAGAGAAAACTGCGCGACGCGCCCGCCGTTGCCGACGCTGCGCATTTCGGGATCACTTCCGACGTTGCCGATCAAAATGGCCTTGTTCAGGCTGCGACTCATGGGGCCTCCTCGCTGAGCGGTGGGTATTGGGGTTGCGAGTGAAGCTAGGAGCTGCGTTCGCGATCAACAAACCCTTGTATTTCGCGCGGGATCCATTTCACGCACCGCCTCCCCGCGCGACCTCATCCGGCGGATGACGCGTCGCGGCGCAGCACGAGCGCATCCTCGAGCGGCTCGCGATAGTAGGCGCGCCGCCGCCCGACCGGCAGGAAGCCACGAGAGGCATACAATCGACGCGCACTCTCGTTGGAGCTGCGCACTTCGAGGAACAGATGCAACACGCCCTCGCTCGTGCCGAAACCGATCGCGTCGTCAAGCAGCTGGGCGCCAACCCCGCCACGACGCGCCGATGGCGCCACCGCGATGTTGGCAATCTCTCCCTCGTCGGCGGCGCTCAGCAGAACGCAGTAACCGAGCAGTGCCTGATCAGCACCGAGGGCAACGATGATGCGCGCATGCGCCTGCTGCAACAGATCGGCAAACGCCGACGCCGGCCACGGATCGCTGAACGACGCCAACTCGATCGCGGCCATGCGCTGCACGTCGGTCGGCAACGCGCATCGCAGCAGGATGGGCTGCTGTCGTGCCGAGGTATGCTCGCGCGTCGCCATCACTGGGTCTTGGCGGTCCTGACCATCAGCCGTCGACCAGAGCGCGTCCGTGCAGCTGTTCCCACTTGACCTGGGCTTCGGCAAGTCGCCCGTAATCCGGTTCCCAACTGTCCAATGACACGGGACCATCCAACCACCAATCGGCGCAGCGTACAATCGCGGCCGCATCCGGCGTCACGGTCGCGACTTCCAGCGAAAGCTCGGAGGACGCGAGGACCGCCAGCCGCTGTCGTCCGTCAGACGCGTCGGCCAGTTCAGTGAACGAACGACGTCGCACCGCCGAACGAACGTGCAACATGCCCGCGTCGTCGATGTCGACATCAAGCGCGAAGCGTTCGCCGCGCAACGCATCGGAATGGACCACGTACCGACCGGCGCGAGCGTGCGTTGCTGCGGCCAGTGCCAGCGAGGAGACCGCGTACAACGGGCAACCGGTCGCAAACGCGAGCCCCTTGGCCAGCGAACCTGCGATACGCAGCGAGGTGAAGCTTCCGGGGCCAGCACCGCACACGATCGCGCGCAGGTCGCTCGCCGTCAGCGAGTGCGATGCCAGCAATTGCTGCACGGCGGGAAAGAGCGTGTCGTCGCGCGTTACTCCCATTGGTACGTCTGCCCTGCCAACCACGACGCCCTGAACGACAATTGCCACCGACCCGGCGGGCGTGGCGGCATCCATGACGAGTATGGGCGATGGCAGATGACTGGACACAGGGAGGAGAATTCCCTCCGTCACTCCGCGAAGCAAGGGCCGAGCACTGCGCGCTGCATCGGCGTTGGGCTAGGCGACGCTGCTGTGTCGCTCGGCAATCACCGGCGACTCCGCGCGCAGGATGTCGAACGGCTCATCGCCCGAGGACGCGAGCAGCGAGAACGCGCCCTGCTCGGCCATTGCCGCCGTCGCGTCAAACACGGTCGCATCAAATGCGGTGCCTCGATCGCCACGCATGATCTCGAGCACCTTGCCCACCGGCATTCCGCTTCGATACGGTCGATCTGCGGTGAGTGCTTCGTACACATCACTCGCCGCCAGCACTCGCGCGGTAAAGTCGAGGTATTCGCCAGACAGCGACCACGGATAGCCGCGTCCATCAAGCCGCTCGTGGTGGCGCGCGGACGCTTCCGCGAAGTGCTCAAACGCCGGCACGCGCTCGAGAATCTGCATCGTCCAGAGCGGATGCTTCCTCACTTCGTCACGTTCGGCGTCGCTCAACTTGCCGGGCTTGTCCAGAATACGATTGGAGACGCCGAGTTTGCCGATATCATGCAGCAAGCCGGCACGCAGGATGTCGCGCGCCAACTCTGCATCCGCACCCACCAACGTGGCAATGCCGACGGCGTAGCGCGCCACATTGGTCGAGTGGCGATACGTGAATGGCGATTTGGCGTCGATCACCGCGGCGAAAGCGTACGAAATCGCGTCCAGGCGTTCGTCGGTCGCGAGCATCGGTGAGCCACCGGGTTCGAGCGCCACCACGGCCGCGTCGAGGGATTCGAAGTCAGCCAGCGACTCCCACCATGTCGCATCACTCCGCCAGGTCAACACCACATCGACGAGCTTCGGATCAAACCACTTGCCGCGTCGCGCCCTGGCCATCTCGAGCGCGGCCTGTATGCCATTCTCCATCCAGTACGCTTCGACGGTTTGCGCCAGCAGCAGCACGCGCGACAGCAACGGAATCTCTTCGCCCGCGAGACCGACCGGATGCCCGAGACCGCACCAGTGCTCGTCCACGTGCGCGATGGCTTCGCTGCTCAACCGGGGAAAGCCGAGCGCGACGGCAATCTGCGCACCGCGCTCGCATCGTAGTTGGATGAGCTCGCGCGTCATCTGCGGCGTGCCCGCGATGCGGAGAAAGTGCTGAATGCGTTCGATCGGATTGCGTCCGATACCGCAATTGCGCGCCGTGCGCATCGCCAGTCGCCATTTGTCATGCCAGTCGACGAGGCGCATTGCGCGCTTCACGGTCTGGTCGTCGGTTCCGAAGAGGGAGGCCATGCGTGCCGCATTGCTGGAACATCCTGCGTCCTTGAGCAACGTGGCGTAGTACAGGGCGCCCATCATGTCAGGGTCGAGCCCGAGCTCCTGGCCAAATCGCATCGCGATCAGCGCCGTGCGCAGCGTATGGCCCGGCCGCTGCCCTTCGGTGAGATCGAGGGCATATGTCAGCGCCGAGATGACTTCGGCGAGTCTGACGGTGGTCGCGCGAGGCGACCGGCGATCTGGCGGGAATGGTCGGACGACGGACATGGTGCGCTCAAGTGGATGCGCGAAAGCACAGGCTCCTCCGCACATTCCGGACGCCTGATACGCGCCAGAGTCACGTCGCCGACCTTGTGGCCCACGATTACTTCACGAGTGGAGCGTGAATACGAAGGACGCGCCGCGTCGGATCGGCTGGATCGTGCGTCAGTGAAATTGCGATCGTGTCGCGAGGCAACGTGGACGCGGCACGTTCCGGCCATTCGATCAACAACACCGGCGAGGTCTCCACGAGTTCATCCCAGCCCAGCGCGTCCAGCTCGGCGTCACTTCGCAATCGATACAGGTCCACATGCGTGACCGGACCACGCGGCGCTTCGTACTGCTGCACGAGTGAGAACGTCGGACTGGTGACCTCGTCGAGATTGACCACGCCGAGCCCGGCGCACAATGCGCGCGCCAGCGTTGTTTTGCCCGCACCGAGATCGCCAGCCAGTGTGATCACCACCGGACGCGGCAACGCCGCGCCGACGGCCCGCCCCCAGGTGTCGAGCGTGTCGCGATCGGGTGAGCGCGGTGCACCACGCTGAAGCAGTTGCGCCAACGATGGCGTCGGTGTGGCGGGCATTCAGCGTCCCCGCCGTCC
>CAYWCJ010000370.1:0-4838 GCA_964456595.1 uncultured Gemmatimonas sp. | reverse complement strand
GACGGCGACGGCTGGTGCGACGATCTGCGTTTCGGGCTGCCGACGTGTCTCGACCGGGACAAAGACGGTCGCTGCGACGATCTGCCCGGCTATGGCTCGCAGGCCTACCCGCAGACGTTGCCGAGGATGAACTCCGTGCTCGATGTCGTGCAGGGGCGTGTGAACACCGAAGTCATGACCTGGCTTGGCACCAACGAATTCCAGTTGCGGGTGCCCGATCAGGGACGCGGTGGTACGCCGTGGCGCGCGATCTTTCTCGATCAGGCCGGGGAACTGTTGCAGGTGTGGACGGACTCCAACAAAGACGGACTGGCCGATCGGGTGGAGATTTTTCGGAACGGTCAGCGAGTGAAGTTGCTGCAGCGGTAGCCGCTGACCCGCGTGTTACAGGACAAAGCAGTGAGGGGAAATTTCTGGATGTGCAAGTGTTCAAGTTTTGCGCCGTCTGCCCGACACTTGTTGGGCAGACACAGCAGATGATCCAACTCCGACGAGAAGCGGCGCACCAACAGTTCGGTCGCTCGCAACCGCGCTCCGATGACGGAACGCCAGTGATGGGGAGTCGGGCCGTGCGACCGGAGAGTGGGAATGCAGTGGTTCAACAACCTCGCAATAGGACGCAAGCTGGCCATTGGTTTTGGGACATCGGCCTTGCTGTTGGCCGTGGTCGGTGCACAGGCGATTCGCACTGCGAGCGCCCTCAATACGCTGCTCGCCGACCTGAATGGGAAGCACTCGCTGCCGGCGCTCAGTCTGAAGGAAGCGAACGTGCAGTTCGTGCTGATCGCGCGCGCGGTACGCAACGCGATCCTCGATGAAAAGGCCGAAGCCATCGACAAGCGCAAGGCTGATATCGTGCGCTACGATTCCGCGTTCCACGCGGCGTTTGCGGCGTATCGGGAGCAGATCCAGAAGCCTGAGACCAAGACGGCCGCGGCGGCGATGTTGTCCGCGTACGAGCGGCTGCGTCCACAGCAGGATGCTGTTGTCGAACTGGCGCGCGCCGGTGATGACGCGGGCGCCACGGCGCGGCTCGGCGCCATGCTTGCGCAGGCGGACTCGATCGATGCCCAGATGGACGCTCTCGTTGCCGACAAGATGGGGATGATGGAAGCGGCCGTGGCGGCAGGCGCTTCGGCGTACAAGGCGAGCATGGCGATCCTGCTCTCTCTGGTGGTGATCTCCCTGTCGCTGGCCGCGTTCGCGGCGGTGGGGATCACGCGTCCGATCGTGCGTGCCGTGACGCGTCTGAAGGAAGCGGCCGATGCGATGGCGGTTGGCGACGTCACTCAGACCATCAATGTGACGAGCGCGGACGAGTTGGGTCAGCTGGCGATCACGATGCAACGGATGGTCGCCTCGCAAAAGGAGTTGGCGGCGGCGGCAACGGCGATTGGCGCGGGCGACATGTCGGTGGACGTATCGTCGCGCGGTGACAAGGATACACTCGGGCAGGCGTTCGTGAGCCTGCGTGCCACGCTCCAGCAGCTGGTGCACGAGACGGGCACCATTGTCACGGCGGCCAAGGCCGGTCAGCTCGCCACGCGCGGCAATGCGGCGCGATTCCATGGCGCGTATCGTTCGCTCGTGACCGGCATCAACGACACGCTCGATGCCGTCGTCACGCCGATCAACGAGGCCTCCGAGGTACTCGGACGCATCGCAGACCGCGACCTGACGGCACGCGTGGTCGGCGACTACCACGGCGACTTCGCCAAGATGAAGCTATCCATCAACCTGGCGGCAGACACGCTGGATGAAGCGATGGAGCAGGTGAATGTCGGTGCCGAGCAGGTGGCATCGGCCGGACAACAGATCGCGTCCGGCAGTCAGGCGCTCGCGCAGGGGTCGTCGGAACAAGCGGCATCACTTGAAGAAGTCTCCAGCAGTCTCCAGGAGATGACGTCGAACACCGAGCAGACGGCATCGAACGCACGGCAGGCGCGGGATATGGCGGCGGCCGCACGCGATCGCGTGTCCCAGGGTCAGGCCAGCATGCAGAGGCTCTCGAACGCCATCGAGCAGATCCGTAACTCGAGCGTCCAAACCGCAAAAATCGTCAAGACGATCGACGAGATTGCGTTCCAGACGAACCTGTTGGCGCTCAATGCGGCGGTCGAAGCGGCGCGCGCCGGCGACGCCGGTCGCGGATTCGCTGTCGTGGCCGAAGAGGTGCGCAGTTTGGCTATCCGCAGCGCAGAAGCGTCCAAGACGACCGCGCAACTGATCGAAGAGTCGGTGCACAACGCACGCGCCGGCGTTGAGTTCAACACCGAAGTCACCGGACGTCTGTCCGAGATCGACGCGGACGTTCGTCGCGTCGGTGAAGTCGTCGGCGAGATTGCCAGCGCGGGTGAGCAGCAGCGCGATGGCGTGCGGCAGATCAACATGGCGGTCACCGAGCTGAACGCGGTCACGCAGCAGGTGGCGGCTAACGCCGAAGAGTCGGCCAGTGCGTCGGAAGAGCTGGCTGGTCAGGCACTGACGCTCACCAACATGGTGCAGTCGTTCCAGATCTCGGCTGCGCTCGGCGAGGCGCCGTCACGGTCGAACGGCGGGCGGTCGTCCGCGCGTCGCTCGCGGCAGCCGCGCGCCGCAGCCGCGCGTCCGGCACCGTCACGTCAGTCGCAGCACCCACCGATGCAAGACCAGGCGAATGACCGCGCGTACGAGCCGGACGGCGTGCTGACTAACTTTTAGCGCTGTCGTTGGCGCAGTCGCGGTATCGACGGCAGGTCACGAGATGGTCGTTCACCATCCCCGTGGCCTGCATGTACGCATAGCAGATCGTCGAACCCACGAACTTGAAACCGCGTTTGAGCAGATCCTTGCTCATCGCGTCCGACTCGGCGGTCTTGGCCGGCACGTCGCGCATGTGTGTCCAGGCATTGATGCGTGGTGCTCCATCAATGAATCGCCATACGTAGCTGTCGAATGAGCCGAACTCCGACTGCGCGCGCAGGAACGCCTGCGCATTGGTGACGGTGCTCGCCAGCTTGCCGCGGTGTCGAATGAGGCCCGCGTCGAGCACGAGCCGGTCGACGTCACTCTCGGTGAATCTCGCGACCGCCGCCACATCCCAGTCGAGAAAGGCGCGGCGATAGTGCTCGCGCTTGGCCAGCACGGTCGACCAGCTCAACCCCGCTTGCGCGCCCTCCAGTGTGAGGAACTCGAAGCGCACGCGGTCGTCGTGCACCGGGACGCCCCACTCGGTGTCGTGATACACGATATCCAGCGGCTTGGTTGGCCACGGACAACGCTCGATCTCGTGTTGACCGCTCATGCGTGCGGGCTGGTGGCATCGCGCTCGACGCGCACCGGCGTGCCATACCTGGCCAAGGCGGCTGCTCGCGCCGCCAGCGTATCGGCGCTCACATCGCGTCCGGCCGCGCGTTCGAGGTCGGACTGCAACTGCAGCAGTTCAGACCAGAGCTGCACGCGCTCCGAATCGCCGAGCAGGTTCGCGGCGGACCATCCGTCGAGTCGCTCCAGCAGCATGCGCTGGGGGCCAAGCAAGGTGCCGACTGCGGCGCCGACATCACGACTCACTTCCTCGGCGGAATCACCTTTGCCGAGACGTTCGCGAAAACGCCGTAATGCATTGGCGACCTGCTGGATGAGCCGCAGGATGTAATCGTCACGAGCTGCGGGCATGTCTGCGTGCTCAGGCGTCGGCCGACGTGTCGCCGGCGTCTTCGTCGTAGGCGTCCTCGTCGTCGACGAGGGCGAGGTTGCGAGTGGACTGGTCGCTCAGCAGCTCACGTGCGCGATCGTACTCCGGCGACGGTACCTGCAGCGCCACCCCGCCCGCCACCACGCCCTGATAGGCCAGACCGAAAATACCGGGGGCATTGCTGCGGACGAGCACCGGAATCTCCGCCTGCTCGAGCGCGTTCCTGGCCATGTCCGCTTCCAGTCCCGTGGAGAACGTCGCCACCTCCACCCACTCGGCGCGCCCGTTCGATTCGTCGTCGGTGCTCATTTCATCAGTCTCCGAGAAGTGCATCAGGTCTCCATTACAAACATGCCGGTGTTCGCCTCGCTTGTATACCCGCGGTAAGTTGCGGTGTGCGCACACCTCAAGATCGCTATCTCCCGCCGGACCGCGAAGCCTTCGCCTCGGCCAAACCTGCCACCGGTCGCGTGATCGTGATCGCGCCGACACGCGCGGCGTGTGAAACGATCGAGCTGGCCGTCGCACTGCATCTCGACACGTTCCTGGAGCGCACGAGAGGCACGGAGCTTCGTGCACTGGCGGCGAGTGGGCGCGGGTTCGGCATCGTCGCCGGTACGGGCACCGGTAAGACACTGGCGATCCGCCCCATCTCCGAAACGATTCTCGGCACCACCGACCTGCGGGTGGGCGTCGTCAATCGCGAACGCGAAGCTCCGCCCGAGCTGCCGTCGTGGAACGTCGTCATCGTCACCACCGGCATCGCGCGGCGCTGGTTTCAGGATGGCGACATTCAGGCGCTCGACACGCTCATCGTGGACGAGATCCATCAGACGAGCGCAGAGCTGGAACTGTGTCTGGCCCTCGGCAAGCGTGCCGGCTGCCGTTTCATCTGGTTGTCGGCAACGGTGGACCCGGCCTTTTACTCGCGCTACCTCGACAGCGCCGATGTACTGCAGGTGTCCGCGTTCGATCCGAAGAAGGCGGCCAAGGTGGAGGTCGATCGCAAGCAACCACTGGCCTTTCTCGATGAGAAGTTTCTGTCGAAGTTGGCGCGCTCGGAGCGCGGTGTGGCGATCTTCCTGCCGACCCGCGCAGGTGTGGAAGAAGCGGCCGAATGGGTGCGCCATCGCTATCCGCGCATCTCGGCGGCGCACTACCACGG